>NZ_PHGS01000005.1:0-59607 GCF_003031125.1 Agrobacterium sp. LAD9 | reverse complement strand
CCGGTGCGGGCGATATGCTCTTGAACCAGCGGCAGCCACGGCGCGCCGGCCGGCGCATCGGCCGCCAGCGCTGCAAAGGCCGCGCGTGCTTCCTCCGCCTTGCCAGCCTGCTCCAGCGAAAGCGCCAGATAGAAGCGGGCGCGCGGATTACCAGGTTTCAACTGTTCGGCCTGCGCAAACGCATCGCGCGCGGCCTCTATGACGATGCCGTCATTGCCGGCAACCAGCGTTTCGCCAAGGCCCGTCAATCGTTCGGCGCTCGGCCCCAGAATACGAAGCGCATTGCGATAGGCAAGCTCGGCATCGCCAAGCCGCAATGTCTTGAAATAGATCGGCGCAAGAATGTCCCAGCCCGCACCGTCATCCGGATTCTGCGCCAGATGCCTTTCGGCCCGTGCGACCAGCAGGTTCATGTCGTTACCGGGCTTTTCAAGACGTGCCTCGAGCGGCATGTCCGGCACCTCCGGACTGCCGTTCCAGATGTAAAGACAGAGGCCGAGTGCGGGCAAGAGAATGGTGATGAGGCTGGCGGCGAGATTGTGCCGCAGCGGGCGCGCCTCTCTGCCGGGCTGCTCTTCCGTCTCGGCGGCAGCGAGAAGCCGGCGGCCGATTTCGGCGCGGGCATAGTCCGCTTCGGTTTGCCCGATCAGGCCGGCGGCGCGTTCGCGGTCAAGCTCGGCCAGCTGGTCGCGATAAACGGCAACCTCACCGTCGCGGCGCGTCTCGGGCGCCTCGGTCTTCCGCATCAGCGGGTACATCAGGACGATGGCAACAGCCGCCGTCAATATCGCAACGACAATCCAGAACATAAGGCTCAATTACTCGAATGCGCGGCACATGGAAACATGAAGCGCGGGGATGACGCGAATTTGAGACATCACGCCGCACCGCAGGCCATCTCCCGGCTGCACCGCTATGCCTCTTCTTGTCATCGCAAAAGGCCCGTGACCTTGATTTACGTCAAACTGGTTACGTCAGCGGCGACCAGCTTCCATCGGCATTGCGGCAGGCTGCACCGCGCGCCCTGGTTTCCCGTCCGTCGACCGTCAAGGTATGCGAATATTGCCGGCAATTCTGATTGCCGACCTGGTAGGGCGCATTGGCGACCACCTGGCCCTTGGCGTCATCGCCCGTCCAGGTGACAGGCGTGCCGACCGGGGCGGTTTCCAGCGCCTTATATTCGGCTTCCAGCGCCTTGGTCTGGTCACCCCTGTCAAGCTCAACGCCGCTTCGCCCGACAATGCCGCCTTCCAGATTGGCAAGGAACGGCGTCGAGGGCTGCGCAGAACGGCCAAACAGGCCGCCGCCCGCCGGGCGGGTGCCCGTGGTGGTGCAGGCGCTCAGCATCGATACGCACAGGATCGAGAGAAGTGCCGGGCGTGACACCAGCGAACGCATTGTCACGGAGCGGCAGCCATCATACACGTCAACCAAACCCTGTCCTCTTTCCTACCGCATTGCACCTAATATACCGGCATTGAATTTCTTGCCTTTTTTCTTGCCTCACGCAAGCTCTTTCGAAAGGCCCGGCAAAATCAGATCGGCTTTCAGGCCGCCGATGGCGCTGCGCGACAGCGAAAAGCGGCCATGGTACTCTGACACCACCTCGGAAACGATCGACAATCCGAGACCCGTGCCCGGCCGGCTCTCGTCCAGCCGCCTGCCGCGCTTCATCGCTTCGCTGATCTGTCCCGGCTCCAGCCCCGGCCCGTCATCCTCGACAGTCAGCTCCACCCAGGAGCGACGGGCGATTTCGGCGTCGGACGATGGGTGCGTGCCGGTCGCAAGCGTGATGACCACGCGCGTCTGCGCAAAACGCGCGGCATTTTCCAGAAGATTGCCGACAACCTCCTCCAGATCCTGCTGCTCCATGCCGAGCACGGCGCCTGCCTGCTCGAAATTCAGGACAAACTGCTTGTCGGGGTTCAGGCGACGCATGACGCGCACCAGCCGTTCCAGTGCCGGTTCCGCTTCCACGCGGGCAAGGATAGAACCGCGCTGGGCGGCGATGCGGGCGCGGGAGAGATAGGATTGCACCTGCGCCTGCATGGCATCGGCCTGCGCCCGCACCAGATCGCCATGCTGCGGGTCCAGCGTGCGCGCCTCGTTGAGAAGAACGGCGATCGGCGTCTTCAGCGAATGCGCGAGGTTGCCCACCTGCATGCGGGCGCGCTCCACGAGGCGGCGGTTGCTGTCGATGAGCGCATTGACCTCATTGGCCAACGGCTGGATTTCGCGCGGGAATTCACCTTCTAGGCTTTCCGCCTCCCCGCCCCTGATCTTGCCAAGCGCGACGCGAGCCTGATCGAGCGGCCTGAGACTGTAGAGAATGGCGAGGCCATTGACGACCAGACTGCCCACACCGAAAACGGCGAGCGCCAGATAGAGGCTGTTGGAGAAATCCCGTACATCGTCTTCCACGACATTCAGATTGCCGGAAACGCGGAAACGCGCCGCACGCCCCTCGCCATCCAGCACGACTTCGGTTTCCGCCACACGCACCTGATTGCCGGCCTCGTCGGTGACGGCATAAAAGCGCTCATAGCGGTTGTCGAAGGGCGCATCGAGAATGCTCGGCACCGGCAATGTCGACACGCCGAGCGACGAGGAAACCAGCGGCGCGGTCTGGAAATTGCCAAGCGGCTCGACAACCCAGTACCAGCCGGTATCTGGCTGCGAAAAGCGGAGATCGCCGAGCTGCGGGCTGCCGGCCAGCGTATTCTCGTTGGAAATCGTCACTGAGTTGATGACGTTATAGAGCTGCGCCCTGAGAAGATCGGTGAAGCTGCGCTCCACCCCCTGCCGGTAAAGCGTCGAGATGACGACGGCGATCACCACCAGCGCCAGCGCCGACCATAGCGAGGCGAGCAGCAGAACGCGGGCGGTGAGAGAATTACTTCGCATCTGCCGGTGCTTGCATCCGGTAACCGAGACCACGGATCGTCTCGATCAGATCAACCCCGAGCTTCTTGCGCAAACGTCCGACAAATACCTCGATCGTATTGGAATCGCGGTCGAAATCCTGATCGTACATATGCTCGACCAGCTCCGTGCGCGACACGACCTCGCCCATGTGATGCATGAGATAGGACAACAGCCGGAACTCATGCGAGGTGAGCTTCAGCGTCGTACCGTTGACGGTCGCCTTGGAGGATTTGGTGTCGAGCCGGACCGGGCCGCAGACGAGTTCGGAGGAGGCATGGCCGGCGGCGCGGCGGATGAGCGCGCGCACACGGGCGAGAACCTCTTCGACATGGAAAGGCTTGGTGACGTAGTCATCGGCTCCGGCGTCAATGCCGGCGACCTTGTCGCTCCAGCGGTCGCGGGCGGTGAGGATGAGAACAGGCATGGCCTTGCCGGCCGCACGCCATTTTTCGACGACGGTAATGCCATCCAGCTGCGGCAGGCCGATATCGAGAACGATCGCGTCATAGGGCTCGGTATCGCCGAGATAATGCCCTTCCTCGCCGTCAAATGCCTGATCGACAACATAACCGGCTTCTTTCAGCGCGTCGGTCAGCTGCCGATTGAGATTGGCATCGTCCTCAACAACGAGAATACGCATTATCAGCCCTTTCCTTCCGTCCCGGCCCGCGCGCGGGGTCGGTCATGCTAAATGTTTCGGATTGTTTTCCGATATTTCGGCGATGCGGGCAAGCTACATCGGCACGCGCATCGTCACCTTGCGCGGGCGCTCGCCATTACCCTGGACGAGAACGGTGACGACACAGGACTGACCATCGCCGGAAGGATAGACCGAAAGCAGCTGACCACCGGTTTCGCGCACGACGCGGGCAACGGCTGCGCCGCAGTCGCTCGCTGCCAGTATGTAATGGCCCTGCAGATCAGCCTCGGGCGCCGTGAAACCGGAAAGCCCGGCTGCAAGCGTCGCGATGATGAGAGGTGATGCCATTGCACAAACTTCCAAAAAACCGGGTGCGTCTCGAACCGTATTGTGACCGAATATGTAGCGCAAAGCGTCTGAATGGCAAATGAATGCCGCCCCCGCCGCAAGGGCGTAACGCGGGAGCGGCGTCTTCGCATGTGCTGTCAGCGAATGGCGCTGGTCGCCGAAAGGCGGCCGTAAAGTGCGATCAGGCCGCCAATTCCGCCCGCAACCGTCACCAGCCCGTCCGCAAGTTCGCCTTGCAGACCGGCGGGCAGTTCAAGGCCGGCAATGCTGAAAAGCGGTGCGAAAACCGCGACCAGAGCACCCCAGATCGTGCGCGATTGATACCACGCTTTGGTACTGTCCATAATCTCATCCTTTGCGTTGTTTTTCAGACACATGTCAGATCGGCAGAACGGCCTTGGCCGCCACGCCCGAGGGCACCGCGCGGCCGAGCTGGCGGACACGCACGGAAATGTGATCCCGCAAGGCCGGGAAATCTGTGAGTTCGTCTGCGGCGGGGTAAAACCACACGGGTTCTGAAACCTCCGCCACGCGCCGCACCGTCTCGCCGTCCAGCACCTCGACGCGATAAAGCTCGAAGGGCTCGTCCAGCGGGATCTCGCTCGCATCCCAGCCGTCGGCCTCCACCCGGCCCCGACGTTTCCACCTGAACAGCACGCCATCCCCGCGCCGTTCGGCGGAAAGATGGACCGGCGCGAGCGGCGTCAGCGCCCGCAAGCCTCCCTCGAAGGCAAAAGGCCCGCTCATTGCGCCCGCCATTCCCGCAGCTTCCGCGATCCAGCTCAGGCGTCGTCCGCGCTCGCTCGCGGCAAGACCCAGCGGCTGCACCGCCTGATCCAGAACCACCACCGGCGCACCCTTTGGCGCGCCTGCGGCCAGTGCGTCTTCCGTGCCAGCCAGTCCCCGCAGGAGAGAGGAAAGCCGCCAACGTGAGGGTGCGATTTCTTCGGCCTTTGCGAAAGCGACGATTTCCCACACGCCGTTTGCGGCCTTGATGGCGAGACGGTTCTCGCCGTTCAGCACCGAAAGCTCCGCGGCCGACGACACTTCACCGAAGGGCAGATCGACGAGGATGGCGTTTTTCCGGTCGAAACGGCCGGGAGGGCCTGATATCAGCGGCATTGCCAGCGCGCCGATCATCGCCGGCCGGTCAAGCAGAACGCGCTGCCGGTAACCTTCCCTGCCCGGCGACGCGGAAATGATGATGGGTCGCCAAGGCTTTGCGAGGGCGGCAATCCGCGCCGAATCCTCCGGCGCGGTGCCGTCATGGCAGGGAAGATCGAGAAACAGTACCTCGGGCGCGAACCCTTCCGCACCGCTTGCGCCGTTGCTGCGCCGTTCCTCCGCACCACCAGCGAAAACCGAAAAGGCGGCGGAAAAGGCCCGCGCCTCCACCTGCCGCACCGCGCCGTCCTCAATGCGGCTCACCAGAAACCGCCCGGAAGGCGCCTGCGGAAAGGCGCCTTCCGGCAGGCGGATGCAATCGCCGGGTTCGATGGTGATTTCGGAGGGCGGCAGGGCAAAGCGCAGGCTGCGCTGCGCCTGCCGGTTGTCGCGCAACAGCGCCTCGACCGCCGCTTCCGCCGTTTCCGAAGGCAGGGCGGCGTTAAGATCAAGCCGCATCACCCGGCTACCGGCATTGTCGATGCGGCGGGACCTTGCACTCCCCTGCTCGTAATCCAGCGCCGGGTTGAAAGACGTCAGCACGGCCTCTGCCGCAAAATCGCTGTCATGGCCGCGACTTTCCGACCAGAGCGGCTCGTCCTCCAGATCGGCCAGCACGGCAATATCGCGGACCGGCAAAACCGCCGTGTTACGGGAGCGGAAGCGCAGGGTTCCGCCATCTTCCGCCACATCCACCTGGAAAGCCGCCATCAGCGGCTCCAGGAGGTTGCGGGCCGAGGTCACGTCACCCTGCACATAACCGGTCAGATCACCGCTGACGGCGGACACGTCGAAGGCGGAAAAGCCGTGATCGGTGAGGATGGCGGCGATGGTATCGGCGAGTGTGGCCGTTCCCAGCCGGCCATTCAGCCAGTGGCCAGTGCGCCAGTTCGCCCCATCGCTCCATGCCGCGCCATTCTGCGGAAAGGCGGGAAAAGGCCGTGCATCCCAGGTCCACAGATAGACCCTGTCTGCATCGACCATCGCTGCGGCCTCACGCCAATGGTCGAGATGCGCCTCGAGAAACCGCCGCTGCTGGCTGTCGGCGCGGCTTCGGCGGGAGAAATAAGGAAAGGCGTTTTCCGCCGATTTCGGATCGGGAAAGACATTGGGGCGTGTCGCGCTCTTGTCCACCGCCGGGCAGCCGAGTTCGGTGAACCAGATCGGCTTCGAGCCCGGCACCCATGCGGTCGGGGCGGATTTCTCCGTTCCCCGCAGCCGGTCGAAATGGAGATTGCCCCACCAGTTCCTGATGTCCTTGTAGCGGAACACCCATGGCTTGGCCTTCAGCCCGTCGGTTATGGGCGTGCGCTGCCGCGCCGCGCGGCCGGCATCGCTTGCATAATACCAGTCGAAGCCCTCGCCTGCCGTGATGGCATAACGGAATGCGGCGGCATCATCCGGGCCGGTCATGCCATCGGAACTGCCGTTCGCGGCATCCTCGTCACGCCAGTCGGAGAGCGGCATGTAATTGTCGATACCAACAGCATCGATATCAGGGCTCGCCCAGAGCGGGTCGAGGTGGAAGAACACGTCGCCCGAACCATCTGCCGGCTGGTGGCCGAAATATTCGCTCCAGTCCGCCGCATAGGTCAGCTTCACCGCCGGCCCCATCACGGCCCGTACGTCGCCCGCCAACCGCACCAGTTCCTCGACAAAGGGAAAGGCATCATTCTCGTCTCTCAGCGCCGTCAGCCCACGCAGTTCCGAGCCGATCAGGAAGGCATCCACCCCGCCCGCCCGAGCCGCCAGCGCCGCATAATGCAGCACCATGCGGCGGTAACCTTCATCGCGATTGCAGAAGGCGGAAACCTGCGTCCGTGCGCCCGCGCTGCGATCCGCAGAACCGGCCCTGCCGGGTGCGGGAAAGCAGGTGATGCGCCCGCGCCAGGCATAAGCGTCCTGCTCGCTTTTGCCATAGGGGTCTGCAAGACCGTTACCGACGGGAACATCCATCATCACGAAGGGATAAAGGCACACTCGCAAACCCCGCGCCTTGAGATCGGCGATGGCCTGCAACACGCTTTCGTCGTTGGGTGTACCGCCATAGGCGGGACCGTCGCCGTGATGGCTGACGAGATGCGCCTCGCCGCGCGAAAGGCCGGCGACGGACCATGGCATCGTTTCCCCATCCCGGCCGTCCACCTCCACGCCGGGCAGAATGCGGCATTCACCCACCCGCATATCCGTGCCGAACCAGCTCACCACCAGCGCCACGCTCTCAAGATTGGGGCAGAGCGCCTGCAATTCGTCGATTGCCGCCTGCCAATCCGTCGCGGCGGTCAAACCATTGCGGTTCATGATGCGGCTTTGGCCGATGCCCGTTCGTTCGGAAACCTGCACGGTGGCGTAACCATGTTCCGTTGCGCCGGGGATGACGGTGATGGCGCGGATGGCTTTTTCCAGCCGTCCGACAGGCCGCACCACTTCGAACTGCATCAGCGGGATACGGTTGCCATAACTATCGAGCGGCAGACGTTCGAACACCACATAGGCCAATCCGCGAAAGGCCGGCGCATTGCCCGCCCCCTGCTTCGCCTCGATCAAAGGATCGGGCAATTGTGTCTCGCTGCCGGAATAAAAACGCATCTCGATGGCGCTCAGGTCCAACTCCCGCCCATCGGCCCAGACACGCCGCACCATGGCCGCCTCACCTTCGCACAGGCCGATGGCGACATTGGCAAAATAGCGAAAGGTTTCGACCTTCGGGCCACGGTTGCCCTTGCCGCCGCGGCGCTCCACCTCGATGCTTTCTTCAAAACGCGTCGCCCAGATCAGCGTGCCGCCGATCCTTGCGGTGCCATAAAGCCGGCTGATCGCCGCCCCCTCATCCGCCCCCGGAATGCGCGCCGTCGAAAGACGCGCGCCCGTTACCGTCCGCCCGTTCGAAAGCAGCGTGCGGTCGATGGCATTGCCCGCCAGCGCCCCGGCCGCCCGGCCGATCATTGCGCCCAAAGGACCGAAAATGCCGCCGAGCGCCGCACCCGCCGCCTGAAAAACGATTGTCGCCATGCTCGCCTCGAAAAACTCAGGGATCGGGAAAACGAAAGATACCGGCGATGCGCCGCCTCCAGCCCGGCACCAGCGCCGAACGCACCACCGCCGCCTGTTCATAGGCATGGATGAAATGCTGTGACCCGGCCAGAATGCCGAGATGTTTGGCCGCCGCATCGGCCCGCCAGCGAAACAGCAGCAGGTCTCCCGACCTTGCCTCTTCCATGCGCGGAACCGCCAGAAAATGGCGTTCCGCCGCCGCCATCAACCGGTCCTCGCCGCCGCGTTCAGCCCAATCGGGCGCATAGGGCGGCGGCAATTCCGGTTCGTGGCCGTAAATTCCGCGCCAGATACCGCGAACGAGGCCGAGGCAATCGCAGCCGACACCCTTCAACGAGGCCTGATGCCGATAGGGCGTGCCGATCCAGCCTCCGGCGAGCGCCAGCACTCTTTCGCCGGTGTCGCTCATGGAAACAGCGCCCCACCGTCATGGCTCTCACCGCCGCTCGCATAGGAATAGGCGAAATCCGCCCCCGGCAGATGCGGGAAGCCCCGGAAATTCAGATGATTGGTGAATTTCGCCCGGCAAGTGGTGAAACTCTTGTCGCAGCCGGCGGTGACAGAAAACGTGTCCCCCGGCGAAGGCAGCTGTTCCGGCGGCAGCCAGAAGGACAGATGCACGCCGCCGTCACGCCGCTCGTGGCCATCGAGGTCGAAACTCTTGGCCGCCAGCAGGCCGGCCAGAAAGCGGAGCTTTCCCCGGCTGAAAAAACCATCGGCAAAGGCATCGAGCCCTGACACGAGCAGGCCGCCCGAGGCATCCACCGCCACAACGTTGCCATGGCCGGTAAACGGCTCGAGATCGACACCGCAACGCCTGTCCCCGAGTGCGGCATCGCAGCGACGCCCATAGACCCTGCCCTGCGGCTGGCCGAGGCGATGGGCAAGGCTGCGCAGCTCGGCGCGAAACGCCCCGCCAGCCCGTGTCACCTCGCCAATCTCGCGCATGTTCAGCAGCATATGCTGGTCAGGCGCCTGCCAGTTGACGAGGAAAAGCTCCACCCTCGCACCATCGAAACGCCCGGCGGCAAGATCGTCTTCCGCAATCGCCTCGCTCGAAAAACCGCCCGCCACCTCCCCGGCACTCGCGCCCAGCCCCATTTCGCTGTCGCTGTCGCTGGCCGAAAAGCCGCTGGCGGCAAGGTAGGAGGTGCCGCCGAACACGATCATCTCATCATGATCGGTAAAACCGATCGTGACGCCATCCTTCAGTGTCACCTTCCAGCAATGGCATGTGGTCGTCGCATCTCCCTTGAGATGCTCGGCAAGGGCGGCGGGAATGGTTTTCATGGCAGGATTTCCATCAGTGGAATGGAGGGAATGCGGCCCGCCTCGAAAGCGGTCAGGTTTACGTCGATACGGTCGATCGCGAAACGGACCGGCACGTCGAATTCAAAACCGGCGCGGATCGCGGCGCCGGCGGGCGGCACGCGGCCCGCCCGGAAGAGCACCATGCCGGTGGCGTGATCGACCGAAATATCGGCCGCTTCCGCCTTCACCCCCTCGACCGAAACAATGACCGAACCCTCCGCTGGTTTATCGATCCGCCGCGTGAAGGAGCCGCCGGCATCGGCATAGGTCTTCAGCAACTCAAAACCCGCCGTCACCCCATCGCCGGTACCAATCCTCTGATCGGTCGAGGCAGGCGTCTCTCCCGGCGGGCAGGATTTGAAATCCACGGGATCGCGAAAACGAAAGCCGTAAAGCTCACCGCGCCGCGCCTCGAAAAAGGCGAGCACCTCATAGAGATCGGCGACGGAGCGGATACCGGATCCGGCGTCATAGCTGCGTCTGGCGTTCCTCCAGCGCTGGTTGCGACTCTCCCGGCCGTTGGACAGGTTGACGATATCCGTCCGCCTCACCGGCCCGCCGCTGACGCCGAGCGCGAGCCGCAACGGAAAGCGCACTTCATGAAATGCCGCCATGTCGTTGTTCCTGGATTCTTTTCAATGGTCTGGGAAAGTGAGCGCGCGTCACAATCCGCGCTGGCCGCGTCCGACGCTGCGCGCCAGCATGGCGGCGATCTGGCCTTCGCTTTTGCGGAAGCTCGCAGCATCCGTCGCCGTCACGTTAAAAACGATCTGCGCCCCGCCGCCGCCCGCAGGTGCGGCAACACCGAGGGTGCCATCCGAACCGCGCTTCAGCGGCAAAATCGCTTCCGCCCCCGCCTCACCCATCAGGCCAAGTCCGCCGCCCATCGGAAAAAAGGCGGGGCTGGAGACCACGCCGCCATCGGCAAAAGGCGTGATGCTGCGCCCCGGCACCCCGCCATCGGCAAAGGCGAACAGCGAACCGCCGCCGTTCAACAACCCGCCGACGGCATCGCCAATAATGCTCTCCAGCGGTTTCAGCCCGGCCGAAAGCGCGATGCCGGACAGCCGTTGGCCAAGCCCGCGCAACACATCGTCCAGCCCCTTGCCGCCCGTCGCCGCCGCCTGCAGGGCCGAGGTCAGGGCCGCACCGAACCGCTCGGTACGCTGCTCGAGATCACCCATCACCTCGGAGAGCGCCTCCGCCTCCTCCCGGTTCTCCGCAATCGATCTTTCGCCCGTCATCGCGCTTGCCTTTCTGATTCAAACCGGAGCCGCAAAATTTTGAAATGCCATTCGTTTTTGAGATCAACTCACCCATCCGGAAACTGCCGCATCATCCCCTCCATGGCCTGACGGTCAGGGCCGCGCGAAGCGGCGTTGCCACCCGTCATCGCGAAAAATTCCCTCGGGGTCATCATCCAGAAGGTTTCGGAGGAAAGCCGCAGCAGGAAGAGGCCGGTATGGATCACCGCGTCCCAGGGGAATGGGCGCGGCGTCGCCTCGCCTGCTGCGGCACTCAAGGGTCCGGTGGCGTCTCGCCTTTCAACCCGCCGAAAGTCGCGGTCAGAAGATCGGCGACGATCGCGGCGTGGCCGGCAATGCCTCCTTCCACCGTGGCGGCGGCCACATCCTCGTCGGAAACGACGTTGCCCGCGCCGCGCAGGCCCGCGCCGATCACCCGGATCATGTCCACCGCCTTCATGCGCCCGCTCGCGAAACGTTCAGCGAGCGCGGTGAGGTCATCGGCTTCAAAGGCGGTTTCGAGTTCGGCAAGAGCCCCGAGCGTCAGGCACAGGATGCGCCTTTCGCCGTCTATCAGCGCTTCTATCTCGCCGCGATGGCGGTTCGCCCGCCCGTAACGTAACCCTTGCGGCATCACAGCGCTCCGAATGTTAGAAGACCGGCCGATTCCAGCGCGATCTCGAATTGCACTTCGCCATCGTGGCGGCCGGAATATTCGAGCGCGACGATCTGGAAGGGGCCGGCAATAGAGCCGAAATCGGGAATGACGATCTGCCAGCCGGGAATGCTGCCCGCAAAAAATGCGCCGCGCACCAGCGCATCGCTCGCCTGGTCCTTGAAGATGCCGGAGGCCGTGAGCGATGCCCGCTGCACGCCCGCGCCGGCGAGAAGCTCGCGCCAGCGCCCGGCGCTTTCGGCATCCGTCACGTCGACCGCCTGCGCATTGAAGGCCAGCCGTTTTGTTCTCAGCCCCGCCACGGTCGCAAAGGCGCCGGCATTGTCGATCTTCAGCAGCAGGTCCTTGCCCTTCTGCGCCACCATGTTGTTTCCTTTCATTTAAATTGCGGTTGCGGGGGTGCGGCGGGCCTGCTACCAAATGGTTTCCCGCACCTCGCACCCCGCGATCTCACCATGTCCGACGCCGCCTCCATGACGTCCCGCGTGCGCCTTATCGGCGTGCTGGCGCTTGGGCAGATCATCAGCTGGGGCAGCGGTTTCGACATGTTGGCCATTCTGGCGCCACGGATCGGCGGCGAACTGGCGATCGGCAACGAGATCGTTTTTGCCGGCCTCACCATCATGATGCTGATCAGCGCGCTTTGCGGCCCGCTGCTGGGAAGAATGCTCGTCCAGCGCGGCGCGGCGCCTGTGCTGGTGGCCGGCTCAGTACTCTTTGCCGCCGGCTTTGCCGTGCTCGCCTTTTCGGGCGGTGTCACAAGCTATCTTTTCGGCTGGGCCGTAATGGGTCTGGCCGCGACCTGCGGGTTGACGACGGCGGCCCATACCGCCGTGGTGGAGCGTGTGGGTGCGGAAAGCGGCCGGTTGCTGACGCTTCTGATGCTGTTCACCGGGCTTTCGGGCGCGGTTTTCCTGCCCGTCACCGCGCTGGCGGAACAACATCTCGGCTGGCGCGGCACACTTCTGCTCTATGCCTGTCTGCAGCTCTTCGTGCTTCTGCCGCTCTATTTCTTCATCCTTCCCGACCGTCCGCCCCGCAAGGAAGCGAAGCGGCAGAAAGCCGACGCCCTTTCGTCCACGCCAGTCGATACACGCCGGGCTTTTCTGCTTCTGGCGGCCATGACGACGATCAGCGCCTTTACGACCTTCGGCCTGTCGCCGCTCCTGCCGCTGCTGCTCGTTCAGGCGGGCGCAACGCAATCGCTTGCCGTCCAGCTGGCATCGGCGCGCAGCCTGCTGGCAATTACGGCGCGCGGGCTGGATTTCCTGCTTGGGAAACGCGGCAGCCCCTTCCTCACCGCCATGATCGGCTTCTGTCTTCTGCTGCTGTCGCTGCTGCTGTTGCTTGGCTTTGCCCCGGCCATGCCGGCTTTCATCGGTTTCATCATTTTTTTCGGTTTCGGCGCCGGTGTGCTCACCGTCAGCCGGGCCGTGCTGCCGCTGGCGGTATTTTCCCCGGAAGAATATGGGCTGCAGGCCGCGCGTATCTCCCTGCCGCAGAACCTCGCCATTGCCGTTGCACCTGTTATTTTCACGCTAGCGCTGGATCGCGGCGGGGTGGCGGCCATGCTTGGCGTCGCCGCCGTGCTGATCGCCATTTCGTTTGTGCTCCTGATCGTCCTGTGGAAAACCGTGCGCAGGCAGAACGCCTGAAACGGCACTACTCCGTCACCGCCCTGAAGCGCATCTCGACGATGAAATTCCGGGTCTTCGCCTCGCGGCGCGAGCGGCTGGAGAGAAGATGCAGATTGACGAGAGAGACCCCGGCAATCGGCAGCGCCGCATCGTCGAGCAGGCTCGTCACACGAGCGGTGATCTCCCCCGCACCCTTGCGGCCATTGGCATCGCTCCAGATCTGCAGCGAGAGGAAATGCTCCTCGGCCTTTTCCGTGGCGGTCGAATAATCCCTGCTTTCAAGATCGCCGATAACGATGCATGGCAGAACCGCGCGCGGCAGAAGCCGGTCGACAATGCCGCCGGGGATGAGCGCCGTCAGCACCGCATCGCCCGTCAGCCATGCGAAAATCGCCTGAAGAAGCGGGTTTGCGGCGCTCATCGGCTTTCCTCCTCGCAGCGGCAGACGATAAAGCGACATGTCTCATCCGGGTCCATCACGGCCCGGATCGCCAGAATGCGGCGGCCCTTGCGAAAGCGCATGCCAGCGGTGATGTCATCGCGGTAAGCCAGCCAGACGCGGTGGGTGATCGTCACGCCCTCGGCCGAGGCCCGTTCATGGGATGCCTCCGAAACGGGTTCGATCGCAGCCCAGAGCGACCGCAGGAAATTCCAGCTTTCCGCAGCACCACCCTGCCCGTCCGGCGTTTCGGTCCGCACGTCCAGTTCCAGCCGCGCCGTCAGCTTGCCGGGATCGAGAAAAACAAGGTTCATGTCTCAAAGCCCCAGACGGCAGAAGGGCGCAACCAGCCGCTCGTAGCCGGCGGGAACGGCGGCGGGCTGGTTTTCCGGGGCGACAGCACCGCGAAAGGCGAACATCTGTGCCACATGCATCAGCATGGCGCGTTTCAGCGTGTCGGGCACATCCGTTCCCGCTTCGCCGTAACCGGCAATGAAATCGATCTCGATGCCGTTCATCGCCCGGCCGGGAGCCGGCGGATCGCGCAGCCACAGCCTTGCCGGACGCGCCGCACCGTCGAGCAATTTCTCCCCGGCGGTGATATCCGCCGAATGCCCCTCTCCGTCAAAAACCAGAATCGTTTCGATGGCTTGCACCGGTGTCCTGCCAATCAGAATCACGCCCGTCTGCGGCCACCGGTCAAGATAAAGCCGCCAGGTCTGACGGAGGAGGCAAAGCCCGCTCGTGCGTTCCAGATGCTCGCGGGCGATGCGGATGAGTGCGGCAAGAAGCGCGACCTCGTCGTCGCCGTCGAGGCGCAGATGCGCCTTGACCTCGGCAAGCGTCAGCGGCTCCGCCTGCGGCGGATGAATGAGGGCATAGGTCATGGGGTCTCCGGAAGGACGGCAATCAAAGAGGGAGCGAGCGGTGGCGGCTTGTTGCCTTCTCCCCGAGAGGGAGAAGGTCGCGGCAGCGGGATGAGGGGGTGACGGTAGAGATATTCGGCAACGTTGCCCCTCATCTGCCCTTCGGGCATCTTCTCCCCGGCGGGGAGAAGAAAGGGCCGCGGTCAATTCACCCCGAATTTCACCAGCTTGATCGCCTCGAAATTCTGCACGCCGCCGCCCACACGCTTGGTGGTGTAGAACAGCACATAGGGTTTGGCCGAATAGGGATCGCGCAGGATGCGCACGCCCGTGCGATCAACGACGAGATAGCCGGCGCGGAAATCGCCAAAGGCGATGGCAAAGCTGTTGGCCGCCACATTCGGCATGTCCTCCGCTTCCGTCACCGGGAAGCCCATCAGCGAGGCCGGCTGGCCGGCGGCGGCGGGCGGGTGCCACAGATAGGCGCCGCTCGTATCCTTGAAGCGGCGCAGCGCCCCTTGCGTCTTGCGGTTCATCAGGAAGGTGCCGTTCTGGCGGTGGCCGGCCTTTAACGCATAGACGGCATCGAGCAGCACATCCATCGGCCCGGCGGAAGCAAAGCCGGCCGAAACGCCGGTCGCGACATAACCGATGTTACCCCAGCTCCAGCTATCATTGGCGACGGTGGTATAGGAGAGGAAACCCTTGGGCTTGCTGGCGCCATCGCCGGCGATGAAAGCGGCGGCCTCCTGTTCGGCGAAAGCGATGTCCACCTCGGAAGCAATCCAGGCCTCGATATCGACAGCGGCATCATCCAGCAGGCCCTGCGTAGCCGCCGGCATGGCGTAAAGTTCCATGGTCGGGAAGGAAAGCTCGGCAAGCTGCGGCGTTGCCGTCTGCGGGCGCGCCGCCGTTTCGGAGACCCAGCCGGTCGTCATGCCGCCGGGCGCGAAGGGCTTTTTCAGCACGGCGGCGGAAACCTGCCGCACGGTTGCCAGTGCGCGGATCGGCGAAATCGCCGTCATGCGCCGGCCGATCTCGCCATCCGTCTCACTCGGCAGCAGGAAGCCGCCATCGGCTCCGGTCGAGCCGGCAAAAGCCTTCGCCTCCAGATCGCGCAGCGCGCCTTCCTCACCGCGGCGGATATAGGCCTCGAAAGCGGCCTTGTGCTCCTCGGCATCGTGGGAAAGCGCGTCCTTGCGGCCAAGTGCGGGGCGCGCTTTCCTGAGCGCCAGATCGTCCATGATCCTGCGGTTGTCGTCGAGCGTCTTGTCGATGCGGTCGAGCTTGTCGCGGGTCACGACATCAGCCCCCATCTTGCGCTCGATATCGGCAAGCCGCTGGTCGTTGGTTTCGCGGAAGGCCTCGAAGGCTTCCATGAACTCATCGAAGGCGGCCGTCACCGTATCGGGCACGGCCTTCACCTGCGGCGCGACGGTCATCGGGGCCGGTTTCGTCATCTGGTCTGTCATGTCGTTTCCTTGTGGGTGATTGTCCGGAAGTCAGCGTTTGAATGCCGTGTCGAACAGCGAGCGGGCAGCGCGACGCATGTTGCGCACCAGCTCGGTCTCGCGGTCGCGGAAGAAGCGGGCGTGCTTGACGTCGGAAACCCGCGCGGACGGCAGCATCGGGAAGGTCACGACCGAAATTTCCCAGAGATCGGCCTCCAGAATGCGCCGGACGCCTGAGCCCGCCGCCTTGCCGGAGCGCCCATCCTTACTGGAACGCCCCTCTTTACTCGAACGTACGGTGCGAAAGCCGATCGACAGCCCGTCCAGCGCGCCGGTCTTCATCAGCGAATGCACCTCGCGGGAGCGGGCGACGCCGGGTGCGAGAACGCCCTCCACATAAAGGCCGCGCTCATCCTCGCGGATGGTCCGCCAGGCGCCGATAGGTTCGGCAGGGTCGTGCTGATAGAGCATGCGGATGCCGGCCGCGCCCCGCTCCTCGATGGAGCGACGGAACGCGCCGCGCTCGATGACATCCTGACCGAGATCGATCTCGCCGAAGACGCTGGCATAGCCGGAAAAGGTGCCGTCGCTGGTAATGCCGCGCAGCTCCAGATTGGCGAATTTGCGCGTGGCGGGACGCGGCCCGCGATAAACGTGCATGGAAAACTCCTGCGATGTGAAGGAAGTGTCAGGCGCGCGGGCGGGCGCTGTAACGGTCGGCGATACGCACCAGCACGCCCAGCCCCCACCACGCCCCCATGCTGGCGGCGGCGGACCCCGCCACCATGATTTCCCGCCCCGAAAGCGCGCCGGCAATATCGAGCTGCTGCACGATCCACAGGCCGATCGGCCCGCCGAAGATCATGCCGCAGGACACGCCGGTGATGAAACGGCTCGCAGCCTCACGTTTGCTTTTCGGCAGGAGGTAGACGAGCGACACACCCGCGCCCGCCACGGCGCCGGTGATGCGGGCGGCCCAGATGCCGGCCTCATTGGCGAATTCAGACATGGGTAATCATTCCGTTCTAGGATGTTGTTATCGGGCGGACGCGCCGCGTCGCACGCAGGCGTTTTTTGCGCGCCTGCGCCGGGTGATTTTGTGAGTCTTCGGAATCGCTTGGGCGGAAGACCTCACAGGGAGATTCCGCTTCTTCAGAAAATGATTGAACACGAGGCCGGGGCTTCGATCCCGCCGGGTCGGTGATCAATAACCGACGGCTTCGCGCTTTTCTTCGTCGCTCAGGAATGATGCCGCGCCGATGCGTGCCCAGAGCGCATCCCGCTCGCCGGCAAGCCCGGCAATCCGGTCGAGATCAGGTTCGAGCCTCAACCCCGAGCCGAAGACCGGAGAAAGCCAGCCGCAGAGCCTCGCCGCCGTGCGATAAACGAGCGGCAGGACGGTCAGACGATAAAAGGCGCGGTTCGCCTCCTGGTAATTGGCATAGGTATTGTCGCCGGGAATGCCGATGAGCATCGGCGGCACGCCGAGCGAAAGCGCGATATCGCGCGCCGCGCCGTTGCGGGCCTCCAGAAAATCCATGTCGCGCGGCGAAAGACCCATGGCCTTCCAGTCCAGCCCGCCTTCCAGCAACAGCGGACGGCCGGCATTCATCGCCCCCTGATAACCTTCCTCCAGCTCACGCTTCAGCCGCTCATATTGCTCGGTGGAGAGATTGCCGCCCTCCTTCGGCTGGTAGACCAGCGCCCCGGAAGGCCGGGCGGAATTATCGAGCAGGCGTTTGTTCCACTGGCTTGCGGCATTGTGCAGATCAAGCGCGGCCCCTGCGGAAGCGAGCGGTGCAAAACCCGCCCGATCATCCAGCGGATGAAAGAGTTTCAGGTGCAACAGCCCTAGCCCGTCGCGCTCGGCGGCGATGCGCCGGGATGCCCGGCCTTCGGCGCGGTAATCAAAGGCCACCGGCCAGCCGTCCTGTCCTTCGACGATGCTCACCCGGTCGGGCCGCAACAGATGCAGTTCACGCAACTGCCCACCCACCGTTAACGGCTCGATATAGGCATTTCCGGCCAGCATGAGGTGGCCATAAAGCGCCTCGAAAAAATCCGGCCCGCCCATATGGGCGCTCGGTTTTAAAAGCAGCGCCAGCAGCGGATGATCGGCCAGTTCCTCTTCGCCATCATAGAGCAGCCAGCTGACCGAGGCGGATGTTTCCGCCACCATGCGGGCGGCGCGGTGCGCCACCGGGTTTTTCATAAAGCCTTCGCGGGCAAGTGCGGCATAGGACCGGCCGGACCAGAAGGCCTGCCCGCCCTGCACCGCCACCGCCATGAAGCCATCAGCCATTTTCCGGCTTTCAGGCACGGCTCTGCCATCCGCCGGGCGCTTGCGCGGCAGGGAAAAGGGAAATCGCATGGAATTGTCCTTGTTTTGATGGCCGCTCAAGTCCCGATGCCCCTCATCCCTGTGCTTTCACAGGGATCCAGCCAGCCCAAGTCTTTGGGCTGGGAAGAGTCCTTTCGCCGCGCAGACGCGCGTCGGCTGGATTCCTGTGACAAGCACAGGAATGAGGGAGATGGGGCCTCAGCCCTACGACAAAGGAAAGATGTGCGCCCGTTATCAGTAGACTACGTGCGGATGCGCGCCACCTTCGCAGGCGGAAGCGGACGTTACCGGATCGGCGCTTTCACCGCCGTATCGCTGTCGAAATCTGCGGCAACGCGGGTCTCGCGCAGCGGCTTTACCGTGCGGGTCGAAAGATCATAGGCGGGATCGGCCTTGTAAGCCGCCAGCGCCGCCTCGTTTTCGAACTCGCCATAGACGATGAAATCGACCGAGTTGCCCCATTGGTCCTTCTTCACGTTCTCGCCGATTTCCAGCTTCAGCGAATGCGGTATCGCGGTGAGGCCGGAAAGCCCCTTGCGCACGGCGTCGCGGTTTTCCTCGGGAACGGTGAAAAAGACGATATGGCGGATCACGGTGTCACCTGTCATGCAAACTTAAAAAGGCGGCCTTTTCGGTACCGGGTAACGGGTTATCATCTGGCCCGCCCGGGTTCAATCCGGGCAGCGACAAGCGCGTGATGAAATGCGCGCCCGTAACCGCCTACAAGCCGCGCCCTGTCGCTGCCATTGATAATGGCCCGGGCACCATCCCAATCCTCGCGCCTGTCGCTGAAGAAATCGGCGAGCCTGCGGCCGGTGAAGCCGCCGCCCGACATGCCGTGAATCAGGATCGTGGTGGCCACCTCCGCCTCCATGGCCCGCTCCGGTCGCTCCAGAAGGTCAACGCCAGTCAGCGCCGACATGGCCTCGTAGTTGCGCCGATGCGTCAGCTGCACGAAGCCGCGCCCCAGCCAGCTCTTACCCTCGGTGTCCGGCCGCCAATAGGGCTTGCGCACCATGGGCAACCTGCCCGCCGCAAAGGCGCGGTCGAGCCTTGTCATCGCTTCCGCGTCGCTTGCCGCCAGGGTTTCGCGCACGGGCTGCATGGTCGCTGCCGTCTCGTGAAAGGCCGTCGCCAGCATATAGGCGAGCCAGCGCGGATCGCCGCCCGGCATCGCCTTTTTGAACCCTGCCAGCATCGTTTTCGTGCCGGCAAGCTGGGCGGTGCGCAGGCGACCGCCGAAAATAGAAATCCGCGCCGACGCGAAGAATCGCGCCTCGTCATAAGCCATGACTGCTCCTGAAAATGATGGGCGATATGACGCCGGGTTTTTCCACATGACAGTCGCCGGAACTAAATCGATTTGAAAAAACCTTAATCGATTTTAATCCGCGCCCCGTGGTTTTGGGGTAAAAAATTCCTTGAATTCCGGAACCTTAGCGCGCTAACTCCATTCACCGCGCAATCCTGCAGCGTTAACCATTCAAGGAGGAATGCCATGACAGCGACAATCCCCCAGACCGTTTATGACCGGCTCGAAAACGAGTGGCGCCAGATGCGCGAAACCGGCTCCCAGCCGAAACCGGCACAATCCCCGAAGAAGTAATATCCGCCAGACGCCCGAATTCGGGCGTTGACGGTACCCCGCTTTTCTTCTCCCCGCCGGGGAGAGGAAACAGGCGGCATCCGCTCGACCGGTAATTGGCTCTCTTCGCGGGAGCCAATAATCGCCGGCCTCACATCCCCCGCACCTTCGGTTCACTCACCACCATGGTCGTCAACGCCGTGATCGCCCAGACGAGCGCATCCAGCCGGTCGGGCGAGCGTCCTGAAGAAAGACCATCCGGCCCGAAATCCGTCATCTGGTCTTCGAGCTTTTCAAACCGTGCGGCGTGGCACACCCTGCCCTGCTCGTAGAGTGCCGCAACCGGTTCGGCGCGGGTGAATTTGCCGCGGCTTGCCCGCACCAGTGTCAGCGGCAGGTTGGCGTCCACGCTCTGCAGCATGGCCCGAACCATCTCTCCGCCCTGATTGACCTCCGCCACCACCCGGTCCGCCTCGTGGCCGCGAAAGGCGGCGACCACGGCGCGGGCCCAGCCTGCCGGCGTTTCGCCCTCCACCGAACAATCCGCAAGCACGTTAAGACGCCCGGATATGCCGAGCCCGGCCACGACAATGCCGCAGCAGGAATGTTCACCGATGCCCGCGGGCGGATCGACAGCCACCACGATCCGCGCAAGCGGTTCATGTCCCGCATCGATGATCGCTTCCAGATCGGCGCGTTTCCACAGCGCGCCCTCGCGCTCATCGATCAATTCGCCGCCGATTTCCTGACGCCCCAGCCGCGTGCCGCCGTAACGGTCCTGCATGGCTTTCAGAAAACCGGGCGAGAGATTCCGCGCATTCATCGCCGTCGGCATTCGCGCCACCCGTGTCGAGGGATCGGCGAGAAGCGCCTTCAGCAGCGGAATCGGCCGCGGCGTGGTGGTCACGAGTTGCCGGGGGACCTCACCCAGACGCAGGCCGAATTGCAGCATGTCCCAGGTTTCCTGCGGATATTTCCATTTGCCGAGCTCATCCGCCCAGGCCATGTGGAATTGCGGGCCACGCAGGCTTTCCGGGTCTTCCGAGGAAAACACCTGCGCCATCGCGCCATTCGGCCAGAGCAGCCGCCGGCGCGACACCTCGAAGGCGGGGCGATGGCGGCGGGCGATGCGGCAGATGCCGGAAATGCCGTCGATCATCACCTCGCGGGCGTCGCCCAGCGTCTCGGCGACGAGCGCAATGCGCAAATCCGACTGCTTGCCGGCGGAGGCGACATGATGCACCCATTCCGCCCCGGCGCGGGTCTTGCCGGAACCACGCCCGCCAATCAGCAGCCATGTCCGCCAGTCGCCCTCCGGCGGCTGCTGCGGCAGGTTGCCGATGAAGCGCCAGTCGCGCAGGAGGTTGAAGACCTGTGCCTGAAGGCTCACTTCGGTCAAAACGTCCGCCATGCCTCAGTCAGACCCCGCCGGAGTGCCGGACGCAGCCATCGCCTCCAGCCTCTCGCGGCATTTCTGCTCGGCCAGCTCGTCGATGCGTTTGAGGAAATGCGCCACCGCCGCCTCATAATCCTGCGTATCGTTTTCATCCTCGCCCATCAGCGCTTGCCGCTCTTCCGCCAGCACCCGTTGCAGCGCGTCGATCCGCTCCAGAGTGCGGACGATGAGCGACAGCTGATCCGTTGCAACTTTCACATCGGCACGGGCCTGCTTGCCTTCCGTGTCGTCGGCATCAGGCAAAAGCCCCGCCTCGCCCGACTGCCGAAGATTGCGATACATGCAGACTTGATCGCGCATCTCCTCCGTCAGCTCGTTCAGCAACTGCCGCAGACTGCCGTTGCGCGCCGCATCTGCGGCGGCCAGCCTATCTGCCCGCGATTTGATCTCAGGCGCGGCCTCATCCGCATAAGCAGGCCTGTCCGGCCAGGCTCCGTAGAGCACCGGGTCGCAATTATGAGCATTTGTCATCGGATTGGCCTGGGAGGGAAATGGAGATGAACATGGGCATGCGACGCGGTTCATTTGTGGGTGGTGCCTCCCCACAGCCCTCATTCCTGTGCTTGCCACAGGAATCCAGTCGACGCGCGTCCGCGCGGCGGAGGGAGGCTTTTCAGCCCAAGGACTTGGGCTAGCTGGATTCCTGTGACAAGCACAGGAATGAGGGAAGAGAGCAAAGCCTTGTTATTCGTAAAATCCAGCGCTCTGATATTTCTGAACCAACCGCGACCCAGCCGCAAATCTCCGACTGTAGCCAAACACTATCAAACCACCGTCACGCTGTAAAGGATTATTTTCCTATCATCGTGATTTTTGTCCTCACCACAGGATTTGCACCCTCGTCCGCCACATATTACACTCGATGCCAGATGGTGAGCAAAAGGGGCGAGTCAAGTTGGTGAAACAATGGGTTGGGCGGTTGTTTGCGGGCCTTTCGGCAACCGGCATCGTCTTTGGCGCTATTCTGTTCTGCGCCTCACTTACCCCGTCGCTCCTGCCGCGAACCTGGCTGATGCAGGGTGTGCTGTGCGGCTTTTCCTTTGCCATCGGTTATATGATCGGTGTCGCCCTGCATGCCGTCTGGGCCTATCTCGAACTGCCCGAGCCCTCGCGCCACAATATGCGCGGCATTCGCTTTCTCATCGCGCTCGCCGCCGCCATCACCGCAATCGCGTTTTTATGGCAGGCGAAGGACTGGCAGAATTCCATCCGCGTTCTGATGGAGCTCGATCCGCTGCCCAGCGCCCACCCCACCAAGACCGGCGGCCTTGCCGTGCTGGTCGCCGCCATCCTTATCGGCGCAGGCCGGCTTTTCCAGCTTATCCGCCGGTTCTTTGCGGCGCGCAGCGGTCATTTCCTGCCGCGCAGACTTGCCAATGTGCTCGGCATCGCGGCAGCAATCGTCCTCTCATGGATGCTGCTGAACGGGCTGATCTTCGATATCGGTCTCAGATTTGCGGATTCTTCGCTGAAACAGGTGGATGCGCTGATCGAGCCTGACGTGCCGCGCCCTTCCGATCCGCTCAAGACCGGCAGCAGCGCCTCGCTGATGGCGTGGGAATCGCTCGGCCGACGCGGCCGCGAATTCGTCGCCGAAGGCCCTGATGGCGCAGACATATCCGCCTTCACCCATCGCCCGGCAAAGGAACCGCTCAGGGTCTATGCGGGCCTCAACTCGGCTTCGGCGCCGGAAGAAAGAGCGGCCTTAGCGCTGGAGGAATTGAAACGGGTCGGCGGTTTCGAACGCAAGGTGCTTCTGGTGGTCATTCCCACCGGCACCGGCTGGATCGATTCGGAAGCACTCGATACGGTCGAATATCTGCATGACGGCGATATCGCCAGCGTCGCCGTGCAATATTCCTATCTTTCCAGCTGGATCGCCTTGCTGACGGAGCCGGATTACGGTGTCGAGACGGCACGCGCTTTGTTCGAGGCCGTC
Organism: Agrobacterium sp. LAD9; assembly: GCF_003031125.1. Classification (NCBI taxonomy): domain Bacteria; kingdom Pseudomonadati; phylum Pseudomonadota; class Alphaproteobacteria; order Hyphomicrobiales; family Rhizobiaceae; genus Agrobacterium; species Agrobacterium sp. LAD9. Next base: position 36,531 of record NZ_PHGS01000005.1, on the reverse strand, counting down.
TACGGCTACTGGACCACGCTGCCGAAGGAAACGCGGCCGAAGCTTTACCTGCATGGCCTCAGCCTCGGTTCGCTCAATTCGCAGAAATCTTCCGATCTCTACGATGTGCTGGCAGACCCCTTCCAGGGCGCGTTGTGGAGCGGTCCGCCCTTTTCCAGCCCGACATGGCGCATGGCCACCAATGGCCGGGTGAAGGGCACGCCGGAATGGCTGCCGCGTTTCCGCGATTCCTCCGTCATCCGCTTCGCCAACCAATATACGACAGCCCATATGCCCGATGCGGAATGGGGGCCGATGCGGATCGTCTATCTGCAATATGCCAGCGACCCCATAACCTTCTTCGAGGCCGCCTCACTTTACCGGCGGCCGCAATGGATGGTGCATCACGGGCCTGACGTTTCCACATCCTTCCGCTGGTTCCCGGTCGTCACCCTGCTGCAGCTCGGTCTCGATGTCGCCGCCGCCACCACGGCACCGATCGGTTACGGCCATGTCTATGCGCCGGAACATTATATCGATGCATGGACGGAGGTGACCGAGCCACAGGGCTGGAACGCGGACGAGATTCAGCGGCTGAAGATGCTCTTCAAAGCCCGCCGCGGTTCCACCGATCCGGCGTGAACGCGGCGGGCTCGCTTGGAGCCTCAGCCCTTCAGCCGGTCCAGATTGTCGGCGATATAGGTCTCCAGTGAACGCGGCGCATGGCCGGTCAGCGTTTCGACATCGCCAGTCACCACGGCCGTCCAGCCTTCGCGCACGGGATAAAAGATCGAGGCGAGGAACGAGGCGTAGTCCTGCGGCACGCCCGCGCCGGTGAGAATGCCGATGAAGACCTCATCCGAAACGGCAGCGTAAGAAACCGGCTTGCCGATCGCCTGCGAAATCAGCGCGGCCGCTTCGCCGTAACCCAGGGCTTTCGGACCCGTCAGGTTGAAAGCCTTGCCATTGAAGGCATCAGAGGTCAGCGCGGCGGCGGCGCTGTCGGCGATATCGCGAACATCGATAAAGCTCGACTTGCCCTCGCCCGCCGGAACGGCGATCTGGCCATGGTCGATGCCCGCCTTCCAGTAGCTGTGGAAATTATTGGCGAACCAGTTGGGGCGCAGGATGACGTGAGGCGTGCCCGAAGCGATGATCTTCAGCTCGATCTGGCGATAGGGAATGGAATCATCGGCATCGACGCCGAGGACGCTGAGGAACACGATCTTCACCTTGCGGCGCGCGGCCTCCTCGACAACGGGCGTCAGCGCGTCGATGGCATCCAGACGACCGCCAGCCAGGATGAGGAACAGACGGTCAACGCCATCGAAGGCATCCGCATAAGTCGATGCGTCGGTATAATCGAAACGCACACCTTCCGCGCCGCCCGTGGCGTTGCCGCTACGCGAGGCCGCCTTAACGCTTTCGCCCTTGGAAAGAAGCGCTTTCACCAGCGGCGTGCCGATGGTGCCGGTGGAACCGATTACGAGTATCTTGCCTGCCATCTCAAATCTCCGTAGTATCTAATGGAAACCATGTTTCGAAAACACAGGTACTGCGTTTACGAAATCATGAAAAGAGAGCACTTTTCGGTTATCTGGTATCCTCGCGGAAACCGGCATGGCCCTGAAACGACGGAACAAACCCATGGAACGTATCTATGACGTCTATGAAGACCGCTGCCCCACCCGCATGGTGCTGGACAGGATCGCCGACAAATGGGCGCTGCTGATCCTCGACCGGCTGCGGGTGGAGGCGGTGCGCTTCAACCTGCTGCGGCGGGAGATCAAGGGCATTTCGCAAAAGGTCCTGTCGCAGACGCTCAAGAAGCTCGAACGCGACGGGCTGATTTCGAGGCAGGTCTTTCCGACTGTGCCGGTGACGGTCGAATATTCGCTGACGCCGCTGGGGCGGACGCTGACCGACACGGTGGCGGCACTTGCCCATTGGGCGGAGGGCAATATCGACGCGGTGATGGCGGCGCAGAGGGCTTATGATGAGCGGGCGGTGGTTTAGGGTAAGGTCACCGTCCTTTACTTCCCTCATCCCTGTGCTTGTCACAGGGATGAGGGAAGAAGAAAGTATCGCGCGCACCCACCGGGCTTTGCGCCTGTCGCACTCCCCAAAATCCCTACCGCGAAATCCGCGTCGAAAGAATGATCGACGACAACGTCCGCTCCACGCCGTCAAGCGCGCCGATCCTGTCGATCAACCGGTCGAGGTCGAGGATCGAAGGAGCGGCCAGAATGGCGATGAGATCGAAGGTCCCGCTCACCGAATGCAGCGTCGTCACCTCCTTGATGGCGGCAAGTGCCGCCGTCACGCCGGGCAGCGCCTTGGGTGCAATGGTGATCAGCACATGGGCGCGCACCAGCCCGGAAAGATAGCTTTCCGAAAGCCTCAGACCATAACCGGCAATCACCCCGTCCGCCTCCAGCCGCTCAATGCGGGCCTGCACCGTGGTGCGCGAAAGGCCGAGTTTGCGCGCCAGCTCTGCCACCGGCATGCGGGCATTTTCGGAAAGCAGGGCGAGCAGCGCCCGGTCCTTGTCGGCAATCGTCATAGTGACCAATCCTGTCGTCTAATTGCTCAATATTAACCATCTATCCGCACATAGTGAAGCTGCGAATCGTCAAAAAAAGCTGGCATTCTGTCTTTAAAGCGCATCCGGTGCGCAGACATGCGAATTTACTGCGGGGAACAAAAACATGAAAAACATTGTCGTCATCGGCGCGGGCAATATCGGTTCGGCAATCGCCTGGATGCTGGCCGCATCAGGCGATTATCGCATCACGGTTGCCGATCGTTCAGCCGATCAGCTGGCCAATGTGCCGGCGCATGAACGGGTCGACACCGAAATCGTCGACATTACCGACCGTCCCGCTCTGGAAGCACTGCTAAAAGGCAAATTCGCCGTGCTCTCCGCCGCCCCCTTCCACCTGACGGCGGGTATTGCCGAAGCGGCCGTTGCCGTCGGCACGCATTATCTCGATCTCACCGAAGACGTGGAATCCACCCGCAAGGTCAAGGCGCTGGCGGAAACGGCCGAAACCGCGCTCATTCCGCAATGCGGCCTCGCCCCCGGCTTCATCTCCATCGTCGCTGCCGATCTCGCCGCCAAGTTCGACAAGCTGGACAGCGTGCGCATGCGCGTCGGCGCTCTGCCGCAATATCCGTCCAATGCGCTCAACTACAACCTCACCTGGAGCACCGACGGGCTGATCAACGAATATATCGAGCCCTGCGAAGCGATCGTCGAAGGCCGCCTCACCGCCGTTCCGGCCCTTGAGGAGCGCGAGGAGTTCTCGCTCGATGGCATCACCTACGAGGCGTTCAACACCTCGGGCGGTCTCGGTACGCTTTGCGCGACGCTGGAAGGCAAGGTGCGGACCATGAACTACCGCACTATCCGTTACCCCGGCCATGTGGCGATCATGAAGGCGCTTCTGAATGACCTCAACCTGCGCAACCGCCGCGATGTGCTGAAGGACCTGTTCGAAAACGCCCTGCCCGGCACCATGCAGGATGTGGTCATCGTCTTCGTCACCGTCTGCGGCACCCGCAACGGCCGCTTCCTGCAGGAAACCTATGCCAACAAGGTCTATGCCGGCCCGGTTTCCGGCCGCATGATGAGCGCCATCCAGATCACTACCGCCGCCGGCATCTGCACGGTTCTCGACCTGCTCGCGGAAGGCGCCCTGCCGCAGAAGGGCTTCGTTCGACAGGAGGAAGTGGCGCTGCCGAAGTTCCTCGAAAACCGGTTTGGCCGGTATTATGGCTCGCATGAGCCGCTGGCGCGGGTTGGGTGATTTAAAGGCACAACATCGCCGCCGGTTTCTTCTCCCCGCCGGGGAGAAGGCGAAACAGGCGCCCGCTCGCTCCGGCATGCGGATCAGCGCTACGCTTACGTCCCGCAAAATGTCCTGAACACCCGCTCATGGCTCATCGGCGGCTGCATATAGACGAAATTATCCGGCCGCTCTTCGAAAGGCGTCGCGATTGCTCTCAGCATGGCGTGGAAGGGCTCGAAATCATCCTCTTCAACCGCCGCTTCGATCAGTTCCTCGATACGGTGGTTGCGCGGGATGATGGCGGGATTGGCAGAGAGCATCGCGCCTGACCTTTCGGAATCGGAAATACCCTCACGACCGGCTCTTTCCCGCCAACGGGTGAGAAATTCGTCCGCCCCCGCGATATCGATGAACATGCCGCGGAATGGCTCGGCGTCGCCATTGGCCGCATGGGAAAGACGCCGGAAGGTCAGCGTATAATCCGCTTCAGATGCCTGCATCAGCGCCAGCAGCGCCTGCACCAGATCCATGTCGCCCTCTTCCTCGGTCGTCAGGCCAAGCTTTTCTCGCATACCGGTAAGCCAGCGTTGGGGAAAGGCGGCGGCGAAATCGGCTAGAACGGCATTGGCGAGTTCGGCGGCTTTTTCTACCTGCGGATCGAGCAGCGGCAGCAGGCATTCCGCCAGTCTTGCGATATTCCATTGCGCGATGCCCGGCTGATTGTTGAAGGCGTAACGGCCCTGCGCATCGATGGAGGAAAAGACCTTGTTGGGGTGATATTCATCGAGGAAAGCGCAGGGGCCGAAATCGATGGTTTCGCCGGAGACCGCCATATTGTCGGTATTCATCACGCCATGGATGAAACCCACCATCATCCAGCGAGCGATGAGTTCGCATTGCCTCCCGGCGATGCCGCGCAGCAGGGCGAGGTAAGGATTGTCTGCCTCTTTCGCCTCGGGATAATGACGGTCGATCACGTAGTCCGCGAGGTTTTTGATCGCCTCGTCATCCTCGCGCGCGGCGAAGAACTGGAACGTGCCGACACGGATATGGCTTGCCGCAACGCGGGTGAAGACGCCGCCCGGCAGGCCGACTTCGCGCTGCACCCTTTCGCCGGAGAGGACGGCCGCAAGCGCCCGCGTGGCGGGAATGCCAAGCGCAAACATCGCTTCCGACACGATATATTCGCGCAGCACCGGGCCAAGGGCCGCACGGCCGTCTCCCCTGCGTGAAAACGGCGTCGGGCCGGAGCCCTTGAGCTGGATATCGCGGCGTTTGCCGTTAATGTCGATCACTTCACCAAGTAGAATGGCGCGGCCATCGCCCAGCTGCGGCACGAAGCCGCCGAACTGGTGGCCGGCATAGGCCATGGCCAGCGGCTCGGCCCCCTGCGGCAAGACATTACCGGAAAAGATCGCCGCCAGCCTTTCATCATCAAGGCCGGCCACATCGAGAAGGAGTTCGTCGGCCAGCCCGCGATTGAAAGCGATGAGGCGCGGCGCCTTCACCGGCGTCGGCAGCACGGCGGCGCTGAAGCGTTCCGGCAGGCGGGCATAGGAATTGTCGAATTTCATCACGGATAAACTCCCTGCTTTGTCCCTATATGGGGCCGGAAGGCGACGGATGCGAGCGATAAATGCCGCGCCTCCTCCATCGCCTCATTCAATTTTGCGCAATGAACTTTCCCGCGCCATCATCGTTCCTATGCTTGACCAGCAGAATGCCGAACGGAAAGGAAAAGCAATGACCGTTGTTGAAGCCGCAGCCGAACCGGAAAGCGCCATCCGCACCCTCCACACCGAACTGCCTGTCAACGCCACCTTCCATGTCTGGCTGAAGGCGAAAAAAGATGCCGAGCCCGGCGCCGTCTCCTTTTCCAACCAGAATGGAAAATTCGCTGAAGTTTCAAGCGTCAATACGGAAGAGTTCGGTTTTCGAATCTACCAGGTGTTTGGCGGCGGCCATGTGGAACTGAGTTACGACACCGTCACGACAGCCGTTTCCGTCATCTACTGGTTCACCGCGTCCGATGTGCTCGAAACCGGCATCACCGTTGTCCATACCAAGCCTGATAATGCCGCACCCGAACTTCCCGGCAGCTATCACTTCCGTCCGCCCTTTGGCTGGATGAACGACCCGAACGGCTTTGGCCGCTTCGAGGGCCGCCCGCATCTGTTTTATCAGCATTATTCTCACGGCCTGCGCTGGAACACCATGCATTGGGGCCATGCCGTCTCCTCCGATTACCTGCGCTGGCGGCACCTGCCGATCTTCCTCTTCCCTTCAGAGGATCTGACGACGCGGCCGGATAAGCGCGGCGGCGCCTATTCCGGCTCGACCATTCCGCTGGTGGAAGGCACCGGCATCCGCGTCTTCTTCACAGAGCAGGTGCAGGACCGCATTCCCGAGCAGCAGATACAGCTGACCGCCACCTCGTCCGATCTCATCATGGCTGGGCAGGCCGAGGTCATTCTCGGCACCCGGCCGGACGGACAGGGGCTGACACCGGATTTCCGCGACCCTTACGTCTTTCGTGGCCCGGATGGCCTGTGGAAAATGGTGCTTGGCAGCCAGAGCGATGGCGGCGGCGTCATTCTGCTCTACGAAACGCTCGACCCCACGGCGGCATCGGGCTGGACCTATGTCGGCAAACTCTGGGTGGAAACACGCTACAAGACAACGGCCATCGAATGCCCCTGCCTGCTGCCGCTCGATGGTCCGGTCAATGCCCGCTCCACCCGCTGGGTGCTAATTTACGGGCTGATGCATTCGGAGGACCCGGAGACCGGCCGCAAGAACCTGACTATGGCCGATGTCGGCTGGTTTGACGGCAAGGCCTTCACCAAGGAATCCGGGCAGGAACTGGATTTCGGCACCGACAACTACGCCTTCCAGGCCTTTCTCGATGGCGACAGCATCATCGGCATGGGCTGGCTGGCAAACTGGGCGGATGCCAATCCGGAGATCGATTTCCCGACCTCGATGACGCTGCCGCGCCGGATTCATTATGTGAATGGCGAGCTTCTGACCCCGCCCATCGGCGCGGCGGAAAGCCTGCGCAGCCATATCCTCGACCGCACGCGGCTTGCCGCCGGCGAACGCGTCACCTTCATCAACGGGGCGGTGGAAATATTGTTCGAGCTTGCCTCACCCGGCGCGCCCTTCGAACTGGTGCTCGATCATCCGACGGTTAAGCTTGGCGTCGTTTCCGATGAAACGGGGCTGTGGATCTGCCATGAGGACGGGCGCGACGGCCCCTCGCCGCATTATATCGCCAGGGGAGCCAAGGCATCCCGCATCCGCATCTTTCTCGATTATGGCTCGATTGAGGTCTTCGCCAATCGCGGGCGATATGTGGGCACCAAGCGCATCGAAGGTTTCGAACCCGTGCGCTCGGCGCTGCTGAAGGCCGCCCCCGGCGCGGTGGTGCATGCCACCAGCTGGGCGCTGAAACCGTGAGGAACCTTTTGACGGATTGGGCGGTTGATAGACCGAAACCGCCCAATCCGCCGAAAGGAGAAACGGCATGACCAAAATCCGCGACACCAGCGATCCGATCCTGTTTCCAACCGAAGCCAATGAAAACAAGGCAGAGAAGAAACGCGCCGGCAAGGGCATCATCATCATTATCGGCGCAATCGCCATTATGTCCTTCGTCGTTTATCTGGCGGCGATCACCATCGCTGCCACCCAGTCCTGATCAAGGCCGCGAAGGGCCTTTCACTTTGTTGGGTCGCATTTCCGGACGGAAAACCCGGTTCCACTTTTTTTGGAAATGCTCTAGCGCCTTTCACCCCGCAACCCGCTGGCGGTCATGATCGCCAGCAGCGATACGACCACACCCAGCCCATAAAGATAAACCATCGGCATCGTCACATCCGCACGCTCGATCTGCGCCACGAGATCGCTGGCGGCGGCGACAGTGCCGCTTGCGCCAGCACCGGCCGCAGAGCCGAGCGTCGCGACCGTCGGCAAAAGCGCACCCGTCATCTTGCGTTCCTCTTCCGGCGCTGCTTCCATTGCCGCCTGGCTGATGCCGGCCCAGGACATGCCGAAGGCCGATCCGATCAGGATTTGCCCGAGCAGCATTTCTCCCCAGTTGCCGGTCGCCAGCCCCAGCCCCAGCAGGGCGCAGCCCGGCACCATCTGGTAGGGACCGTAATGCAGGCACAGTTCCCGCAGGCGGCTAGAGCGCAGGCTGCCGATCAGCATTGCCACGAAGCTCCAGGCAAGCGGCATCGTCACCACGATGAAACCGGCAAAGGTGGGCTCATGCTGCCAGAGATTGATAGCGACATAAGCGAGATAGACGCTGCCCAGCGCATGGGCATAGGACATCAGGAACAGCACCCAGAAACCGCTGCCGAGCACCGTCTTCAGCCGGAAGGAATTCTTCGGGAACAATCCGACGGAAGGCCGTGTGCCAGCCCGCAGCGACGCCCACAACAGCACCGCCCCCGCCAGCAGGGAAATCGCCCGCAGGCTCGCATCCTCGAAGGCGGAAGGAGCGGAAAAGGCCAATGCGCCGACAAGGCAGAAAACCAGCGGCACCAGCGGTTTGCGCGTCGCCGCCACCGGCCGCTCGGCGGAGACGGCAATGGTGGTATAGGCCAGAAGCAGCAGGATCAGCGGCGCCGACAGCAGGAAGGTGGCGCGCCAGGAGATGTGTTCGGTGGCAAAACCGCCGGTCAGCGGGCCGATGAAGGAGGCGACCGCCCAGATCGCCGCCTCGATGGCGAAGACCTTCGGCAACAGGCCGGAGCGGAAACCGGCGGGAATGAGACTGTAGCAAACGGCGACGATCAGCCCGTCCGCCAGTCCCTGCAAGGCCCGGCCGACGACGACCCACAAAAAGTCACCTGCAATTGCCGAGAGAACCGAACCGAAGGAAAAGATCAGGCAGCAGAGAAGCAGGACGGTGCGCGCGCCAAAACGTTCGCGAAACAGCACGGCGGTGACACCGCCCGCCACGGAACCGACGAAATAAAGACTATAGGCCCAGCTGTAAAAACCCGCGCCGCCGATTTCGTTCACGGCCACGGGCAAGGCCGTCACGACAGCGAACTGATTAAAAGCGTGCAGGCCGATACCGGAGGAGATGACGGTCAGAAGCGAGAGATTCGCCCCGCTCAGCAATTCGCTCCAGCCGTTTTTCTCCGCCATTTCGATACTCGACAAAGCCGTATCCTTTCCATTTTTGCGATACGGCGGGCAAACTAGAACCTCAAGCGCCATTGAGGTCAAGACGGCTTTTTCAGGTCATTTGTTCCGAAGGAATTCTCGCGCGGCAGGAACCCTCCGCGCGCCCGGCCGTTTGCCGAAGAACCGATAGAAAGGACACCGTCATGGACCGCAAGAAAATCCTGCCCCTTAACGAAGACGCCATGAACGAGGATCTGCTTGATCTCGACATCGACGCCCTTCCCGCCAAGGGAGAGATTCCGCAATCCATCGAACAGGAAATCGAGGAAGAAGAGGCCGAGAGCGAGGACGACCCCTATCAGGAAAGCGACGAGGCCCTGCCCGACGATGCCGAGGAACGGGTGATCAACCGCAATCCCTCGCGGGAAGGCGGGGCTTTCGACGAGGTTTAGGGAAGACTGACGGTGCGACCGGACACGAGGCGCGTGAGCATATAGCGTAGATGATCCTGCCCGCCGAAAAAGACCGCGAGAATACGCACGGTCTTTTCACCCTCATCGATATCGAAATAAAAGACAGCCTGATTTTTCGTTACCCGGCGAAGGCCGGGTAATATTTCGGGCAACAATGTTCCCTGGAAGGGCGCTTTATGAAGCGCTTCCATATCCGCTTCAATCGACCCCACGCGTCGTACAGCGCGCGTGAAAGCTGCTGGCAAGGCGTCGCCGAGGTCGAGATAGGACTGGATGAGATGGTCGAGAATGAGGCCGAGGTCTTGATCTGTCTGTGTTGAACGCAGGACCTTATAGGCCATAGCCGGCCTTTCTGGCCGCTATCATGGCTGCTGTTCTTTGTTTACCTTCCTCAACGGAGACGAAGTCGTCCTGCTTACGATCTGCCAGCAGGTCGCGAAGCGCAGCAAGCTCGGCGTCCCTCAACTCGGTCTCCTGCCGAAGCAGTTCCAGCCCACGCTGGACGACGGCACTGAGGCTGGCGTAACGCCCTTCCTCCACCAGCCTGCGCGCGAAGCTGTCCTGTTGATCGGAGATGGAAACTGACGCCTTGACGGACATTGTGGCACTCCCTCGACAGGACAGATCATGCTACTCAGTAGCACATCTTTCCTGTTCATTCCAGCAACGAGATGCTTCAACCCGCCCTTTCCGGCGAATAACCGGCTTCGCGGATCGCCGCTTCCGCAGTTGCGGCGTCGCCCGTTACCGTGAGCCGGTGGGCGGAAAGATCAATGCTGACGGCGGCATCGGGAAGCACCTCAGTGAGAGCGCCGCGCAGCGTCTTTTCGCAATGGCCGCAGGTCATGTCTGGAATGAGGAAGGTGGTTGCACCCATGGTTTTCTCCTTCTGGCCGGTAGCGATATTTTCGCGCCGGTTGTCATAAAGTTCAGTGGGTTCGCACAGGCCTGGCGTCGCTCTTCTCAGCGCCGGCGAGATCATCGAGGATGGGGCAGTCGGGCCGGTGGTCGCCGCCGCAGCAATGGGCGAGATGGGACAGCGTCTTCACCATGCTCTTCATCTCGGCGATCTTCTGTTCGAGATCAGCGATGTGGACGAGCGCAATTTCCTTCACCGCCGAACTCTCACGGCTTTTGTCCTGCCAGAGTTTCAGCAGCGTCTCGGTCTCCTCCAGCGAGAAACCGAGCGTGCGCGCCCGCTTGATGAAGCGCAGATTGTGCACGTCCTGCTCGCCATAGACCCGGTAATTATTGCCGGTTCGGGCGGCGGGGGTGATGAGGCCAATCTGCTCGTAATAGCGGATCATCTTGGCGGAAACGCCCGATGCTTCCGATGCCTGGCCGATATTCACGATGTCACCTCCCTGTGTGCAACCTTCGCCCGTTTCAACCTCAGCGCATTGGCGAGAACGAAGACGCTGGACAGCGCCATTGCCCCCGCGCCAATCATCGGCGACAGCGTGATGCCGAAGGCCGGATAAAGCACGCCCGCCGCAACCGGTATCAGCGCCACGTTGTAGCCGAAAGCCCAGAACAGGTTTTCCTTGATGTTGCGGATGGTTGCGCGACTCATCTCGATGGCGTTGACCGCACCCATGAGATCGCCGCCGACCAGCACCACATCGGCGCTTTCGATGGCGACATCCGTTCCCGTACCGACGGCGATACCGATATCGGCCTCGGCCAGCGCCGGCGCATCGTTGATGCCGTCGCCGACAAAGGCGAGCACCTTGCCGCCTGCGCGCATCTCGTGGATCGCCTTCACCTTGCCCTCGGGCAGCACTTCCGCCACCACGCGGGAAATGCCGACCTGCCGGGCGATTGCATTGGCCGTGCGGGCATTGTCGCCCGTCACCATGGCCACTTCGATGCCCATCGCCTGCAGCGCCCTGATGGCGGCAACACTCGATGGTTTCAGCGGATCGGCGACGGCAATCGCAGCCGCCAGCCTGCCGTCGATGGCGGCATAAAGCGGCGTCTTGCCCTCGTCACCCAGCCTTGCGGCAGCTTCACTGAAGATATCGACGGAATGGCCGAGTTTCGCCATGAAGCGATCCGCGCCGACCTCGACCCTGCGGCCATTGACGGTGGCGGCGATGCCGTAACCCGTGACGCTTTCGAAATTTTCAACGGTCGGAGGTTCAAGTCCCTCTCCCGCTACCACACTCCGGTCTTCAGCAGCCCGGACGATGGCTTCGGCAATCGGATGCTCCGACCGACCCTCGACGGTGGCGACGAGCGCCAGAACCTCGTTGTCGGCAAACCCTTCCGCAACCACCAGATCGGTCAGTTCCGGGCGGCCCTTGGTCACAGTGCCGGTCTTGTCGACCACAACGATTTCAGCCGAACGCAGTTCCTGCAGGGCCTGTCCCTTGCGGAACAGCACGCCCAGCTCCGCCGCCCGGCCGGTGCCAACCATGATAGAGGTGGGCGTGGCGAGACCCATGGCGCAGGGGCAGGCGATGATGAGCACCGCGACCGCATTGACCAGAGCGAATGTATAGGCGGGTTCCGGGCCGAATATCGCCCAGACGATGAAGGTCAGCACCGCAATGGCGATAACAACGGGCACGAAGAGCGCAGTGACGCGGTCCACCAGCAGCTGGATTGGCAGCTTGGACCCTTGAGCCTCCTCCACCATGCGGATGATCTGCGACAGCATGGTATCCGCGCCCACCTTGGTCGCCTTGAACTTGAAGGCGCCAGTCTTGTTGAAGGCGCCAGTCTTGTTGATGGTGCCGCCGACGACCGTTGCGCCGATGGTTTTTTCCACCGGCACCGGCTCGCCTGAAATCATCGATTCATCGACATAGGACGAGCCTTCGACGACTTCGCCATCCACCGCCAGCCTTTCGCCGGGACGGATGACGACGATATCGCCAGCCACCAGATCATCGGGGGAAATATCGATGGTGGCGCCGTCGCGCTCCACACGGGCGGTCTTCGCCTGCAGGCTCATCAGCTTGCGGATGGCGTCTCCCGTGCGGCCGCTGGCGCGGGCTTCGAGAAGCCGCCCGGTCAGGATCAGCGTGACGATGACGGTTGCCGCTTCATAATAGACGAACTGCGCCTCTTCCGGCAGTAGATCGGGCGCGAAGGTCGCCACGACGGAATAAGCGTAGGCCGCCGTCACGCCCAGCGCCACAAGAGAATTCATTTCCGGCGCACCGCGCAGCAAAGCGGGAAAACCGGTCTTGAGAAAGCGCAGGCCCGGCCCAAAGATCACCGCCGTCGCCAGCACGAAATAGATGTAATAGAGGTTCTGCGTCTCGATGAGACCCATCAGCCAGTGATGCATCGGCTCATAGAGATGGCCGCCCATTTCCAGCACGAAAAGCGGCGCGGTCAGGATCGCGGCAATCGTCAGGTCGCGTTTCAGCGCGCCCTCCTCACCCGCATGCTGCATATGGTCATGGCCGCCGGTTTCGCCCGCCATCTGACCATGGCCCTCATGATGTCCCTGGTGCTGGTTATGATTGTGATGGGCGGAATGATCGTGCGGTTTCGGTGTCTTCAGCGCGAACCCGGCAAGCTTTGCCGTTTCCACCAATGCGTCCCGTTCGCGCCGGCCGCCGATCGTTTCCACCGAGACCTTGCCTGAAGCCGCGTCTACCTTGACGGCGATTGTGGTGGCGACCGCTTCCAGAACGGCCTTCAGCCGCCCGGCCTGCGCCTCGTCCTGCAAGCCTTCCACCGTAAATTCCTGCCGCTCCGGCGCGATATCATAACCGACCTTCTTGATGGCGGCGCCAAGCGTGCGCGCCGAAAAACCCTCGGCGGGCTCGACGGTAAGCTTCTTCGTGGCGAAGTTCACGGAACTCGACATGACACCGGGCACCTTGGCGGCAGCCGTTTCCACCCGCCGCACGCAGGAAGCGCAGGTCATGCCCTCCACGGGAATGGAAACCGGTTCATTTCGATGGGCGTGTTTGACTGTCTCGTTCATGGGAAATCCCCTTTCGAGACCCTATGTAGAGATTCCCATGATGGGAAGGTCAAGGGAAGGGAAAGCTTTTTGTTGAACACACAATCGTGAGCGCAGCCACGCTTATCGCCGCCGCCCGCTCGGCAAGAAAGAGTATGGAGGGGGCGGCAATACACGCGTTGAATTTGATGCTCATTTGAGCTACAAACAAATCTCTAAAAAGGAGATTGATCATGACCGCAAATGCTTATGTGAGAGCGCGCATCGATCAGGCACTCAAGGACGACGCGACTGCCGTGCTCGACAGTCTGGGACTGACTGTTTCCGACGTCATGCGAATGATGCTGACGCGCATTGCCCGAGAAAAAGCACTGCCGATAGAACTGACGCAACCGAACGCTGAAACGCTCGCCGCGATTGAAGAAGCGCGCGCCATCGCGGCTGCCAGGCGCAATCGTTTCGGCACGGCGCAAGCCTTGTTTGACGCCCTTGATGGTAACAAGCGGTGACGGATAAGAAAGGTCACGGAAAAGAGGCGGCATCGAAGCGAACGGTGCTGCCGCGCAGTTTCGTGACCATGAATTGACCGGAGAATGGCACGATCATCGCGAATGCCATGTCGGCGGGGACTTTCTGTTGATCTACAAACTTGATGAGAAGCAGAACCTTCTCATCTTCACCCGCGCAGGAACGCACGCCGAGCTTTTCAGGTAAAGACGCGATCTGAAAGATACGATCTCGCTACCGGTGCACGGCCAGCCGCGGAATATCGCGCAGGAAGGCATCGCGCACGGCGGGGCCGAGCGGCTCGTCGGACGGTTTGTCGGAAACGCGCAGCCTTGCGAAGACGATGTGCTGGCCTTCGCGCTCCGCCCAGCCGACAAACCAGCCGAAGGGACGGTTGCGGTCGGGGTTGCCCTTTTCGTCACGCATGTAGCCGGTGCCGGTCTTGCCATGCACGGCCCAGCTTTCCGGCGCATCAAAGACCGGAACGATTGCCCTTGTCTTCGCCTGCGCATCACGCGAGACCGGCAGATTGCCGGCCAGGAGGCGGCGGAGGAAGCCGACCTGCTCCACCGGCGAAACCGTCAGCGACGATCCAAGCCAGGAATGGGTCAGGCCGTTATTCTTGCCCGGCTCACCGGAAACATCGGCATTGCCGTAACCGAGACGCTTCACATAGGCGGCGAATTTATCCGGTCCAAGGCGACGGGTGATTTCACGCGAATACCACAGGACCGAATCCTGTTCCCATATCGAGGGATCGACCGTCTTGCGGTCGGAGGCGCGCGCCTCCGTGCCGGGTTTCCAGTCCCAGGCGGGCGTCTTTTCATCCTGAAGAATGCCGGCATCGTAACCGATCAGCGCCAGCGGCACCTTGAAGGTGGAGGCCGGCGCCACGCGCTGGTCGCAGGCGCCCTGCTGGTTGATGATCGCGCCGGTCTCGATTGAGGTGACGAGCGTGCATTCGAAGGCCTGGGGCTGTTGCTGGGCATCAGCGGAAAACGGCAGGAGCCCCGGAAGGGCAAGGCATGAAAGAACGATGGCGGGCAGCCGGTAGCGCATGCGTTTTGATGTCCCTCGTCCGCTTTGCGGATCATTTGCCGGAATGGCCGGAAGCTGTCTTTGATTTCAGACAAGTCGATCCCGAAACCGTGACACGCTTTCGGACGACATGCCTTTAGGAGACTGATGGGGCAGGAATAGGACCAAAACGAAAATCGACGATTTCCGTCACATCCGCTCCTTTTCGCCCGCCCTCTCGCCGACCGTCAGCGGCCAGTCGACCACATAATCCTCGAAGTCGTCAACATCCACATCGGCTTCGCTGACGGTGCGGCCGCGTGCGGAAATGCCCGCCTGATGCACCGTTTCCGTATCGCCGGAAACAAGATAGTGCCACCAGTAGAGATCCTTGCCATCACGCACCAGCGCATAGGCGCAGGTGGGCGGCAGCCAGCCGATCTCATGGACCTTCTTGAGGTCCAGCTGGATACAATCCGGCACGGTGGCGCGGCGGTTTTCGTAGTCGGAGCATCGACAGCTCTCGCCATCGAGCAGCACACAGCGAACCGAGGTGAACGCCACTTCGCCGGTGTCCCAGTCCTCCAGCTTGTTGAGACAGCAGAGGCCACAGCCGTCGCACAGGCTTTCCCATTCCTCACCGGTCATCTCGGTCAGCGATTTGGTTTTCCAGAACGGCGCGTCATTCATCGTTAACATTTCCGTTTCATTTTGATCACTTGGACAGGAGTGTTTAACCGGTCCCTAATCCTTTATATCGTATCGCCAAGGGCTGGTTTGTACGATATTTTAGCATATTGGCAGGCGGCAGAGGGGTCATTGGCCCGCGAACTGCCGCCACGTCAAGCAATTCCGACATAACCATGCCACGGTTTTGCGTCGGGAATGGGTTGAACCGCAGAATATCGACGATCGCGTTGCGTTGAACAGGAACACATCGGCACGTGCAGGAAGAAAAAGACGATAAGAACGGCCGTAAAAAACGGCACATCCTGCTCCGGATCGATAGCTTCATCGACTCCGGCCTGTGGACGGCTGCGGCAAGGCTGGTGGATTTCTGGGAAGACGTCACCATCGCCTCGCGCAAGCTGCATGTGCGCGGCTGGAAGAAGCTTCTCGTCAACCTCACCTGCGACGCGCTGACCTTCGGAACGGCGGGTTGCGTCGTGCTTCTGGCGCTCGCCATGCCCGCCTTCGAGGAAACCAAGAAGGACTGGCGTTATCGCGGCGATTTCGCCGTCACCTTCCTTGATCGTTACGGCAACACCATCGGCCATCGCGGTATCATTCATGAAGATTCCGTCCCGATCGACCAGATGCCTGACCATTTCATCAAGGCAGTGCTGGCGACCGAAGACCGGCGTTTCTTCGACCATTTCGGCATCGACTTCATCGGCCTTGCCCGCGCCATGAGCGAAAACGCCCGCGCCGGCGGCGTGGTGCAGGGCGGTTCGACGCTGACGCAGCAGCTCGCCAAGAACCTGTTCCTCACCAATGAACGCTCGCTGGAGCGCAAGATCAAGGAAGCCTTCCTCGCGCTGTGGCTCGAGACCAACATGTCGAAGAAGGAAATCCTCAGCCTTTATCTCGACCGCGCCTATATGGGCGGCGGCACCTTCGGGGCGGCGGCGGCGGCGCAGTTTTATTTCGGCAAGAACCTGACCGATGTGACACTGGCCGAATCCGCCATTCTGGCCGGCCTGTTCAAGGCGCCGGCCAAATATGCGCCGCACGTCAACCTGCCCGCCGCGCGTGCCCGCGCCAACACCGTGCTTTCCAACCTCGTGCAGAGCGGGTTGATGACCGAGGGTCAAGTGATCGGCGCGCGGCGCAATCCGGCCACCGTCATCGACCGCGCCGATGTGAAGGCGCCGGATTATTTCCTCGACTGGGCTTTCGACGAAGTGCAGCGGCTGGCCGCCGAAGGTAAATTCAAGGACCATACGGTGGTCGTGCGCACCACCATCGATACCGGCCTGCAGCAGGCGGCCGAACAGGCGATGGAAATGGGCCTGCGCGAATATGGCGAAGGTTACCGCGTCAAGCAGGGCGCGATGGTGATGATCGAAAACGGTGGCGGCGTGCGCGCCATGGTCGGCGGGCGTGATTATGGCGAAAGCCAGTTCAACCGCGCCACGGCGGCGCTGCGCCAGCCCGGCTCCTCCTTCAAGGTCTATACCTACTCGGCCGCCATGGAAAAGGGCATGAAGCCGGAGACGCTGATTTCCGATGCGCCGGTGACCTGGCGCGGCTGGTCGCCGCAGAATTATGGCCGCTCCTATGCCGGCAAGGTGACGCTGCAGATGGCGCTCGCCAAATCCTACAATACCGTGCCGGTCCGGCTCGCCAAGGATGTGCTCGGCACGCAGGTCATCGTCGACACGGCCAAGGCCATGGGCGTGGCCACACCGCTTCGCAGCGACAAGACCATTCCGCTCGGCACTTCCGAAGTGACGGTTCTCGACCAGGCCACCGCCTATGCCGTGTTCCCGGCCGATGGCATGCAGTCACGCCGCCATGGCATCGAGCAGGTGCTGGATTACGAGGGCAATGTTCTCTACGATTTCAGCCACAACGAGCCGCCTGCCAAGCGCGTGCTCTCCGAAGACGCCAATTCCAAAATGAACCAGATGCTGGTGACCATTCCCGTCATGGGCACGGCCCGCCGCGGCGCGCTTGACAATGGCATCGTCTCCGGCGGCAAGACCGGCACCTCGCAGGCTTACCGCGACGCCTGGTATGTGGGTTTCACCGGCAATTATACGACCGCCGTCTGGTTTGGGAATGACGAATTCACACCGATGAACAACATGACCGGCGGCGCGCTGCCCGCCATGGCCTTCAAACGGCTGATGGATTACGCCCATCAGGGCATGGAGCTGCGCCCGATCCCCGGCATCCAGAACCCGTTGCCGACAGGCGCTCGCCCGCAGCCTTCGGCGGAAGTGGCAGCCGCAGCCACCAGCACCCCGGCCCTGCCGGCCCTCACCCGCCCACGCTCGCTCTCTGCCGAGGCCACCCGCGTCATTCGCTCCATCGCCAAGAAGATGAAGGATGCTTCGGCCTTGAGTGTGACGACGCAGAAGGTGGCGGATGCGTCTTTGCGTGACGGCGCGGAGGATGCGGCGCGGCGGTGATGTTGCGGGCAACCGGCCAGGATTTCTGACGGAGAGTGTCGCTCACCCCCCTCTGCCCTGCCGGGCATCTCCCCCTCAAGGGGGGAGATCGATATGCGGCGAGGTCTCGCCCGTCTCAACGTTAGCGAATGAAGTGGTGGTAGCACCGCTCGCCGATCTCCCCCCTTGAGGGGGAGATGCCCGGCAGGGCAGAGGGGGGTAAGCCACTCACTCTACGGCTCCCGCCTCTCCAAATCCGGCGTCAGTCATCTCACCGCAACAACACCGCCCTCGCCGTTTCCACCATATGTGATGTCAGCGCACCGAGACGCTCCGCCGCAAGCCTGTTCACCTGCCAATAAAGCGGAATATCAAGCGGCGTGCCGGGAACGACCTCCACCAGCCTCCCCGCCTCAAGATGCTCCCCCACAAGCTGCACCGGATTGAGCCCCCAGCCCATGCCGGCAAGGCTTGCCTTCACGAAACCGTCCGTCGAAGGCAGCCAGTGGGTGGGATAGGAGACATCCTCGCGCAGCGCCTCCCTGATCCAGCTCGCCTGCAACCGGTCCTTCTGGTTAAAGGTCAGCCCCGGCGCCCGGGCGAGTGTTACTGGCGTCACGCCATCCGCGAAATGGCGGGCCATGAAATCCGGGCTGGCCGTGGCGTGATAGCGGAGCACGCCGAGCGGCGTTACACGGCAGCCCTGCACCGGCTTGGCGTGGGCGGTCACGGCGGCAAGCACCCTGCCCGCGCGCAGCCATTCCACCGTATGATCCTGATCGTCCACTGCGATATTGACGAGATAATCGCTGCCGCCGGTGAATCTTGAAACCGCATCCAGAAACCATGTGCCGAGGCTGTCGGCATTGGTGGCGATATTGAGCGTCACACGCTCCGCCGCCGCACCTGTCTCTGCGAGCGCCGGAAGCTGGCGGAACAATTCGCTTTCCAGCATGCCGACATGATCCATGTGCCGGCAAAGCCACTCCCCTTTTTCCGTCGCCACACAGGGGTTGCCGCGCACGATCAGCACCACACCCAGCCGCTCCTCCAGCTGCTTGATGCGCTGGGAGACGGCCGAAGGTGTGACACACAGCACCTGCGCCGCCTTTTCGAAACTGCCGGTCTGGGCAACGAGCGCCACGGCGCGCATGGCAGGGTAGTCGAGCATTATGGCACCTGATGTAGGGGGTGGTGGGGGTGGCGCGAGGCTCTTCGAGGCGATGGGCGACACCCTCTCCCGCCCTCATTCCTGTGCTTGTCACAGGAATCCAGTCGACGCGCGTCTGCGCGGCGGGAGAGTCTTTTCAACCCAAGGACTTGGGCTGGCTGGATTCCTGTGACAAGCACAGGAATGAGGGTTGAGAGATGGCAACGTCGTGGAAAATCGAAAGGTTGAAGAGAGAAGTGCGCCATTAGCTCAGCTTATCCGAGTTGAGTTTATTTAACTGGATTAAATCATCTGGCGGAAATATCCAAGCACTCGGTCCGGAAGCAACGCCTTCGGCCATTCCACATGGACAGAGGCAGGGGCCGTGACGCGCATGGACATCCAGATCTTCTTCACCGGCCTGACGATGGGCCTCAGCCTCATCGTCGCCATCGGCGCGCAGAATGCCTTCGTCCTGAAGCAGGGTCTGGCGCGCTCGCATGTGTTTGCCGTCTGCGCCACCTGCGCGATATCAGATGCGCTGCTCATCACCGTCGGCGTGTTTGGCTTCCAGCGGATCAGCGCCATCATCCCGGCGCTCGATCCCATCATGCGTTATGCGGGCGCCGCCTTCCTCATCTGGTATGGCGCGAAAAGCCTGCATTCGGCGCTGCGTTCCTCCGAAACGCTTTCGGTGACCGAGCGGCAGGAGGCGAGCCTGTGGCAGACGCTCGCTATTTGTCTGGCGCTGACCTTCCTCAACCCGCATGTCTATCTCGATACCGTCGTGCTGCTCGGCACCATTTCCACGCAGTTCCCCGGCTTTGAGAAAACCTTTGCGGCGGGCGCAGCCACCGGCTCGCTGGTATTCTTCTTTTCGCTGGGTTACGGCGCGCGCTGGCTGCGGCCGATTTTCGAAAAACCCTCCGCCTGGCGCATTCTCGAAGGCGTCATCGCCGTCACCATGTGGGCCATCGCCTTCAAGCTCGTCATGGGCGCATAGGCAAGGAATTTCGCGCTCCAGTCACTTTCACAAGGACTAAACAGGCCGCGCCATTTTCCAAACGGGGAATCAGTGATAGTCCTCGACCTGTTCAAAACGGGAAAACAGCGTGTTCCGAGTTCCATTCCTTGTCGGCATCGCCCTTCTGATCGCCTTTGGCGGCGGTATTGCCGCAACACTCGCAGCACTTGAGGCGACATCCGGCTTTGGATCGATCCGCATCGGCTCGTGGGATGCCTTTCCCGAAGCGCAGACGATCGAGGCCGACCCTTACGCCAAATCGCACCGCGCCGATGCCGGCAAGCTGCTTTACGGAACGGCCGAGGGGCTGGCCTTCACCGCCTCCGTCGACAGCGATGGACAACGCCTGAGCGGCGAGTGCCGGTACCGGCTGGCCGGCGCCGTGCCGCCCGCCCGTTTCTGGACGATTTACACCGCCGACCAGCAGGGAAATGTTCTCGCTGAAGATGCCGGGCGGCCCTTCGCGCTGAATTCCCGCACGCTTCTGCGCAGCGCCGATGGCGGCATCGACATCACCATCGCCCCTGACGCCCAGACCTATAACTGGCTGTCGGTGCCGCAGGGCCAGACCTTCAAGCTCGTCATGACCCTGCTCGACACACCGGTTGCCGGCAGTTCCGGCCTGATCGACATATCCATGCCGCAAATCCGCAAGCTGGGGTGTGGCAATGCTTAGGGTCCTGCTCGCCATCCTCACCGGTCTCGTCGGCGCAGCCGTGCTGCACGTCATCATCCTTCTCGCGATCCCGCATTTCAGCAATCGCGACGCCAATACGCGCGCGGTTGCGGAAGGAAAGCCGCATCTGTTTCATCTTCTCGAGGAGACGACGGAGAAAAAGACCCTTGGCAGCGGCGATCCCTTCATGCGGGTGGCCGTGTGCACCTTTAACATCGAGGAACAGCCGATCCGCTTGACCGCCGTCGGCGCCGTGCCCTTCTGGTCGGTCGCGGTTTACGACAAGGCCTCGAATGAGGTGTTCAGCATGAATGACCGCACATCCGCCGCTGGGGTGATGGATATTCTGGTAGCTGATGCGGTGCAGATAGCCGCCATCCGCAAGGCGCAGCCGCCTTCGCTCTCGCAGGCCATTCTGGCGGAATCGGATCAGACGGAAGGATATGTGGTTTTGCGGACCATGGTGCCGCAGCCGAGTTTCGGCGAAGAGGCGGAACGGTTCCTGAACGAGGCGAAATGCCAGCCGACGCCGTGGAAATAGCGTCTGGCATCATCGGCAATCAGGATTTGAGGGCGGTTTCCACTGCGGATTTGCCCTTGCGCGCGACTTTGCCGGTCGGCTCGGTATCACGTTTTTCATAACGCACGCCGGTAAACAGCACGACCTTCGCCGGGCCGATCAGCTTTCCGACAACGCCGGCGGGACGCAGGCTTCGTCGGGCGTCGCTGATTGGAATAATCTCTGCCATGCTCATCTCCTCTTCGGGACATGATTGTCAATGTTGCCCATGGGAACCGCGCAAGCCTCATCTTGCGTCGGGAATTTCATCACCATCACATTGCGCATAGGCCAGCCCACAGACTGGTTTTCGCACGATCCAAAAATCCAAAAAGATTCTTATAAGGGGATCGTGCGCAGATTCAGGCTTCGCATGCCATTTTTGCATTTATTCCGTCGATAAGAATAACATGGAATCCTAATACTGCCCATGAAATTACAAACAGACAGAGGTTAATGATCCGTTAACCCTAATTGCCGGGCCGTCACTTATTCCTCCCGGCACCACACCCCTTGAAAACAAAGGCCATGCGGTAAAGTTCCACGGCATTTCGTCCGTTGTGAAGGTTTTAAAATTTCCTTGTTGATAGAGGCAGATTCCCTCTTGCTACCCCCCATAGTTAACAGGACGTCAACGCATTTGCTCTAATTTGAACCGATATTGTGTTTGCGTTTGTTGGGTAGTGCGTTGACCGACCGGTTTCGAGAACTTGAGAGGCCAAGAGCCGTGAGGAAGAAAGATGTGGTGCTGATGGCCACCGTGACGAATTTCGAGACTGTTTCGCATCCGTCAAAAACGGACCTTCGGCAGTTCGCCGAACTTTTCATGCCGCTTTTCAACGCCTCCACCGACGAAGCCAAACGGGAGGCGATCGCCGCACTCTCGCAGCATCCGAGCGTGCCGTCAGCCGTCGCCTTCTTCATCGCCTGCCAGCCGATTTCGCTTGCAGCGCCCTTCCTCATTTCCTCGAAATGCCTCGACGACGACACGCTGATCACCATTGCCCGCACGCAAGGCGCGGCGCATGTGCGCGCCATCGTCCGGCGCGAGGATCTCTCCCCCACCGTCATCGACGCGCTTGTGGGTCTGCGCCACGCGGAAGATCTGAAACGGCCGGAAGAGGAAACGACTGCCGCCGAACCGCAGGTGGCGGCAAGCCCCGAAGAACCGAAAGCGGAAGAAAAGACTGACAACATCGCCGCCGCTTCCGCACTCGAAGAAGAAATGCGCCAGCGGATCAAGCAGATGGCGCATCACCTCAACCGCCCGGAAAGCGACGTCCTCGGTCTTCGCCGCCTGAGCGAGGTGCAGGAGGCGCTGCTGGTGCGTTTCGCCCGCGAGCGCAACGCCCGGCAATTCGCGGTGGCGCTGGCGGATTCGCTGTCCTCCAGCTACTGGCTGTCGGAGCGCATCATGCTCGATATATCAGGCGCGCAGCTGGCGACGACGCTCACCGGTCTTGGCATGGAATTTTCCGAGGCGGCCTTCGTGCTGCAATGCTTCTATCCGCATCTCGCCGCCGCCGAAGGCGACATGAGCCGCGCCGAAGCCCTGCTCGATCGCCTCGACATCGTGGAATGCGAAGAGCGGCTGGAAAGCTGGCGGCGTGCCGACAGCTATACGCATGGCCGCGAGCGGCCGAGCCGCAGCGCACCGGCTGTGCAGAGAACTGGCACGCAAGGGTAAGCAGGCCTGGCCTTGCACCTTTTGCGGCGCGAGGCCCTTCGCGGACGAAAAACCGGGGTCTGCTTTCCTGGCTCTAGGCCTTGGGCTGGTCCACCAGCGTCAGCAGAGTTCCAATCTCGTCGGTTTCGATCTCCACCACCCAAAGGTCGCTGTCGAAACGCCGTTCCCTTTCCAGAAGAGCGGCACTTTCCTCGCCATCCGCACCCGCAAGACGCGTTTCGAAACGGCGCTCGGCACGGATTTCCTCGTCATCGGCGAAGCTCTGTGGCGCGGGCCCATAGAGGTTCTCGCGGCCATCGCGCAGACGCTGGCGAACAAAGATCGCCCCCGCCTCCTCTGCCCCCTTCTTTTCGACGGCGGCAAATCCGCCGGCGGCGAAGACGCGGCGGATGAGGGCTGAGACGAACATTTCGGATTTGAGGCGCATGGGGTGCTTTCGATGGAAACGGTGGGCGGGCTCTCACTGCTGGGTTACGCGGACGAAGGTGCGTGGGGCTTACCCCCCTCTGCCCTGCCGGGCATCTCCCCCTCAAGGGGGGAGATCGATCCGCGGCAGGCGCTCGCCCACCTCAACGCTTGAGAATGGAGCAGTGAAAGAGCCTCTTGCCGATCTCCCTCCTTGTGGGGGAGATGCCCGGCAGGGCAGAGGGGGGTAAGACCCACGCACCCTCGGCTGCTGTCAAAACCTCAAAGCGCCCCGATCGACTTCAGCTTCTTAAGCACAGCCTCGCTCGGCTCACCGGTTTCCGGCAGGCGATAATGTTTCTCAAACGCGCGGATGGCATTGCGGGTCTGCTGGCCGGCAACGCCGTCCACCTTCACATCGGCATAGGCGATATTGATCAGCCCCTGCTGGATCCTGGCGATCAGCTCGCGGTTTGCCGGCTTGGCGGCATTGGCCGAACTGTTGAGGGAGGCCGGTTCGGCCTTCGGGCGCGGCGCTTCCGCCTTGCGGATGGCGGCGGCGACGGGGTCGATCTCGACGCCGCCGGTGCTATCGGCAGGCCGATCCCTGGGGATCGCGGCAACCGTTGCGCCATCGATCCGGAGTGCCGCCAGCACGCGGGTCGTCGGCTCGCCGGTCTGCTCCATGCCGAGCGTTTCTTCGAAGAACATGATGGCGGCGGCGGTGCGTGGACCCATGCGGCCGTCCGCCTCGCCTTCGTAAAGCCCGCGTTTCTTCAGTTCGGCCTGAATATCGGCAACGATCTGCTGCGGCTTCTGGTTTTCGGCGGCGGGTTGCGCCGGCGTTTCGGCCGCTGGCTGTTGCGCCGTTTCCGTCTCTGCCGGTCGTTCTATGCGAAAGGTGGTGACGTTGCCGTGCGTGCCGAGCGGCTCGGCCGGGCGATAACCGGCAATGCCGTTCGGGTTTTCCGCATCGCGCGTGCGCAGGAAGGGCGACGGGTGCACGCCCGGCTGATACCAGAGCGCATTGGCGGCGACAAAACCGAAAACGACCGCGAAGGCGCCGCAGCTGCCGACCATTTTCGGATGGCGCAGGATTTCGCGCCCGATGGCCGAAACCACCAAGGAAACAATCCCGGCGCCAATCTGGGCCGTTGTTTTCTTAGGCGATTTTCGCTTTCGCGGGGCCATCGTCACCATCCTTTTTCATCATTGCGGCCATGTCACCGAGCTGCCGGATGCGCGGCGGAAATTCCACCATGCTTTCGGCTTCGGCACCTTCGCCCTCACCCGCCATGCCGGAACCGTCGGCAGGCAAAGTGATCGTTACGACCGTTCCCTCGCCGGGCTTGCTGGTGATGGCGAAAGTGCCGCCATGCAGTGCCACAAGCCCCTTGACCAGGGACAATCCCAGACCCGTGCCCTCATAGCGACGGGTATATTCATTCTGAACCTGCATGAAGGGCTGGCCCAGGAGTTCAATCTTGTCGGAAGCGATGCCGATGCCGGTATCGCTCACCGTCAGCTTCAGCATCGCGCCTTCGCGCGCGGCGTCGATCGACACCACACCACCCGCATCGGTGAATTTTATGGCGTTGCCGGCGAGATTGATGAGAACCTGCCGGATGGCGCGCTGATCGGCCGAGATTTCGCCGATGCCGCGCTGGATGCGGCTGGTTAAAGTCAGGCCTTTTTCCTTCGCCTGCAGGCCGAGCATGGCCTCGCAGGACGAGATGGTCTCGGCAATCGGGAAGCTCTCCATCATCAGCTCGTAACGGCCGGCTTCCAGCTTGCTCATGTCAAGCATCGTGTTGACGACCGACAGGAGATGGGCGCCGGACTGGCGGATGAGGCCGACATATTCCCGCTGGCGATCGTTCTCCAGCCGGCCGAAATATTCGCCGGCGAGAATATCGGAAAAACCGAGGACCGCATTGAGCGGCGTGCGCAGCTCGTGGCTGACGGCGGCAAGGAAACGCGACTTGGCGTCATTGGCCGATTCCGCCTCCGCCGCCTTGCGGGCGACATCGCGGCGCAGGCGTTCCATCTCGGTAACATCGGAGAGCTGGGCGACGATGCGGCGCAGCCGGCCACTGGCGCTGCGGATCGCCGTCATCTCGATACGCGCATGCATGAACTGCGCCTGACGCGACTTTGCACCGGTCTCAAAGCGGAGTTCGGCGGTTGCCCTATCCTCGCCCTGCCGCAGCAGGTCGAAGGCCTGCATCAGCTCGATACGGTCGGAGACATAGACATATTCAACGAGGGCATGGCCCTGGCTGGCCTGTAGATCGGCCGGGAAGGTCGCGAGATCGCGGCCGGAGACGTGTTCGACGAAGCCGGTATCACCGATCATGAGCACGAGGCCCGGCACCTGCGTAGCGGCGATCAGGTCGTTATCGCCAGACGAGGCGGAAAAGGAGGACGCGCCGCGCGCGGGACGGGAAAAAGCGATCAGCAGCGCTGCGGCGGCCAGAAACAGCGCCAGCACCAGAGCGGCGCCGATGGGCAGCGCGATGGCGGGGCTGATGACGAGGCTGAAGAGGGCGGGCACCACGAAAAGACCAACAGTGCTGAAGGCAATCAGCCGGCGCAGGCGCGCAACGGTTCCGGCGCGCCTTTCGGCGTCCTCTTCCATGCGCGCAAGCCATCTGCCTGCGGCATGGTCGACCAATGCGACCGCTTTTTCTCTCATATTACGCAATACCAACACCGAATCCCTGAGGCGGTTCTAACGGCTCCGACAATAGAAGGCGGCGGCTTAAGGAATGGATAAAAAGAATGGCGTCAAAGGCCTGTCAAAGGCGTCGCAGTCCCATTACGGGGCATTTATTCCAAGCTTTGCCAATCATGGTTAATGACGGGTAAGCGACGGATTTCGCTTCATTTTTGCCATCATGTTAACTTTTGTGGCAAGGCGGGCCACAGCTTTGCCCGGAACGCGCGGCCTCTGTCGCAATTATGCTTAACATGGACTGTTAAAATGCGAATGAATTGATGACGGGCGTCCCGATACGAGGAGAATAGATACAATTTGAATTAAATTGCGTCGCTTTTTGCAATCGGCTGTTCGCCGGTCGCGTGTAGCTTCTTCACAAGCCCGAAAAACGGGACAAAGGCCGATGACCCGGAACCGGGCGGGGCTTTAGAAAACAAAGATCATCTGGCAGGGTAGTCTGACAATGTGGTTTCTGATCAAAGGAACATTCTGGTTTTCACTGGTGCTGGTGGCGCTGTCCTATTTCGGCAGCAGCAACGATCCGACCAAGGAACCTTCGGCATTTGATCTTCCCAGCGCCGTTTCGGCAGCCGGTGAAGCCTATCGTTATGTCAGCGCCATCTGCATCGAAAAGCCCGATGTCTGCGTCAAGGGCGCCGAAACCTTCCATGCGCTCGGCGAACGGGCAAAGGAAGGCGCGAAGGTCGCCTATGAACTGCTGGACAAGCAGCTTGCCTCCGGTGAAAAATCCGCTCCCGCCGCTGAAGTCGCAGCGGAGATCGAAAAGCTGGCTGACGCTCCTGTCGTCAGCGTCGAATTTCCCGGCAATACCGACATGCTGAAGACCGGCACCGTCATTCCCCTGCCGCAGAAGCGCCCTGCTCCCTGATCTTGCCAGCCCCTGATCTTGCAAGCCCCTGATCTTGCAAGCACCGCGCCGCGCCTTTTTTGCGGATGGAGATTTCCGTCCGCCGACTGCCTGCCAAACTTGCCCACGGAAACCTGTTTTCCGTGGGCTTTTTCGTGGCCCATGGTTCAAAATCGGCCGCACTTCGCCTATATCCTAGCAAAGACCTGCAATAACGGATGATACGGCGCGCAAATGGCCTCTCTCGAAACGATCCTTGACGATTTCGCTTTCCTCGACGACTGGGAGGACCGCTATCGTTATGTCATCGAACTCGGCAAGGCGCTGTCCGATCTGCCGGAGGACAAGCGCACGGCCGAAAACAAGGTGCATGGCTGCGCCAGCCAGGTCTGGCTCGTCAGCCATAGCGACGGCGCGGAAGACCCTCTGCTGACCTTCGAGGGCGATTCGGATGCACATATCGTGCGCGGCCTCGTCGCCATCGTGCTCGCCGTCTATTCCGGCAAAAAAGCCTCCGACATCGCCGACCTCGACGCCATCGAGGTGTTCGACAAGATCGGGCTGGTGGAACATCTGTCGTCGCAGCGCGCCAACGGCCTGCGCTCGATGATCAAGCGTATCCGCGAGGAAGCCCGGCTGCTGGCCGCCTGAGCGCTTATCCCGCCGTCACCCCTGTTGTCATCCCTGTTGTCATCCCTGCTGGCATCGAAGGGCGATAATCCGCATCGCCCCAATGGTGATTGTTGCCACGGGCGCAAGCGGCTGGCGGCGCATAATGGCGGGCAAGCGCCAGCAGTGCGGCGCGCAGCAGCAGTTTTGCCGAGCGCGCCGGCCATTGCCTCTCCCGCTCCACCGTCTCCAGACCCTTTTCGAAGCAGCAGACATCGATGGCGACGCCCGACAGTTCGGGCCCCATCGCATCCGCCGCGCGGGAAAACCGCGCCCTTGCCGCCATTGCCGCCTCGGTGAGATTGAGCATGCCTCCCGCCTCCCCCTTGGTGCGGCTGGCTACTCTCGGCTCCCATGTCGCCGTCACCTTCGGATTGAGGTGACCGCGATGAAAATCGGCGGCGAGGCGCTCGCCTGCCGCCAGAGCATCCGCCGGGAAAAACACCGTGCCATCCCGCTCCTTCAGCCTTGAAAGGCTGGTCAGCGGTGAGGTGTTGAGGTTGCGACGGGCCGGTTGCTTCGCGTCATCGACATCCACAACAACAGTCTGCATATCCCGATGCTGTTCCTGAAAAACCTCATCGCGGTCTTTTGCCATCGCGCGTTTCAGATAAGAGGCGAGCGGCGGCGCGGCGAAAAGGGTGTTTTCCCGCTGTTCCGCCAGTCCGGAAGAAACGGCAAGCCGCACCGTCGCCGCCGGAAACCGCAGCGGGGGATGCCCTGCCCGCGCCCGGTGCAGGACAATATCGCCACCCTCCTGCGAAATCTCGGCCGCGCCCGCAGCGATGCAACGCAGCAAGCGCAGGAGGTGAGGATTTGAAGAGGCAGCCGGGACGCGTTTCACCTCATTCATCCCGGCCCCCTTTCATCACGTTGAAAATACTGCCGGTGAGCCGCTCGAGCGTGGCGACGAACTCATCGAATGCCGGTTCGTCACGCCGGTCCTCCACCACCTGGCAGGCATGGCCCACCGTCGTCCTGTCCCGGCCGAAGCAGGGGCCGATATCCGACATGGGAATACCGAGCTGTACATGGCACACATACATGGCGATCTGGCGGATATGGCACTCCGTGCGCCTGATGTCGCGGCGCACCAGCGCTCGGTCACCCGTCAATTGCACCATCTCACCGGTGAGCTGCCGCACCAGACGGCAAAGACGGGGAATCTCATCCCGCCCGGCCGCAGACGGCCAACGACGAAAAGGACGATCACCGACCCGCACGCAAGGCCGCGCGGCGGCAGACAGAAACACAGTATCCGACGGCATATGCAACTCCTCTACGAATAGGAATTAATTCATACACCTGAGAACAGCTATGGGGAAGCGTAAATTTTGCGGAGAAGAATATGCGTTTGATATGGCTATATATTTGCAGAAATGACGAACACAATAAAGGATTTTTTTCCTCAACTGAAATTGCACGCGACAATAAAAAAGCCGGTCTGCGGACCGGCTGAACATTCATGTGAAGGTAGAAAAAGCTTCAGAGCAGCATAGGGAGCGGGCAAGTTCGCCTTGCCGCCTTCTCCCGGGTGGGGAGAAGGTGCGGCAGCGGGTTGAGTGGCGAGGGAAGAACAAGCCCCGCCGACCCGTCGTTACAATCAGCGGCTGGCCTTGCGGCGCTGGCCGAGACCCATTTCCTTGGCGAGCCGCGAACGGGCTTCGGCATAGGCGGGCGCAACCATCGGATAATCGACCGGCAGGTCCCATTTTTCGCGATATTCTTCCGGCGTCATGCTGTGATGCGTCGTGAGATGCCGCTTCAGCGACTTGAACGAGCCGCCGCATTCCAAACAGACGATATGATCGTCCTGAACCGACTTGCGGACAGAGACGGCAGGCTTCTGCTTTTCAACATTGACCGCCACCGATGCCGGTGCCGATGTTCCGCTAAGTGCCGTGTGAACATCCGAAATAAGGCCGGGAAGCTCAGTTACCGGAACGACGTGGTTGCTAACATAGGCAGCCACAATATCCGCAGTCAGTTCGACCAGCAGATCCTGGGCGTTACCGTATGCAGTTTCCGTCATTTAAGTATCTCCTGTTTATTAATCCCCTGAAGCGGGCGAACGCCGCATCGAGCGATGTGAAGTTACCCGGCGCCCCACCTTCGCCTTGTTGAAACCAACATGAAACCTACCCCTAGATTTCGAGCGAAAACCGGAAACGAATTGGTCCGAGATTCAACTTATGGCCCGCGACATGGGCAGCAATGGTCCGACGGGCCATAGATTAGACATTAATAAAATGCCTATGCCGACTATGAAGAGGCTAGATGCAAATCGCGATTAGCAACTTTACACTTAATTTGGATAACAGCAAAACAGCAAAAGTCAAATTCCTAGTGTCAATTTTTCAGTTCAAAACAGTCTAATTGGAATACAAAAAATTACGGGTAATAAAATACTATGCCTAGTAGTAATTGAAAATGAATACCCCCATTTATTAGGGGGATTTTCAACTTCAAATTTTCTTGATGTCATCAACTACCGATTTAACGGCAAGCGGATAACCTGCCTTGTGAGCGGCCATGGCAAGAAGATGTGCAGAGACCGGCGCGGTGAGGACAAAAAAGAAAAAGCCGGCCAGCGCCCGCGCCAGCGTCGGGATTTCCATGGAATGAATGCCGACCGCGAGAAGCAGCAGGCCGGAGCCCACCGTTCCTGCCTTGGAGGCCGCATGCATGCGGGTATAGACATCGGGCAGTCTATTGAGCCCGATTGCCGCGATCAGCGAGAAAATGGCGCCTGATATCGTCAGCGCCGCAACGAGAATAGCCACGATCCAAGCCATCATCGCCTGCCCTTTCCTTTTTTGCCGTCGGCACCTGTTTCCATTGTTTTTTCAATGGCTTCAGATGCCCTCTCGCCATCGAGAACCGCCGTCGGCCTGCGCCGGCCGTCCGGGCCGCGCGACAGGACGAAGCGGGCAAAGGCCACCGTTGCCAGAAACCCGACCAGACCAAGCGCAATGGCGATATCGACGTAAAGATTGAAGCCGGTGCGGATGGCGATAACAGCGATAAAGCCGATGGCGATGCCCACCAGCATGTCGAGCGCGACGATGCGGTCCGGCAAGGTGGGGCCGACGACGACGCGATATACTGTCAGCAAAAAGGCGGCCGACAGAACAACCGATGCAAGTATAGTTGCAAATGAAACTGTCTGTTCTGGCGTCATATCTGAAACGCCTCCATGATCTTTCTTTCGAAGCCATTTCTGATGTCGTTTTTCGTGGCTTCGATATCGCTGCAGTCGATCGCGTGCACGTAAAGCGTTTTCCTGTCCGCGGAAACATCGACGGAGAGCGTGCCGGGGGTGAGCGTGATGAGGTTGGCGAGCAGTGTGATCTCGAAATCCGTCGTCACCGTCAGCGGATAGGCGAAAATGCCGGGCTGCACGTCGAGCCTGGGCCGCGTCACCAGCACGGCGACCTTCCAGGCCGAGAGCGCCAGTTCCTTGAAGAACAGCAGCGCCAGCGACAGCACGCGGGTAAGCCGCAGCCAGTGGTTACGTCCGCCCGGCAGCTGGTGGCGGATGAGGCCGAGCGCCAGTGTCGAAACGATCAGGGCGAAGATGATGTTCGCCAGGGTGACGCTGCCCGTCACGGCGAGCCATACGGCAACGAACAGCAGTTGCACGAGATAGAGGCTCATGGTTTGCCTCCTTCGGAAAAGACCGACTGGATATAGGCCTGCGGGTTGCCGAGGCCTGCGGCCGCCTGCTGGCTGAGATTGAGCAGGCTTTCCGGAAACAGGCCGAAGAATACCACGAGCAAGGTCAGCCCCAACAGCGGCGCGAAAGACGGAGCCGCCGACGGCGACGCCTGCGGGAAGGAAGGCTGACCGGGGGATGCCGCAGCGGGACGCCAGAAACACAAAAGGAAGATCCGCCCGAAGGCGATGGTGGCGATGAAGCCGGAGGCGAGGATGGCGCCGGCGAGCCACCAGGCGCCGATATCGATCGCCGACTTGACCAGCACCGCCTTCGGCCAGAAGCCGGAAAAGGGCGGCAGGCCGGAACCGGCGAAAAACAATGCCAGCGCCAGCGCCGAAAACCACGGAGCCTGCTGGTAAAGGCCTCTGAGTGAGGTGAGGCTGAAGCTGCCGCCGAGACGGGCGGCATGGCCGGCGGCGAGATAAAGCGCCGTCATCAGCACCATGGAATGCAGCGCGTAGAAAATGGCGCCTGTGACACCGGATGGCGTGCCGATGGCGATGCCGGCCATCATGTAGCCGATGCCTGATATGACGATGTAACCGAGCATGCGGCGGATATCGTTCTGGGCGAGAGCGCCCATGGCCCCAAGCACCATGGTGAGCGCCGCGGAGATGGCGATGACGATGCTGAGTTCTTCCCGCTCGACAGGGAACAGCATGACCATGACCCGCAGCAGCGAATAGATGCCGACCTTGGTGAGCAATCCGCCGAAAAGCGCGGAAACGACGATGCGCGGCGTGTGATAGGAGGCCGGCAGCCAGAAGTTCACCGGGAAGGCCGCGGCCTTCATGGCGAAGGCGAGTGTAAAGAGGCTCGCAAGCGTCATCAGCGGCGCGGTCTCCCGCAGAGCCGTCGCCTTCTGCGCGATATCGGCCATGTTGAGCGTGCCGAAGATGGCGTAGAGATACCCGACCGTGATCAAAAACAGCGTCGTGCCGATGAGGTTCAGAATGGCGTATTTCAGCGCGCCGTCGATCTGCTCGCGCGTCGAACCGAGCACGATCAGGCCGAAGGACGAGATCAGCAGCACTTCGAACCAGACATAGAGGTTAAAGATGTCGCCGGTCAGGAACGCGCCGGTGACGCCGGCCATCAGGAGCAGCAGGAAGGGATAAAAACCGTATCGCCTGCCGCTGGCGTCGATATCCGCACCGGCGTGGATGGCGCCCGCCAATGCGACGATGGCGGCCGCAAGCGACAGCAGCGCCCCCGTCAGGTCGGCGGTAAAGGCGATGCCGAAGGGCGGCAGCCAGCGGCCCATCACCATGGTGAACGGGCCTTCAGTGGCGACCTTCCATAAAAGTGCTGCATCGAGCAGGACCAGCAGGAACAGCGCCGCGATGGCAACGGTCGCGTGATGGCGGATGGCATGGCGCATCATCATCAGCACCGCGCCTGCGCCGATGCAGAGCGCGATGGGGAGAATGATCAGCCAGTCGGCAAGAGGCACAGGCGTCGTGACGAGCGCTGCCGAGAGATCAGTGACTGCTGTTGTGGTGGTGGATGCCATGTTGTCTCAGCCTCGTCGCTCAATAACCGAGCGGCGGCAAGGGCTCGCCTGCGGGTTCTGCGCTGCGCATCTCGTCCGTGTCGTCGGTCTGCAGTTCCTGAAACGCACGCCAGGTCAGCACCAGAAGGAAACAGAAGAAGGAAAAGGAAATGACGATTGCCGTGAGAATGAGCGCCTGCGGCAAAGGATTGGCCGCCCCTGCGGGCAGCGTATCCATGCCGGGCGGAATGATCGGCGGCACCTCGCGCGTCAGCCGGCCGGCGGTGAACAGCAGAAGGTTCACCGCATTGCCGAGAATGGCGATGCCGAGCAGCATGCGGATGCTGTGGCGCGACAGCATGAGATAGATCGCCACCGAAAAGAAGATGCCGACGAGAATCGAGAAGACCGCTTCCATCAGTCGCTTTCCCTTTCTTCCAGCGCCAGCGCAATGGAGGTGATGGCGCCGACCACCACGAGATAGACACCGATATCGAAGGACATGACGGTGGAGAGCGGCATTTCGACACCGAACAGGCTCGGATAGACCCAGAGCCCGGTCATGAACGGCACGCCGGCGGCCATCGAGACGAGGCCGGAAAGCATGGAGAGCAGCAGCCCCGCCCCGGCAATCGACAGGGGATGAAACATGATGGCGCGCCTGACTGCCGTGACGCCATAAGCGATGCCGTAGATCGCCAGCGCCGAGACCGCGATCAATCCGCCGATGAAACCGCCGCCCGGCTCGTTATGGCCGCGCAGCAGCACGAAGATGGAAAACAGCACCATGAGGCTGGTGACGACAGGAGTGACGGTGCGCAGAATGAGCGTGTTCATGCCCGCGCTCCTTTCTTCTTCGCGGTTTTGGCCGGTCCCTTGACCGCGGCGGCCGGACGGATGCGGATCAGCGCGAGAATGGCAAGACCCGTTATCATCACGACAGCGATTTCGCCGAGCGTATCCGTGCCGCGGAAGTCAACGATGATGACGTTGACCACATTGGCGCCGTGGGCGATGACCTTGGAATAGGTGTTGTAGAAGTCCGTCAGGCGGTTGTCGAAGCTCGCCTGCGTCGCGCGCATCAGGAACAGGGCAAAGCCGGTTCCGCAGGCAATGGCGATGGTGCTGTCGAGAAGCTTCTGGCCAAGGCCGCGATGGTCTGACGGTGACAGGCGAAGCCTTGTCATCACCAGCGTCAGGATGACCACCGACAGCGTCTCGACCATGAATTGCGTGAACGACAGATCGGGCGCGCCGAACAGCAGGAAGATGACCGCCACCGCAAAGCCCTGAATGCCGAGCGCGATGATCGCAGTCAGCCGGCTCGACGCCGTCAGGACAGCGACAAGGCCCGCCACGGCGATGGCGATGAAGGTCAGCTCATGGACCGGCATGTCACGCGGCCATGACGGCATGGACGGCAATTCGCCATAGAGGAACAGCGGCACCAGCAGCACGGCGGCGATGACGGCGAAGGTGGCGGTGACGTAGAACTCCAGCCGGCCGGGCTGAATGAGCCGGGTAACGTGGAACGAGACTTTCACCAGCATTTCGATGAAGACGTCAAAGCCCCTGTCAGGTCCGGCCCCCAGCGCCGTGAAGGTGCGGACCATCAGGCTGCGGACAGCGGAAAGCTGCGTATAGAGGACGATACCGAGCGCGATGGTGAGCAGCGACAGGCCGAGCGGCACGCCAATATGGGGAATGAGCGAGATTTCCACCGGGCGCACCTCGCCGGCAATGGCGCTCGCCATGGGCGTCGAAATGTAGAAATGCGCAATGCCGGAAAAGAGAGCGATCGTCAGCCCCTTCAGAGCCAGCAGCGCCGGGCCGAGCCAGAGCAGCAGCGGACCTTCATGCGCGTGTTTCGGCGTTTTCACCGGCTTGCCGAGGAAGGGTTTCAGCCCCACGGCAAAGGCGACGGCGAACATCAGCCCGTTGCCGAGGATGGCGATGCCGGTGAACAGCACGGCGCGCGGATTGCCATGCGCCAGCGCATAATAAATCTCTTCCTTGGCGAGAAAACCGAAAAAGGGCGGCAGGCCGGCCATGGAAATCGCAGCCGCCAGCGCTGCCGCAAAGGTGATGGGCATGGCTTTTCGCAAGCCACCGAGCTTCGTTATGTCGCGGGTGCCGGCCTCATGGTCGATGATGCCGGCGACCATGAAGAGCGCGCCCTTGAACAGCGAATGCGCCACCAGATAAAGCACCGCCGCCTCGATGGCATGGTCAGAGCCAAAGCCCGTCAGCATGACCAGCAGGCCGAGCGACGACACTGTGGTGTAGGCAAGCATCAGCTTGAGATCGGTCTGGCGCACGGCGAGCAGCGCGCCGGTGAGCATGGTCAGCCCGCCAAAGAAGGGCAGCAGGATCTGCCAGGCGGCTGTATCGCCAAGTACCGGATTGAGGCGCATCAGCAGATAGACGCCGGCCTTCACCATGGTTGCCGAATGCAGATAGGCGGAGACTGGCGTTGGCGCTTCCATGGCGTTGGGCAGCCAGAAATGGAAGGGAAACTGCGCCGATTTGGTAAAGGCGCCGCCGAGAACCAGAAGCAGCGCGGCCAGATAAAACGGGCTGTCACGCAATATATCGCCGCCGCGCACCAGCATCGACAATTGCGTGATGCCGCTTATATCCCAGATGAAGATCAGCCCGGCGAGCAGCAGAAGGCCGCCGCCGCCCGTCACCACCAGCGCCTGCAGCGCGGCACGGCGCGAAGCTGCGCGCTCATGGTCGAAGCCGATCAGCAGGAAGGAGGTGATCGAGGTGAGTTCCCAGAAGACGAACAGCATCAGCAGGCTGTCGGAAACGACGACGCCGAGCATCGCTCCCATGAACAGAAGCAGGAAGGACAGGAAACGGCCCTGCTGCGGATGGCCTTTCATATAACCGCCCGCATAAAGCACGATCAGCAGCCCGATGCCGGTGATGAGCAGCGCAAAGGTGAGCGACAGACCGTCGATGAACCAGGAGAAGCTGAGATTGAAGCTCGGCACCCAGGCATAACCGCCGGTCACCACGCCGCCTGCCGCGATCTCGGGCAGCATCAGCGCAAAATGCACGAAGGCGAGAGCCGGCGCGATCGCCAGAACCCATGCCGCATTGTGACCGAACCTTTTCACCAGGGCCGGCGCGGCAAGCGCTGCCAGAAACGGCAGAAACAGCGACAGGAATGTCAGCGACGTGACATCTGATGTCATTCACATCTCCCGGGATGTCCCCCATCCCTGCGCGCCACTGAATGGCGTTCTTCTTTCAAATCCGCTTTTCAGTTAAGGCATAGACACGGGCATCTCAACCCAAATCGGTACGCCCGGCCCATAACGAACGCGTTATGACGCCCATCCCCTTTCAATCCGCCTCAGTGATGATTATTTGAGGCGGGAACAGAAAGGATCATTCCATGAGCGATCTGACATCCCCCAAATTGACCAAGACCGATGCCGAGTGGCGTGAGCAGCTGACGCCGGAGCAATATCGCATCCTGCGCGAACACGGCACCGAGCGCGCCTTCACCGGTCCCTATTGGGATACATTCCAGAAAGGCCTCTACCGCTGTGCGGCCTGCGACGAGCCGCTGTTCCTCTCCGACACGAAATTCGATGCCGGCT
>NZ_PHGS01000004.1:0-132417 GCF_003031125.1 Agrobacterium sp. LAD9 | reverse complement strand
TCCGCTGCGCCAATTGTGGCGGCCACCTCGGCCACGTCTTCCCGGACGGCCCGCCGCCCACCGGTCTGCGTTATTGCATCAATGGCCATTCGATGGTGTTCGAGCCGGTCTGATAAAGCTCAGGGTGAAAGGCCGGCTGCCATTGCCGGCCTTTGCCGCTGAAAAGGCTGTCTCGACAGCCGGACCGGAGAGTGAGATCATCGCCGTCTCATTCCTTCCGGATCACCGCCATGACACTCGAAACCATCCTCATTTTCATTCCCGCCTGTTTTGCCCTGAACATGGCTTTCGGGCCGAACAATCTGCTGTCGATGACAGTGGGCGCGCGCTACGGCATGGCGACGGCGGTGATGGCGGCAAGCGGCAGGCTGGTCGCTTTCGCGGGCATGATCGCAATTGCAGCACTGGGCCTCGGCGCACTTTTGATGGCCTCCGAGATGATGTTCTCGCTGATCAAATGGATCGGTGTTCTGTATCTGCTGTGGATCGGCTTCAAACTCATCCGCTCAAAGGCTGAGGTTACCGCCCCTGACGTATCCGCGGGCAACGGCAATGTTCTCAAAACCTATCTGCGGCAGGAGTTTTTCGTCGCCTCCGGCAATCCCAAGGCTATTTTGATCTTCACGGCCTTTTTCCCGCAATTTATCCAGCAGGACGCCTATTGGCAGAGTTTCGCCACGCTTGGCGTGATTTTCCTGCTGCTCGAGGTGGTGGCGATTGCCGTTTATGCCTTTGTCGGTTCACGACTGTCCGGTCTCATGCGCAATGCGCGCGCCTTGAAGCGCGTCAACCAGATCAGCGGTTCCATGATGATGGCCTTTGGCGTCATGCTCGCCTTCGCCCGGCGTCCGGCCTGAAGGGAAACCGCCTAGCCTGCTAGCCTAATTTCAGCTCCATGCAGGTCAGGTCCAGCCAGCGGCCGAACTTGGTGCCGACTTCCGAAAACCGGCCGACGACCCTGAAACCAAGGCTTTCATGCAGGCGGATGGAGGCGATGTTTTCCGCCTCGATGGCGGCGATCAGCACATGCACGTCGTTGCCCGCGGCATGATCGATCAACGCCTGCATCAGCTTTTTGCCGATGCCGTGGCCGCGCGCATCCTT
The DNA here is from genome assembly GCF_003031125.1 of Agrobacterium sp. LAD9. Taxonomy (NCBI): domain Bacteria; kingdom Pseudomonadati; phylum Pseudomonadota; class Alphaproteobacteria; order Hyphomicrobiales; family Rhizobiaceae; genus Agrobacterium; species Agrobacterium sp. LAD9. Next base: position 131,313 of record NZ_PHGS01000004.1, on the reverse strand, counting down.
TTGCACATAGACCGAATGTTCGCGGGTATGGCGATAACCGTCGAAAGCGCGCCAGTCACCGTAGGAAGCGTAGCCTGCGACCTTGCCGTCGAGGATGGCGACGATGACGGGAAAGCCGCGTGACTTGCGGGCGGCGAACCATTCCTTGCGGTTTTCCAGATCGACCAGCACGTCATTCCAGATCGCCGTCGTATTCAGCACCGCGTCGTTATAAATCTCCATGATGCCGGAGAGATCGTCCACAGTCGCATCGCGCAGTTCCACCGTCATTTTATCTTTCGCCCTCGTCGTTCCCGAAAGCGTCACTGCCTGACGCGATCCCCACGACCCTTAAGCGATGAGGTGGCGCAATGTCCAGCGCCTCACTCGCCTGTCGAAAACGTGGGCTTCAGGATGCCAGCGGAACGAGGCTGAACGAGGTGACCACGGCGAAATAGTGAACCGCGGCGGCGGAAACCACGAAACCGTGCCAGATGGCATTCTGGAACCGCAACTTTTCCCAGACATGGAAAATCACGCCGAGCGAATAGATGACGCCGCCGGCAACGATGAGCCAGAGCGTGACCGGCGAAAGGTGTGTCGACAGGGGCTCGACCACCATGATGCCGCTCCAGCCCATGGCGAGATACAGGCCGATGGCGACCCGGTCGTAACGGCCGGGAAACAGGCATTTGAGCACGATGCCGCAGAGTGCCGCAAGCCAGATCAACCCCAGCATGACGGCAATCAGCGGATCGTCGATACCGCGCATCAGAAAGGGCGTATAGGTGGCGGCGATGAGGATGAAGATCGCCGAATGATCCAGCCGGCGCAGGAACCATTTCACCCTGGAGTGCGGCCAGATATTATAGGTGAAGGAGACGGAAAGACAGGCGACAAGGCCGAGACCGTAAATCCACGCGGCGGCGATCGCGCTGAGGCTGCCCCACGCCATCGCGTAAAAAATCAGCGCCGTCGCGCCGATAAGCGCAAACACGATGCCGACCCCATGGACGATGCCATCGGCGACAATCTCGTGAAAATCATACTGGCGCCCGAACCGCCACATCTCGCTCATGGTCCATTCCCGTCTGCGTGCTTTCATCAAAGCATGGAGCCAATATTAGACAGGAACAAGACAGCGGCCGGTTAACGGCAATCAAATTGCGTTCGAGACTGTTGCGAAAAGAGAGGTCCGCCGTTTTCCCTCATTCCTGTGCTTTCACAGGAATCCAGCCGAAGCGCGTCTGCGCGGCGAAAGGACTCTTCCCAGCCCAAGGACTTGGTCTGGCTGGATCCCTGTGACAAGCACAGGGATGAGGGTGAGAAAGGGCGGACGCAACATGTCACCACGAAAATATTTCACAAAGCTGCGGCGCATTCCTGGCAAAACGGCGTATAGGGCACCGCCTTCAGCCGATCCTCCGAAATCTTCTTGCCGCATTTGACGCAGGTGCCGAAGGTGCCGCTCGCGATGCGGTCGAGTGCGGCGTCGATGGCGCGCAACTCGTCCTGACCCACCTGCCCCAGCTCGTCCAGCACCTCGTCATTGCTGCGTTCGCTGGCGCGATCCTCGTCATCGGGATTGCGAGGCTCTTCGAAATCGGCCTCGATCTTGTGCAGGCGGCGATAAAGCTCGCGCTGGCGGTCACGCAGGATTTTCTCGTAAGTTTCGACATTCATGGTATTTTCCTCCAGCCGGTGCGGGCGGAAAACCCGCCCGCAACCCAAAAACGTCAAGCTTTTATCGATCCACCAGCACCGAGCATTTGGCGTGGCGCACGACGCGGTCGGCGGTGGCGCCGATGAAATAATTGCTGAAATCAGGCGTGTGCGACGCGATGATGATGAGGTCAGCCTTGTGTTCCTCGGCGGCGGCGATGATCTCGCGCGCGGGTGCGCCGCTTCTGATTTCCTGGCTGCCCTTGAAACCGGCCCTGGTCTTGAGGTCCGAAAGCTTGGTCTTGGCGTCCTTGATGGCGTTTTCGATCAGGTCGACAGGCAGATCGATCGCCATATAGCCCGGCAGTTCCTCGACAACGTTGATGAGAACGATCTCGCCGTCCGGATCCAGCAGCGCCTTGGCCTTTTCGAGAATCTTTTCCCCCTTGTCGGTGGCGCTGAGGTCTACCGGTACGATGATCTTCTTGTACATGGCTGTCTCCTTTGGCTTGATCCGCCGTTTAGCGTGTCGGGCTAGACTTATATTTCCCCGCCCGCGCAGCCTTCACCTTGATCGAAGTCAAAGCCGGAGCCGGGCCCGAACGGGGCATTGTCAACGAATAGTGGACAGTCAATCGCCAGACGGTGATCTTTGCTGAACGACGAAACCAGCCCATATTCGCCTTCGACAAACGCCGCAAAGCGGCGTCGGCCGATAGTTTCGGCGACCGATCCGCCCCGGGGCGCTTCGGATTCAATATGGAGATCATGATGAGTGAAATCAAACAATTCGCCCTGACGCGGCCGGCCTATGTCGGCCAGGCGCATCTCGTCGTTCACGATCTGCCGCGCGTTTCGGATTTCTACCAGAAGATCATCGGCCTTTCCGTTCTTGAAAAGAACCCTAGCGGCGAAGTGCTTGGTATCGGCGGTCAGCCGCTACTGACACTTTCCACCTCCAGCACGGCGGAACGCGCGCCGCGCAATGCCGCAGGCCTGTTCCACACGGCCTTCCTGATGCCGAGCCGGGATGATCTGGCCCATTGGCTGGCGCATGCCGCCCATAACAATATCCAGTTTCAGGGCGCATCCGACCATCTGGTGAGCGAGGCAATCTATCTCGCCGACCCGGAAGGCAACGGCATCGAGGTCTATCGCGACCGTTCGCCGGATGAATGGACCTACCAGCCTGATGGCACGGTTGAGATGGCCACGCTCGGCCTCAACTTGCAGGCGCTTTATGACAGCGCGCCGAAGACCGCATTCACCGGTGCTGCTGATGGCACCGCCATCGGCCATATCCATCTGCAGGTCGGCAATATTCCGCAGGCGGATGAGTTTTATCAGGATGTGCTGGGGCTGAAGATCATGGCGCGGTATCCGGGTGCGAGTTTCTTCGGCTCCGGGGCCTATCACCACCATGTGGCCGCCAATATCTGGAACAGCCGCGGCGCTGCGGCCCGCAAGGACAATATGACCGGCCTTTCCGGCTATTCGCTGAAATTCAACGAGCAGGCGGCGCTCGACACGGCTGTTGCCGCACTCGACCGGCTGGAAATCGCCACCGAAAGGCAAAGCGACGGCATCGTCCTCAGAGATCCCTGGGGAATTGGGCTAAAGCTTTCCGCCTAAAGCAAAAAGGGGCGGCAGAAATTTCTGCCGCCCCGGAACCGCCACATTTTTCGAACGTTTGTCACCTTATTGGGGGACCGTTCGATGAATGAAAATGCCAGGCCGGAGAAGACCGGCAGCTTGGTCAGCACCGGGGCAAACGCCGGCGCCACCGCCGGAAGCATTCCGGCAACAAGAGCGGACCCGCTGGAAGTACCGGCTTCCGCCCCACGCCGTGACGATGCGCGCAGCCAGCAGCCGCTTGGCCGCGAAGCGCTGGATGTGGTCGTCGCCTGGTCGGTGATCGGCATCTTCCTCATCATGCTGATGGCGGTCATCCACGAATTGTCGCTCATCCTCATTCCGGTGGTGATGGCCATCGTAGTCGGCATGATCCTCGGCATCGCCGCTGAAAAACTCGGCTCCTACGGCATTCCCGGTTTCGGCGTTGCGCTTATCCTGTCGAGCCTCGTGGCGGCGGTGATGTTTTTCGTCATCAATTCGCTGACCGAGCCGCTCTCGCTCCTCGCTTCCGAAGGCCCGGCGCTGATTGAACGCAGCATCGATCGTTTCCTGCCCTATCTGCAAAGCCTGCGATGGCTGAATATTTCGGCGGCCAGTTTCAGCATGGGGTCAATGTCGATGGAATCGCTGATTTCGCGCAGCGGCGAGATCATCTCCGTGCTCGGCTCCAACATCACCCCCGCCGTCATTCAGGGCCTGATCTTCCTCGCCGCGCTGCTGATGTTTCTCTATAGCCGGCTGCGGCTGCGCAAGGCGATCATCATGGCCTTTCCGGCCCGCCATCAGCGGCTTCGCACCATCCGCATCATCGGTTCGGTGGAAGAGGTGCTCGGCACCTATTTCGCCACGGCGGCGCTGATCTATGCCGGGCTTGGGGTGACGATGGTGGTCATCGCCTATTTTGGCGGGCTGGCCATGCCGCTGCTCTGGGGGCTGTTTGCCTTCCTCTCCAGCTTCGTGCCGTTTCTCGGCATCACCGCCATGACGATTTCGCTGACGGTGGCAGGCATCATCACCCATGACAACATCGTCCTGGCGCTTCTGCCGGCGGCGATCTTCTTCACCATTCACCTGCTGATGGAAAACCTCGCCTTTCCGGCGGTCGTTGGCCGCAACATGGAGATCAACCCCTTCCTCGTCTTCGTGATGATCATCTTCTGGACGTGGATGTGGGGGGCGGCCGGCGCCATGCTCGCCCTGCCGCTGTCGCTGATCGCGATGACGGTGACGCGGGAGCTATTCCCCTCGCGCCGGGTTGTGCCAAACTTGCCTGCCTAGCCTTTTCCGAAAGGCGCATCAGGGCCGCTCAGGAAGCGAGCGGCATACCTTCGCGGGTTGCCATGCGGCGCTCGTGCTCGATCAGCCATTTCTTGCGCCACAGCCCGCCGCCATAACCGGTCAGGCTGCCATCCGCGCCCAGCACCCGATGGCACGGGACGACGATGGCGATCTGGTTGGCGCCATTGGCGCGGGCCACCGCGCGCACGGCAGACGGCCTTTCCATGGTGGTTGCGAGCGAGGAATAGCTGACAATCTCCCCCGCCGGAATTTCCCGCAGACTGCGCCAGACATCACGCTCGAAGGGCGTACCGTGACCGGCAAGCCGGGTTTCGAAGGCGGCCGAGCGGCCAGCGAAATAAGCCTTGAGCTCCGCTTCGATCTGGCCGGTCACCGCCGTACGGCCGAGCACCATATCCGCGCCGGTGCGCGTTTTCAGCCGCTTCAGCTCGGCGGGAAGTGCCGGCCGGTCAGCAAATTCGAGGAGATGCAGGGCATGATCGTCGGCGACGACGAGCATCGGGCCGATCGGCGTATCGATCCAGTCGCCCCTCAGGAACCCCTTGCCCTTCATGGCCATGGGTGAAGCGCCGAAGAACTGGTTGATGGCGGCGCGGAAACCGCTGCCGGAATCGTAACCGGCATCGATCTGTGCACCGATCACCGCTTCGCCGGAAGCAATGCTCTCCGCCGCATCGCCCAGCCGGCGCAATCTCGCGATTTCCAGGAAGCTCATGCCGAAACGGCGCTTGAAAGTGCGGCGCACGGTGGAAGGATCATGGCCGAGCGCCACCACATCCTCCTCGCGCCAGCGCCGCGCCGGTTCGTTTTCCAGCGCCGTCAGCAGCGAGGTGACGGTCTCATCGGCGGTACCGTAGGACAACATCGGCTTGCAGCGTTTGCAGGGGCGGAAACCCGCCTCCAGGCATTCGGCGATGGTCTCGCGGAACCGGCAGTTCTCGATCTTCGGTTTGCGCGCCGTGCAGGTGAAACGGCAGAAGATCTTCGTCGAGGTCACGCAGACATAGGCCACGCCCTCATAGGCGGGGTCCTTGTTCACAAGGGCTGAATACAGCGTTTCGGTGTCGGGGCGTTTGAATAGCATCATGGGGAGGATGCTAACGCAAATTCAAGCGGCATGCCGCCGAAAAACGGGCGTGGATGTGGCTCATTTCCCTCATTCCTGTGCTCGTCACAGGAATCCAGTCGGCGCGCGTCTGCGCGGCGAGGAAAATCCTTTCAGCCCAAGGACTTGGGCTGGCTGGATTGCTGTGATGAGCACAGGAATGAGGAAGAAGCTTCCCCTTCAATTCCCCGGCGGCGCAAAGGACGGGTCGTCCAGCCTTGTGAAAATCACGCCGCGCGCCTTCAGCGCCAGAAGGCCTTTCACCACGCCCTCACCCGCTTCATGGGTGGGCTGGTTGACATGGGAGATGATGACATCGCCATCCTTGGCGGAAGCGATGTGTTTCGCCGTCGTGGCCGCACCCAGCAGCGAGCCGCCATCGCCATTCACGGAATAACCCGCCACCCGCATGCCGAGCCGGTTGATGGTGGCCATGGACGAGCCTGTGTATTTCGCCGTCGCCCCCCGGAACCATTGCGGCTGGATGCCGGTAGCGGCGACGATCGCCTGACGGCCGCCCTCCACTTCCTGCTCGACCGCGGCTTGCGAACCGGCGGCGGCAATGCCGTAGATGGAAACGGGCTTGTCCACCGCCGGCACATGGTTTTCGCCGTGATTTTCGATCTCGAACAGATCCGGATGCGCCATGAGCGTGGCCAGCGCCTCGCTGTTATGTTTCAGCCAACGGGCGGTGACGAAGATCGTCGCGGGAATGCGCTCGCGCACCAGCGTATCGAGGATGCGGTGATCGGTCTTGCCCATGCAGGCATCCAGCGTCATCGCCACCCGCACCCTGCCGTCATGCTGCGGCGTCATTTTCAGCGACGGCTCGACAAGGCCGGTTCCCGCAAAAGCGGCTGAAGAGGCGGAGAGAAACAGGGCGGCAATGAAGAGGCGACGCAGCATTTTATGTTCCGGAGTGTGAAGAGGTGGCAATCCGCCTGCAAAGCGCCCGAATTATGGCGCGGTTTCCAGCACGGACAGGGCTTCCAGCGCCTCTTCCACCCGCTGGCGTTCGGCGCTGGTGAGCGGCAGGATCGGCCGCGGCGGTTCGCTCACCGTCAGCGATAGGATATTGGCGGCGGCGTAAACAACGCGGATGCTGCCGAATTCCCTGAACAGCGCCCAGAGCGGCTGGAAGGCCGCATCGATCCGTTTCACCTCTTCCGCATTGCCGGCCTGAGCCGCCCGCATCAGCCGCAGGGCCGGAACCGGCAGCAGGCCGGCAACGACGCTGTACCATGTGTCGCCGCCGGCAAGTGTGGCGTCCGCACAGCCCCAGTCGCCGCTGTAACCGATGGCGAAATCCTCCGACAACTTGGGGCGCAGCCGCGCAAGTTCGCCGGCATAGTCGGAATCCGCCGGCAGCGGCATCTTGATGGCGCGGATATTCGGGATATAGGCGAGCCGCACCAGAAGCTCGTCGCTGAAAGTAAACCGGGTCGTCGTCGGGTTGTTGTAGATGGCGAGCGGCAGGGCCGTCGCGCCAGCCACGGCGGCGAAATGGTGATAGGCCTCTTCCTGCGTCAGCGGCGTGTAGGACACGGGTGCCAGCAGCAGCGCATCGGCGCCAGCGGCTTCCGCATCCGTGGCAAGCGCAACGGCCTCATCGGTGCGCAAAGCGCCGACACCCGCCATCAATATGCGCCTGCCCTTAAGGATGGCGGCGGCGGCCTCGATGGCGCGACGTCTCTGTTCCCGCGTGAGATACATATAGATGCCGGTGCTGCCGAGAATGCCGATGGAATCGACCGCCGCAGTATCCAGCCGCTCGATCAGGGCCGAGAAGGCTTCAACATCGACCCGCCCCGCCTCGTCGGCCGGCGTAATCGGAAAAGCCGAAAGTCCCTTGAATCGTCTCGTCATGTCTATGCCCCTCACTTCGATCGGAAGTCAGGGTTACAGAGCCGACCGCGCGGCCGCAACAAAAGCGGCGGCTAAACGCTGGCCTGAAATCGAAAAATTCCGTGCTCAGTCATAAAGATACAACTTCTTCCACTGCTCTTCGGGAATCTTGTCCCCCACACGGTAGTCGAAGGACTGGATGCTGAGGCTGTCGCTCTTCAGCTGGCACTTGTATTTGAGCTTGTACCATTCGCCCGCGCTTCTGAAGACCGCACCCGGCGCCTTGATGGAGTTCTTGCCCACTTCCGGGTCGCCGAACGTATAGGCGATAACCTTGTCCGGCCGCATGCCCTTTTGCTCTGTCGCTATCCTCTCCATCGCCTCGATATCGCAGCGCTGCTCCAGGCGTTCTTCGGGGGCCAGCGCATTCAGCTGCCGCATGACGCTGGCGTCGATCGCGAAAGCGGGGGTGAAGGCCTGCAGGCTGAGGAAAAAGGCAGAGAGGGCAGCGGGAAGAAGCTTTCGCATGGGGTCCTGTCAGTTTTTTCGTTTGTTCTTGTCGATCGCGGCAGGCCGGACGGCCGACGCGCATCATCGCCGATTTGCCGGATATTGCCAAAATGTGATCGAAAGCTGACGAAATTGTGCCCGAGCCGCATTCCGCCTGTGGAGATTTGAAACTTGATCGGCCGCAAGCCGCACTCTACATCTTGGTGCCGCCCAAGAATTTTTACAGGAAAGCGAGTTTCCCTTGCCGATTTTCAAGAACCTGCCCATTGCCCCGACCGCCGAAAAACGGCCCGTCCAGGATACGCATCACGGCATTACCCGCACCGACGATTACGCATGGTTCCGGGCCGATAACTGGCAGGCCATGTTCAAGGACCCCACCCTGCTCGACCCGGCCATTCGCGCCCATCTGGAGGCGGAAAACGCCTATATGGAAGCGGCTATGGGCGACACCAAGGCGCTTCAGGAAAAGCTGTTCGAGGAAATGAAGGGCCGCATCAAGCAGGATGATTCCTCCGTTCCTGTTAATGACGGGCCTTATGCCTATGGCACGCTGTTCGTGACCGGCGGTGAGCAGCCGCATTATTTCCGAACCCCGCGTGATGGCGGCGAAAAACATGTTCTGCTTGATGGTGACAAGGAAGCGGAAGGCAAGGATTATTTCCGTCTTGCCGGCCTCGACCAGTCCTCCGATCACAGTCACGGCATCTGGGGGTATGACGACAAGGGTTCGGAATATTTCACCCTGCGCATCCGCAATCTCGAAAGCGGCGAGGACCTTGCCGACGTCGTGGAAAACACCGGCGGCGGCGGCGCATGGGCGCCCGATGGCAAGAGCTTTTTCTATACGCTGCAGGACGAAAACCACCGTCCTTCGAAGGTTTTCCACCATATCATCGGCGAGCCGCAATCGGCCGACCGGCTGGTTTATGAGGAAAAGGATCCCGGCTTCTTCATGGGCGTCGGCGCGTCGGTGCTCGACGATTTCATCTTCATCGACATTCACGACCATGAGACCAGCGAATACCGCATTCTCTCCACCAAGGACCTGATGGCTGAGCCTGCTATTGTGGCGGAGCGCGAAGAGGGGATCGAATATTCGATGTGCGAAGGCGGCGACGTTTTCTTCATCCTCACCAATGACGGCGACGCCAAGGATTTCCGCATCGTGGAAGCGCCGGTCACCGCGCCCGGCAAGGAAAACTGGAAAGAGGTGGTTCCGCACGAGCCGGGCCGCCTGATCCTCTCCGTCGACGCCTATGCCCGCCACCTGATCTGGCTGGAACGCCGCGACGGCCTGCCCCGCATCGTCATCCGCGACCGCCGCACCGGCGAGGAACATTCCATCGCCTTTGCCGAAGAGGCCTATTCGCTCGGCCTGCATGGCGCGGCGGAATATGACACCGACGTCATCCGTTTCTCCTATTCCTCGATGACGACGCCGAGCCAACTGTTCGATTACGACATGGTGACGCGTGAGCGCACGCTTCTGAAGACGCAGGAAGTACCATCAGGCCACAATCCGGATGACTACATCACCCGCCGCATCATGGCGCCTGCGCATGATGGCGAGCTGGTGCCGGTCTCCCTGCTCTATCGCAAGGACGTGGCGCTCAACGGTTCCGCCCCGTGCCTGCTTTATGGCTACGGCGCTTACGGCATCACCATTCCCGCCTCCTTCTCCACCACCACGCTGTCCTTGGCCGACCGTGGTTTCATCTATGCCATCGCTCACATCCGCGGCGGCAAGGACAAGGGTTTCGAATGGTACGAAACCGGCAAGATGGAAGCCAAACAGAACACCTTCAAGGATTTCATCGCCGCGGCTGACCATCTGGTTCAGGAAGGTTTCACCTCCTATGAGGGCATCATCGCCGAAGGCGGTTCGGCCGGCGGCATGCTCATGGGGGCTGTCGCCAATATGGCGCCGGAGAAATTCGCCGGCATCATCGCCGCCGTTCCCTTCGTGGACGTGCTGACGACCATGCTCGATGACACACTGCCCCTGACCCCGCCGGAATGGCCGGAATGGGGCAATCCGCTGGAATCGGAAGAGGAATACGGCTGGATCGCCGCCTACAGCCCCTATGACAATGTCGGCGCCAAGGCCTATCCGCCGATCCTCGCGCTTTCCGGCCTTACCGATCCGCGCGTGACCTATTGGGAGCCGACCAAATGGGTGGCGAAGCTGCGCGAAAGGACAACGGGAGAAGCGCCCATCCTGCTGAAGACCAACATGGCGGCCGGCCATGGCGGCAAATCGGGCCGTTTCCAGCGGCTGGAAGAAATCGCCTTCGAATACGCCTTCGCGCTGAAGGTGGCCGGCAAGGACGCCGTGTGACGGCCTGACATTAAAACGGGCGGCGATTCCGTCGCCGCCCGACCCATGAGAGATAAAAATACCCACAAAAATCATCTTTTCGAACATTTATTCCAGAAAATATCGATTGTATCTTTTCTTTAAATTTCACTTGTTACGACATTGGATTTTTATTTCTAGTTATTGCAACTAATAATATATCCAACTTAAATCAGAATAACTCTCATGTATTATTTTAAATAAAGAAATGTTCCAAAAATCGAATTCATGGCTGCGATGCGTCATTTCGCGTTGCAATATCACTTTTTGGCCGTATTATGCCGGTCGTTGACATATTCATGCGCCTTTTCGCCGCTTTTCTTGCGGCAATGCCGCAGCGTGTTCTGCGGATATTCTTCTCGCCGTAATTTTTCGGCTTTTCCACGCGCCATGTCAGTTCGCCCTTGGCAATCCGGGCTTTGCAGTGCTCCCGCTTTGCCAACTGAAAACACTGCATCAGACTTGGAGGTCTCCTATGAAGAAACTCCTGGCCTCGACCATTCTCGTAACGGGCTTTACCGTCGCTGCTGGTGCAGCACATTCCGCCAAGGCCGCCGATAGCTGCGGCAGCATCACCATCGCCGAAATGAACTGGGCATCCGCGGGTGTCGCGGCTTATGTCGACAAGTTCATTATGGAAAACGGCTATGACTGCACGGTCAATGTCGTCACCGGCGACACCATGCCGACCTTCGCTTCCATGAACGAAAAGGGCCAGCCGGACATGGCGCCCGAATTATGGGTGAATGCCGTGCGCGAACCGCTCAGCGCCGCCGTCAAGGACGGCCGCATGATCGAGGCGTCGAAAATCCTGAGTGAAGGCGGCATCGAAGGCTGGTGGATCCCGAAATTCATCGCCGACGCACACCCCGACATCAAGACCGTCGAAGACGCGCTGAAACATCCCGAACTCTTCCCCGCCCCGGAAGACGCCAGCAAGGGCGCCGTGCATAATTGCCCGTCCGGCTGGAACTGCCAGGTAACGACCGCCAATCTCTACAAGGCGCGCGAGGGTGACAAAAAGGGCTTCACCCTGGTCGACACCGGCTCGGCCGCCGGTCTTGATGGCTCCATCGCCAACGCTTTTGAAAAGAAGCAGGGCTGGCTCGGCTATTACTGGTCGCCCACCGCCATTCTCGGCAAATACGAGATGGTGAAGCTGGATGACGGCGTTGAACTCGACCGCGCCCATTTCGACGAATGCACGGCGAAGGTCGATTGTGCCGATCCCAAGGTCAACGCCTATCCCGTGGCGGACGTCTTTACGGTCATCACCAAGGACTTCGAAGGCAAGGCCGGCGTGACGATGGATTACATCAAGGCCCGCAGCTGGGACAACAAAACGGTCGCCGAAATCCTTGCCTGGATGGATGAAAATCAGGGCACCAACGAGGACGGCGCGGAGTATTTCCTCGAAAACCATGAGGACATCTGGACGAAGTGGGTTCCGGCCGAGGTGGCGGAGAAGATCAAGGCTTCGATGTGATTGAAGGCGGGGTTGGCGCAAGCGTCGTACCCCCCTCTGCCCTGCCGGGCATCTCCCCCTCAAGGGGGGAGATCGATCTGAGGCGAGACCTCGCCCCACTCCAACTCTGCGGATGATGCGATGCGGTTCGTCTTGCCGATCTCCCCCCTTGAGGGGGAGATGTCCGGCAGGACAGAGGGGGGTGCCCCAGCCTCCGTTGCCCGCCGCCCACCCCCAAAACCAAAGGGAAAACAACAATAATGGCCCTCTGCAATTACCTGCCGGACATGCTCTGCAAGTTCCCGGCCATCGACAACTCCACGATGCGTGTGGCACGCAAGACCATCGATGACGGTTTTCGCGACATCGTGCGCAATTACGGCGATGCGATCGACGTGGTCGTGCATCCGCTGCAGCTGTTCCTCAATGCCTCGGAGCGGCTGTTCATCCAGACGCCGTGGATCATCACGATGCTGGTCATTCTGGCCATCGTGCACCTGGCCGGGCGCAGCCTGAAGATCACCGGCGGCACCGCCATTTCCCTGCTCATGATCGGCGCCGTCGGCCTCTGGCGCGACGCCATGACGACGCTCTCCATCGTCGCCATCGCCACCCTGATCGCCATCGTCATCGGCCTGCCGCTCGGCATCCTGATGGGACGTTCGGAACGCCTGCAACGCCTCATCAATCCCGTGCTCGACGTGATGCAGACCCTGCCGAGCTTCGTATATCTCATCCCCGTGGTGGTGATTTTCGGCATCGGCAAGGTTCCGGGCCTGATCGCAGTGGTGATCTACGCCATTCCGCCCGTCATCCGCCTCACCAGCCTCGGCATTCGCCTCGTGGATCGGGAAGTACTTGAGGCGGCCGACGCCTTCGGCTCCTCCAATGGCCAGAAGCTGTTCAACGTGCAGCTGCCGCTGGCGTTGCCCACCATCATGACCGGCATCAACCAGACCATCATGATGGCGCTCGCCATGGTCGTTGTCGCCTCCATGGTCGGTGTCGGCGGGCTCGGCAAGAATGTGCTTCAGGCCATCAACAACCAGTTCTTCACGGTGGGCTTCCTGAACGGTTTCGCTCTGGTCGCCATCGCCATCATGTTCGACCGGGCGAGCCAGGCTTTCGGCAAGCGCCTGCAGAAATACCGCGAGGTCTCCCATGGCTAAAAGCATCGAAATCAGGAATCTTTACAAGATCTTCGGCAGGCATCCCGAGAAATACCTCCAAGCTGTGCGATCAGGCATGGACAAGGTCGAACTGAACGACAGACACAACCACGTCCTCGGCCTCAACAACATCAACATCACCATGCCGGGCGGCAAGATCACCGTCGTCATGGGGCTTTCCGGCTCCGGCAAGTCGACGCTGATCCGCCACATCAACCGGCTGATCGACCCGACGGCGGGTGAAGTTCTCTATGACGGCGAGGATATCTGCGGCATGAGCACCTCGGCGCTGCGGCAATTCCGCCGCCACAAAACGGCGATGGTATTCCAGAAATTCGGCCTTCTGCCGCATCGCACCGTGCTGGAAAACAGCGTTTACGGCCTCGATATTCAGGGCGTGCCGCGCAAGGAGAGCGAGGAGAAAGGCCGTTATTGGCTGAATCGTGTCGGCCTGGAGGGGTATGAGGATTATTATCCGAACCAGCTTTCCGGCGGCATGCAGCAGCGTGTGGGCCTTGCCCGCGCGCTTGCCAATGACGCCGATATTCTCCTGATGGACGAGGCCTATTCGGCGCTCGATCCGCTCATCCGCGTCGATATGCAGACCATGCTGCTCGATCTGCAGCAGGAGCTGAAAAAGACCGTGGTGTTCATCACCCACGATCTGGACGAGGCTTTGCGGCTCGGCGACCATATCGCCATTCTGAAGGATGGCGAAGTGGTGCAGCAGGGCGACGGCCAGAGCATCATCCTCTCACCGGCGGATGGTTACGTCACCGACTTCGTGCGTGACGTCAATCGCAGCCGTGTGCTGCAGGCAACCACTGTCATGGAACCGCTCGAAAACCGCCCCGAAGGCATGGCCGTGCCGGAAAACGCGACGCTGGAAACAATCGCCCGCGACATGTCGGAAGCCAACGAGACGACCGCCCATGTGGTGGACGAGGACGGCAAGCCCGTCGGCAGCATCGGTCTCGACACGCTGGTGGCCGCTATGGTGACGCCCGCGCCGCAGGAGGCGGAGGTTAAGGTGGAAGCGGCGGAGGAACCGGAGAAGCCCGGGGAAACGGTTGTTCCGGTGGAGAAAGAAACGGCTTGATCCGGCATTCCGGGAGCTGACTAGCCTTGCCGCACACTCCACGTCATCCTCGCCCTTGAGGCGAGGATCCATTTTGCGCCAGTAAGTCCCCGGTTATGGATCCTCGCCTCAAGGGCGAGGATGACGTGGAGTGTGCGGCAAGGCGTATTTCAGTGCCAGCCTTGAGCCCAGGTGTCAGCGTCCAAGTGCCAGCGCCCACATGCTCTCCCTCGCCGCCGTGCGAAATCAGGAGATAGCTACCCCAGTGCCGCCTTCAGTCATGCAAAAACGAAGCACTACTTCGCCGGCTGTCAACCCTCGGCGATCGCTGCAGCGCAGCAAGCGCAAGTTTCGGACAAGTCCCCGCCGTTAACTATTCGTTAACTTTTGAACGCGGAATCACCGACATGCAGATTGAAAGCAATATCGGCGGATATAATTACCAGGGGCGTGTTCGCGAGCTTGAAAAAGCCGGCGGCGCGCAGAATGCGGCTGAAGAACAGGCCGTCAAACGCAGCCCCGGCAACCCGACCGTTTCCAGCACCATTCTTTCCCAGTCGCTGGCCAATGTGCTGTGGGCCGTCGGCAATGGCAGCGCGCCCGCTTATCAGGATACGGCCGCGGCTTCCGCCGAGGACAAGGCGGAAGCACAGGCGGAATGGGTGCGCAGCGCCTATTCGGAATATACCGAATAAACGATTCCAATCAGGCCCTTGCCGGGCTCACTTCCACCGTCACATGGGACAGTTCATGTATGACGGCAAGTTTCTGCTTGTAGAAAGCCGGCGCCTTCGGCGCCTGCGAATGGATCGCCACGATGGCGGCGTGATGCCCCGGCCCCACCTGCCAGACATGCAGGTCGGTGATGCGATCCTCTTCCGTCTCCACGCTTTCACGGATTTCCTGCGGCAAATCCTCCGCCGGCGGCAGCGCGTCAAGCAGGGTCGTCGCCGTGGAGCGGATCAGCCCCCATGACCAGCGGGCAATGACCAGACCGCCTACGATACCCATGGCCGGATCAAGGAACGACCATCCGTTCCATTTGCCAAGCAGCAGCGCGACGATGGCGAGAACCGAGGTCAGCGCATCCGCCAGCACATGCAGATAGGCCGCGCGCAGATTATTGTCCCTGCCGCCCTTTGCGCCGGGGTCAGCATGGTGACCGGCATGCGAGCCATGATCATGGTGGGCGTGGCTGCCATGGCCGTGATGGGCATGCGAGCCGTGGGCGTGTCCATGCCCATGATCGTGGTGATGATCATCCTTCAGCAGCACGGCGCTGAGAAGATTGACGGCAAGGCCGATGATGGCGACGAGGATAGCCTGGTTGAAATCGATTTCGACGGGATTGAATAGGCGCATAGCGCTTTCCACGGCAATCAGCAGCGCCACCACCGCCAGCACGATCGCGCTGGCAAAACCCGCGAGATCGCCGAACTTGCCGGTGCCGAAGGTGAAGCGCGGGTTGCGCGCCTCACGACGGGCATAAAGATAAGCCAAGGCCGAAATCAGCATCGCGCCCGCATGGGTGGACATGTGCCAGCCATCCGCCGTCAGCGCCATGGAGCCGTACCAGTGGCCGGCAACGATTTCCGCCACCATCATGGCCGCAGTCAGCGCAATGACCATCCAGACGCGCCTCTCATTGCGCTCGTGGTTCTGGCCGAGGAAAACATGGTCGTGACCGGCTGCTGCGCGGTGTTCGGATGTCGTCATCATGTCGCTCAATCCTGTTTGCTACTGGCCTGTCTGATCTGCTGGCCCGTTCGATTTCACCGGATGTAGGTCTTCAGCACCTGGGCCAGCTCTTCCGCCGCCCGGGCCCGTTCGTCTTCGTTTTCGGCATGCACCACATGCTCATGCAGATGCTCCTGCATCACCTCCCCCGTCAGTCCGGAAAGCGCGCCGCGCACGGAAGCGAGCAATTGCAGCACCTCGCCGCAAGGCTTGGCATCATCAAGCGCACGCTCCACCGCTTCCATCTGCCCTTTCAGGCGGCGGATGCGGGCGAGAAGCTTCTCCTTGTTGCGGATCGTATGGGACATGGGGACCTCATATACTATAGGGGGGTATACTATATGAGCGAGATTTTCCGTTCAAGCCCCGCTTGACGCAATCTTCGCGAATGTTTCGACCCTTAAAAAATCTCCCCATGAAACTTAGGGGACTCAGTCATGACGACTATCGCAGCAACCATCAGCAGCTATCATCCCACTCCGCTCCGGAGCCTTGAGCCGGCGAGAGGCAAGGAAACCCATTCCACCACCGAAGCCCTGCTGGAGCTGACCCGCGCCGCGCATCGCACCATTTCGAGCGTCGAAACCGCTGCCACGGCCATCGCGCCGGCCGCCGCCAGTGCTTCCTTCGGCCTCGCCACAGCACTCTGGAATCTCGACAGCGGCACCTCCACGACAACGCCCGCCCTGGACATGGCCGCATCGGCACAGCCAGAAGCCGCATCCGGCATCGAGAATGATGTCCTCAAAGCGCTCGCCCAGGCGCTTGGCGTGGATGACGCCGCCTGAAACCCATTGAATGGCGGGCTGAAAAGCAATATCTCTAGAGACTAGAGCATCGACTCTGAACGGCGAAGCCACCCCGTTCTCCCGTCTTTGCCCGAGATATGGAGAAAGTCATGCTGTCCATCGGTGAATTGTCCAAACGTACCGGCGTCAAGGTGCCGACGATCCGCTATTACGAGCAGATGGGCCTCATCCGCGAGGCCGACCGTTCGGAGGGTAATCAGCGCCGTTACGAAAAGGCCGACCTCGACCGGCTGGCCTTCATCCGCCATGCGCGGGATCTCGGGCTGAACATCGACGCCATCCGCGAACTGATCGCGCTTAGCCAGCACCGGCAGATGCCATGCGAGGGCGCGGACCGCATCGCTGCCGAACATCTCGCCCATGTGCGAGAAAAGATCGCCAGCCTCAAGAAGCTGGAGCACGAGCTGGAGCGCATCGTCTCCCACTGCCACGGCCATTCGATCGAGGATTGCTACGTCATCCGCGCGCTTTCCAATCATGACATGTGCGAGGGCGAACATTGATCGGAAAACCGGGCTTGACAGATTACGGATTCGGGCGCATTGCATTTCCCATGATCAACGAACGCGCACCCATCTCCTGCTCGTACTTTTGGGCCTACCTCTAAGGGCGGCTCGACAGATCATGTTGTCAACAAGCCGCCGTCAGGCGGCTTTGTTGTTTCTCAAGCGTCCTGACGGCACCGATAAGACCAAAGGACCGAAAAAATGACCGAAGATAGCTCCCTTACACTCGAAAGACCGCCCGTCGTCATCATTCGTGGCGCACGCAAGACGGACTTGCCCGAACTCAACGAGATGATCACGCTGCTTGCCTCCTACCACGGCGATGCGGCGGCGATCACGCCGGCGAAACTGGAACGCGACCTGTTCGGCCCGCTGCCCTGGGTGCATGGCCTCGTGGCCGAAGCCGATGGCGCGCTGATCGGTTACGCCCTGCTTCTGCCGCTCTACAGGGCGCAGGAAGGCCGGCGCGGGCTTGAGCTGCATCATCTCTTCGTGCGTGACGGCCATCGCGGCCATGGCACCGGTCAGCATCTGGTTTCCCGCGCCCGCGATATCGCCAAGCGTCTCGGCTGCGACTATCTTTCCGTCAGCGCCACAACAGGCAATGTCGCGGCGCATCGCTTCTACGAAAACATGGATTTCGCGCCCCGGCCGGTTACCGGCATGCGCTACATGCAGTCAATTGCCTGATTGGCATCAACGGAGACGACCATGACACGGATCGCCATTGCGCTCGCGCAGGATTTTGCTGACTGGGAACCGGCGCTGCTTGCTGCCGCAGCGCGCGGCTATCTCGGCGTCGAAATCATCTATGCCACGCCTGATGGCCGGCCGGTAACGTCCATGGGCGGGCTGAATGTAACGCCTGACACATCCTATGACGCGCTTGATCCTGTTGGCATCGATGCGCTTGTCATTCCCGGCGGTCTCAGCTGGGAAAAGGGAACGGCTGTCGATCTTGGCGGGCTGGTGCACCGGTTTCGCGACAGGGACCGGCTGGTGGCCGGCATCTGTGCGGCGGCGAGCGCGCTCGGCGGCACGGGCGTTCTGAACGATGTCGCCCATACCGGCAATTCGCTGGCATCGCACAAGGCCTATGCCGTCTATAGCGGCGAGGCGCTTTATCGCGACCAGCCGAAAGCAGTCAGCGATCGCGGCATCATCACGGCCGCCGGCAGCGCGCCGGTGAGTTTTGCGGTGGAAATCCTGAAACACCTCGGCCTCTTTGGTCCGGAAGCCGAGGCGGAACTTCAGGTTTTTGCGGCGGAGCATCGCTGAGGCGCAGCCGTCTCGGTTGTTTGCACTCCCTCTACTCCCCGTCATTCCGGCCTTGGGCCGGAATCCAGCCGACGCGCGTCTGCGCGGCGAAAAGAGTCCTCTCAGCCCAAGGACTTGGGCTGGCTGGATCCCGGCTCAAGGCCGGGATGACGGAGGTGAGAACAGCGATGATTATCGCTGATCCAGCACCCGGCAAACACGTGCTGCGTGATCGCCGCCCTCCCCGGCAATCGCCCGGCGAATATCGCGGCTGTTCAAATGCAGGCTACGGCCGGCAGGTAAATTTGCACGTTTTATCTTGGCAAGTGCCGCCGCCACAAAGGCGGCTTCATGGTCGTGGAAAAAGGCAAGAGCCGCCTCTTCTGTAGGGCTCGGCCCCAGCACCGCCTTGAAGGCAAGGCGGTGCACGGCGCAGAAAGCGCCGTGACCGGGAACGGCAAAACGCAGCGCATCGAGTTCCTCACTCCATTCCGCTGCGTCCTGCATGGATTTACGCCTGCTGGAAGCGCTTCAGGAAAAACGCGCTCAATGTTCCGAGCAAAGCCCAGAAAACGAAGCTCGTGATGGTGGCGGCGACGATGAACTGACGCTCCAGCGGCAGCGGCGCCAGCGCATGTTCACCTTCCGGAGGCAGGGGTGCGCCGACCACATGCGGTGCGACGATCAACACCAGCGCCAACACAATGGCCCAGGGTTCGCGGCGGAATGCGATCAGCGCAATGCCGCCCGCGGTTGCGGCAACCGTGGAGAGCCACCAGATCTGCCGCGCCTCAAGTGCGGCGGCCGGGCTGCCCGGCAGTTCCGGCGGCAGGCCGATCATCGGGGCCAGCATGACGGCGGCAAAACCGGCAACACCCCAGAGAAGGCCTTCGCGCCAGCCGCCATTCGTGCCGCGCAGCGAAATAAGGCCGGTCAGGACAAGCGCATAACCGATGGCGGTCAGGACATTGGCGGCGACAGTATAGGCGGTGCGCTCGAAGCCATCGGCCGGAGCCCAGGCCTCGTCATTGTGCTCATGGGCGGGAACCGCAGCACCGGGCGCCGTCGCATCATGGCTGTGAGGCGCCTCGCCACCGGCGCTCTCATAGGTTTCCGCCTGAAGGATGAGCGGCGTGGTGCCGAAAGCCTGCATGGCAGACACGGCAAAGCCGCCGAGAATGCCGACGAGAACGGCGGTAAAGACGATATTGCGAAAAGATGACATGCCGTTTCCCCTCAATGGCAGGGGAAGGCATTGGCATGACGCGTGTCATGCGCGGCATTGTGAACGGCTTCCACATGGGAAAAGCCGACAAAACCGACAACGAACAGGCCAAGCACGATCGCCGTCAGCGATTGCGCGAAGCTGCCCGTTTTTGCGGAAACGGCTGAATTGGCCGTATTCTGCTGGATGGACATGGTGACCCCTCTCCCGGCGCGACCCCGCGCCTTTAGACACGGCCGAACGGCGGGAGCCGCAAGACCGCATGCGATACACTTCACCACGGGGATACGAGACTGACACAGGGAGGCATTGATCTCGCCACCCTGAAATTCCGCTCTTCCGGACACCCCGCCGGCATGGACATTTCCGTGATGGCAGGTCTCCTGGCTTACGGGTCAAAACCTGAAACACCTTCCCGGCATCGCCCTCCCTGGAAACCTCGGTTCCCGGAAAATGGCTTGCCAGTGGCACTTCGTTTCAGGCTCTCCGCTCACAGTTGCGGGGGCAGCCACGAATGAGGATCGCTCCCTATCGTGTTCCCTTTTCACCTTCCGGAACGCCCGGAAGGAACCATCACGGGATTGTTATCCGATGGGTGGCGGCGGGAGTCAATGGGCGCGCATGCGCCCAGGGCACCCTACCGCGCCGGAATGGCCTTCAGATAGGCGGCGATCGCATCGCGGTCATCCGCCGTCAGATGCGCCATGTTCTGCTGCACCTTGACCATGGAACCGCCGACGCTGTCGAATTCCGGGGTGAAGCCGGTTTCCAGATAGCTGGCAATATCGGCCTTGGCCCAGCTTCCGATGCTTTGCGAGCCGGGGGTGATGTCAGGAATGCGGCCTTCGCCTTCCGGATTGGGGCCGCCGGCCAGCCACTTATCGGCAAGGAAGCCGCCGAGCGCATTGCGCGGCGTATGGCATTCGCCGCAATGGCCCGGCCCTTCCACCAGATATTGGCCGCGCAGCAATTCGGCATTGGCATCGGCAAGCTCGACGCGCGGCGGTGCGGAGGGGTCGAAATAAAGGAATTTCCAGCCGCCCAGCGCCATGCGCAGGTTGAAGGGGAACGGTAGCTCATGATCCGGCGCATCGTTCTGGCTGGCCGGCAGGGCTTTCAGATAACCGAAGAGATCGTTGATGTCCTTCTGCGTCATGCGGGCATAGGAGGCGTAGGGAAAGGACGGGTAAAGATGCTCACCGTTCCTGCCCACACCGCGCGTCATCGCATCGCCGAATTCCGCCAGCGTCCAGCCGCCGATACCATGCTGCGGATCGGAAGAAATATTGGGCACATGAAAGGTGCCGAAGGGGCTTTTCAGCGCCTGCCCGCCCGCAAGCGTCAACAGCGCCTCACCCTTCGCATCGGGTGCGGCATGACAGCTTGCACAGCCGCCCGCCCAGAACAGCGTTTCGCCATTGGCCAGATCCGGTTCGCCAAGGCTGACCCAATGGCTTGGCGCCTGACGTTCCGGCGCGGTGACCCAGGCGAATATGCCGTAGCCCGCAATCGCCGCGACCACAGCCCCGCCAGCGAGTTTCGTCCAGATGGAGGACATACCCCTCTCCCCATTCTCACCTGACCCGGTCAGATGCCTTTCGAGCGTGAGAAAACGCCGCCGGGAAGCGGCGTTTCCAGAATCATTCGATTATTTCTTCAGACGATAGGTCTGGTGGCAGGTGCCGCAATCGGCGCCGAGCGTCTTCATGGCGGTGGCAACACCCGCCTGATCGCCGGGGAGATTGGCGAGAACGATGTCCGCATCCGTGCCGAGCTTGGCGGCCTTGGCCTTGAAGTCCTCGAAATTTTCCCAGATGGCGGGAGCAGCCGCGCTGCCGGTTTCGGTGCCGGCGGGGAACTGCTCCGGGAAAGCCTTGGCATTGGTGCCGATGGTCGTCACGGCGGCCTTGACGGTATCAGCATCAAAGGGCTTTTCGCCCTTGGAGATGGCGGCGAGCGAACCCATGGCGCCGCCGATCTGCTTCATCATGCCTTCACGTTTTTCGACTTCGCCGGCAGCGTAGACCGCTCCGGCGCAAAGACAGCCGAAAAGCATGGCCGCCGTGATGGTTTTCAGTTTCATGCACACTCTCCTTGATTCCGGCTGGGACACCGGGCGCTAGATGGAACGGCGCGAGGATGCCCTTTCCGGATGGCGAAAAGAAGTCACATTGCGGTGAATTCCATCGTGAAAACAGAAGTCTAAGACAAGGCCTCCCAGAGCGTGAGAAGCGCTGCGGCAATCAGCATGAAACCGGCGGTGCGACCGATGAAGATCGTCGCGGCGGGCGAGGAAACAAGCCATGCCCGGCTTTTATCCGCCGTCAGCGCCAGCGCGCCATAGACGGTGAACTGCGTCACCGCCACCATCGCACCCATCACCAGCCCCTGCATCCAGATCGGGCCATAGGCCGGTTTGAGGAATTGCGGATAGATCGCCATCATGAACAGATAGGCCTTCGGATTGGAAAGGCAGGTCAGCACCGCTCGCCAGAAGGCTTTTCTGACCGAAGCGCTCGCCTGCGCCTCGTCGCCGTTCACGACAATCGCGCTGCGCATCAGGCCGATGCCGATCCAGATCATATAGGCGGCGCCAAAGACCAGAAGCGGCAGGAACAGCGACGGCATCCACGCGGCGAGCATGCCGACGCCCAACGCACCGTAAAGCGAATGCACGATGCCGCCGGCGCTCATGCCGCTTGCGGCGGAAAGGCCGGTTCTCTTGCCACCCGTCAGCGCACTTGCCAGCACAAACAGCATGTCCATGCCCGGCAGAATGATGATGCCGAACAGGACCAGAAAGAAAAGCCAGAGATTTTCGGCGTAACTCATGTCAGTATCTCCCAAAACGGTTCATGGCACATTCGGGAAAGCCGATGTTTCTCAATGTGTTTCTCCGTTTATAGGAAAGGCCAACTGACAGCGTTGTGTCAGTTGCGTCGTAATATCCCCGGGAAAACGGCAATGCGCAAGGCGTCGAGACTGTTCGAAATCATCCAGATCCTGCGGGTGGCGCGCAGGCCCGTCACCGCGCAGACCATTGCCGAGGCGCTGGAGGTGACGGTGCGCTCGGTCTATCGCGACATAGCCGCCCTTCAGACCATGCGCGTGCCGATCGAAGGGGAACGCGGCGTCGGTTATATCCTGCGTCCCGGCTTCAACCTGCCGCCGCTGATGTTTTCCATCGAAGAGACGGAAGCGATCGTGCTGGCGCTCGCCATGGTCGCCCGCACCGGCGATGCCGAATTGCGGCAGGCGGCCAGGCAGGTCAGCGACAAGATCGCCGCCTCCCTGCCCGAACCCCTGTCGAAAACCCTCTCCGCCAATGCCCTGCACGCCTGGGGCAGCATCGCGCCAGCACCAGCAGGCGTCGATCTTGCGACGGTCAGGCGGGCGGTGCGCGACGAGGAGAAACTGGAAATCACCTATCGCGATGAAGCCGGCGCGGAAACGCAACGACGAATTCGGCCGATTGCGGTGATCTATTATTCCGAAACGGTGAATATCGTCGCCTGGTGCGAACTACGGCAGGCGATCCGCAATTTCCGCTCGGACCGGGTGCTGAGTTGCGACACCACGGGCAGCTTCTTCAAGCTCGAAGGCGAGAAGCTGCGGCAATTGTGGATGAGCGGCTGGCAGAGCAACCAGCCGGGAAACAGAACTCCGGAACGCGCGACAGATTGAGCTGGCGTTGTGCGACGAGCACGAGATAGTGCAGCTCGCAGCCTTTGTTCTCTGTCGGAGCCGGAGCAGCCCCCTCCACCCTCATTCCTGTGCTCGTCACAGGAATCCAGTCGACGCGCGTTTGCGCGGCGGAGGGGAGTCTGGCCTCAAAGCACGGCGGCGTTTTGCAGCAAATACTCCAGCACCCGATCCTCCTCGCGCCCGAAACCGCGAATGGCGATTCGGTCGGCAAAGACATCGGCGATGGCAAAGGTGTTCTGGTCGAGCGTATCCACCATGCCCTTGAAATTCACGAAGTGGGTATGGCCCAGCACGCCGTAATTGCCCTCGTGATTATGGCCGTTGAACCACGCGACGACCGAAGGATGCGCGCCGAGAAGCTCGAGGATGCGCGGCGCGTCCCACATGTTGTGGGCGTTTTCCGGATAGACAGGGTAGTGGCAGAGAACGATCACTTTTTCGTCTGCTGCATCCGCCTTTTGCAGAACAATCTGCAGCCATTCGAACTGTTCATCGCTGAACGAGGCGTTCCAGTCCTGCGCATTGATTGCGCCCGCATCCGCCAGACGCTTCAGCCGCTCTGCAGCAAGCGCGCGACGCGGATCGCCGGGCGGCGGGGCGAAAAGGCTGACCTCGTTGCCGTCAAGCACGACGAAGCGGACGTCGCCGATGGAAAAATCATGCCAGGGGGCGGACATGCCGAGGCGGTTATGGATATCGGGCAAATGCTCAGCGGCGACGGCGAAATCGTGATTGCCCGGCAGCAGGACCGACCGGTGGCGAAGCTTGTCGTAAACGGCAAGGATCGCATCGAAATTTTCAAAGCCGCGGTCGATGATATCGCCCAGCGTCACCACGAAGGCCAGATCTTCGCGGTTGAAGGCGTCGATCGCGTCTGCGAGCTTTTTCGGGCTTTCAGCGTAATATCGGCCCATCTCGGGGCGCGGATCGGCATCGGCATATTGGGGATCGGCGACAATGCCGAAGGAGAAGAGAGGCGTGGTTTTTTCAGTCATGATGCGCCGCGATAAACCCGGCGGATGACAGGCTTGTGACAGCGGACGACATCCCAAAAGCAGAACACCCGGCGCGAGGGCCGGGTGTTCGAAAATTCCGTTCCGCAAGCCTTATTTGGCGGCGGCTTCGTAACGCTCGAGGACGTAGTCCCAGTTGATGAGGTTATCAACGAAGGCTTCGAGGTACTTCGGACGCAGGTTGCGGTAATCGATGTAGTAGGAGTGTTCCCATACGTCGACGCCGAGGATCGGCTCTGCGCCATGAACCAGCGGGTTTTCGCCGTTCGGGGTCTTGGAGATTTCGAGCTTGCCGTTCTTGACGGAAACCCATGCCCAGCCGGAGCCGAACTGCGTGGTGCCGGCAGCGATGAAATCAGCCTTGAACTTGTCGTAACCGCCGAGATCGGAGGCGAATGCCTGTTCCAGCTTGCCCGGCAGCTTGTTGCCGCCGCCGTCCTTCTTCAGCCACTTCCAGAAATGGACGTGGTTGTAATGCTGGGCAGCATTGTTGAAGAGACCGGCATTGGTGCCAAAGGACTTCTTCACGACTTCTTCGAGCGAAAGGTCGGAGAGACCGGCTTCTGCCGCCAGCTTGTTGCCGTTGTCGACATATGCCTTGTGGTGCTTGTCGTGATGGAACTCGAGCGTCTCGCGCGACATGTAAGGTGCAAGCGCGTCGTAGTCGTAGGGGAGTTCAGGAAGTTCAAAGGCCATGGTTTTTACTCCTTTTTGCAGCGGGTTACCGCTCCTAGAAACCGTGTGAGCGGACCATAGGAGCGAAGCTCCGTTTGGGCAACCTGTGAAATATCAAAATGTTCCGCCAAAAGAGAAAATTCGTCTCGCGCCGGCCACCACCACATTTGTTTCACAACCCTGGCGTACCGTTTTCCACCCTATCGGTTCGGTTTTGCCGAGATTGCAGGAAGGAAATTCCATGACCCGCCCCAACTCCCGCTCCTTGATCCGCTCCATCCTCCTCTTCACCGCCCTATCATCGCTGGCACTCCCCGCCGCCGCATCCTCGGACGATGCCTGGAAAGAATTCGTGGCGGATGTGCAGACGGCCTGCCTTGCCGGAGCCAAGGACATGATCGAGGACGCCAAGGCTGTGGTCGATCCCGTCGGCAGCGAAAATTACGGCCTCGCCATCCTGACCGGCAAGGCCAAGGGCGCGGATGCGACGGTCAGCCATATCTGCGTCTACGACAAGAAGACCAAGGCGGTGGAACTGGGCAGCGAGCTTGCCGGGGATACGCTGAAGGTGGAAATTCCCGGCTCCACCCAGCCCTAAATCATATAAAAACAGCGGGATGGCGAAAACCGCTCACAGTTTTCGCCATCCCGCTCAAACTTTTTGTTTTGTCGCATTTCCAGACGGAAAACCGGGCTCCAGATTTTCAGGAAATGCTCCAGCGGATCAAAAACGGGGCGTTGTGTCGCCCTCGCCCAGCGCGCGCTGCATCAGGACGGTATCCAGCCACTGGCCGTGTTTCCAGCCAATGGATTTGAACGTGCCGACATGCTCGAAACCGGCCGCACGGTGCAGGCCGATCGAGGCGGCGTTGCCGCTATCGCCGATGACGGCGAGCATCTGCCGGAAGCCGCGCGAGGTCGCATCCTCAATCAGCGCATCGAGTAGTTTGCGGCCAATCCCCATGCCCTTCATGGCCGGATCGACATAAACGGAATTCTCAACCGCCGCGCCATAGGCCGGGCGCGGACGATAGGCCCCGGCATAGGCATATCCGGCTATCTTTCCGTCGATTTCGGCGACGAGATAGGAATAATTGCCCTCCACCAACAGGCGACGGCGCTCAAGCATCATATCCACGCCCGGCGGATCGATCTCGAAGCTGGCGCGGCCGTTCAGCACGGCATCCCGGTAAATTTCGGTAATGGCTGGAATATCCGCTTCCTCGCAAGGGCGGATGGTGCAACTGGATACTGTGAGAAGGGTCATTATCTCGTCCTGTGGTCATTCACGGCCCCATTGTGCATTGCGGCGCAGCCAAAATAAAGATTATCTATCTTATACAAACGATAAGGTTTTCTTTGATGATGGACCTCGATCTGCGGCAGGTGCGCAGCTTCATGGATGTCGCCGATCTCGGCAGCTTTTCCGCCGCCGCCGACAAGGCGGGGATGACACAGCCGGCCATCAGCCTGCATATCAGGCTCTTGGAAAAGCAGCTCGGCGTGCGGCTGATCGAAAGGGTCGGCAGGCGCGCGCAGCCGACGGCGGCGGGGCGGGATTTTCTCATCCATGCAAGACGGATCGCGGAAGAAGTGGCGCATGCGATCGATACCGTAGCACCTCATCGCAGCGGGGCGACGGGACGCCTGCGCATCGGCACGGGCGCAACCGCCTGCATCTATCTGCTGCCGCCGGTGCTGGCCAAAATCCGCCAAGCCATGCCGGGTATCGAAATCGTCGTGCAGACCGGCAATACGCACGATATTTTGCGGCTTCTGGAGGCCAACACGATCGATGCGGCGGTGGTGGCCCTGCCCGCCAGTGGCCGCAGCCTCGATATCAGCGATATCCATCTCGATGAACTGGTTGCAGTTTTCCCGCATGGTGCCGTCACTGACAGAACGGTACTGAACGCCGAAACGCTTTCGACGCGGCCGCTGCTGCTTTACGAGGGCGGCAATACGCGCAGGCTGGTGGATCAATGGTTTTCGGCGAGCGGCCGCACCGTGCAGCCCGCCATGGAACTGGGCAGCGTCGAGGCCATCAAGAAGCTCGCGGGTGCGGGCCTTGGCCTTGCGATCGTGCCACGCATGGCGATGGAGCATGAAGGTGCGGTGTCAGAGCTTGAATGGCGCGCGCTCGAACCGCCGCTCGAACGGCGCATTGCCCTTGCTCTCAGACGCGACAAGCACATGACCGCGCCGCTGCGGGCGCTTGCCGCTGCGCTGCCGAGCTTGCAGAAACGATAAAGCCCGCGCCGGTTTCGGGCGCGGGCTCGGCTGTTAACGAAAAGGACCACACCTCTCCTCCGTCATGCCGGACTAGATCCGGCATCCAGCCACGGCGCGTCTGCGCCGTGAGAAGAGTCTTACGCGATCAAGGACTTGATCGCGCTGGACCCCGGATCAGGTCCGGGGTGACGGAACCCGGTAGCGCGGGTTTTGTCAAAGGCAATCTCTTCCTCAGAACTCCGTCCAGTCGTCGCCCTTCACGGCCAGCGCCGCATTGCCACGCGAGGCGGCAACCGGGCGGGCCCTTGAAGGCGCAGCGACGGGTGCGGCAGGCGCACGGGCGGGACTTGCGGCCCGCTGCATATGCCTTGCCGTCTCCCGCAATGCGGAGGTCTGCTGACCGAGCTGGAATTGCGCAAGCAGGGCGTGGAGGTTGGCGCATTCCTGCGCGAGACCCGCACCGGCCGCGTTCATTTCCTCGACCATGGCGGCGTTCTGCTGCGTGGCCTGATCCATGTGGTTGACGGCGGTGTTGACCTCGGAAAGGCCAGCCGACTGTTCCTGCGCCGCCGTTGCGATGGCATCCATATGGGTGTTGACGGAAAGCACCAGCTGCTCGATTTCGGAAAGCCCGACGCCGGTGTCGGCGACCAGCTTCACGCCCTCACCCACCGCAACGGCAGATGTGTTGATGAGCTGCTTGATTTCCTTGGCGGCATTGGCGGAGCGCTGCGCCAGTTCGCGCACTTCCTGTGCGACGACGGCAAAACCCTTGCCCGCATCGCCCGCCCGCGCCGCCTCGACGCCCGCATTCAGCGCCAGAAGGTTGGTCTGGAAGGCGATTTCGTCGATGACGCCGATGATCTGGCCGATCTGGCGCGAGGAATGTTCGATGCGCTCCATGGCGGAAACGGCATCGCGCACCACCTTGCCGGAAAGATCGGCCTTTGACCGTGCTTCACGCACCGTGTCGCGCGCCTCGCCTGCTCGCTTGGAGGTGGCGGAAACATTGGCGGTGATCTCTTCCAGCGCGGCGGCGGTCTCTTCCAGAGAAGCGGCCTGCTGCTCGGTGCGGCGGGAAAGATCGTCGGATGCCGATGACACCTCATGCGCGCCGCCGTTCACTGTCTGTACGGACTGGCCGACGCTTGTGAGCGCTTCGCGCAGCTGATGCACGGAGCTGTTGAAATCGTGGCGCAGCGCCTCGAATTGCGGAGCGAACGGCGTGGCGATCTCGCAGACCATGTCGCCGGAAGCAAGACGGCGAAGGCCGCCCGCTAGCGAACCCGTGGCCTGATTGAGCCGTTCTTCGGCCTCAGCCTCGGCACGCTGCTGCAGCTCGATACGGTCCCGCTCGGCCCGCTCGCGGTTGGCGACGGCTTCCGCCTCCAGCTGCTTGTTGCGGATTGCCGCCTCGCGGAAGATTTCCACGGCGCGGGCCATCTCGCCGATCTCGTCGGAACGCTTTGCACCGGCGACATCGATTGCAAGATTACCGCCCGAAAGCTCCATCATCGCGTTGGTCAGGCGGCTGATCGGCCGGGTGACGCGGCCGACGATGACAGCAAGCGAGAGAATACAGAGCGCCAGCGTGACGACGAAGACGGCGAGATAGATCATCGCATCGATAAAGGCACCCTGTTTTGCCTTTTCGGCATTGGCATCCAGAACATCCATGGCGGCGGACGCGATTTTCGCAATCGTGCCGAGATTTTCGGTGACGGTGGTGCGCCAGCTATCCATGGTGAAGGCAGGCGTGCGGCCGTTGTTCAGGTCGTCGATGAGCTTGGTGCGCTGGGTGCTGAAATCACCCTTGAAATAGGTCTTGTCCGCGGTGGCGTAGATGTCCTTGAGCGACTGCGGCGTCGATTCATGCGCGACCAGATCGCCGGTCGCTTTCCACGCGAAAGCCGCACCGGCATCGGCTGCGCCGAGCTGCTGCATTTCCTGCGCGGTGAGCGGCCGGTTCTGGGCGACGGCGCCGTTGAGAATGACGGTGGCGCTGCCGCCAAGTGCGCGGGCGGACCAGCCATAGGAGCGCAGCTGGATCAAACCGGTCTGACCCTGATCGAGGGAGCGGACAGTGCCTTCAAGTGCCGTCGAACCGGCTTCAAGCGAGGCGAGGAAATCGCCGCCGAGCGTCATGACCGTCTTGTCGAGCCCGCTTTCGCGCCGGTCGAGCGGCTGCGAAACATTGGCGTCAACCTTTTTTCTGAGCTCGACGAACTGCGCGTAAACATCTTTCACACGCTTGAGCGGCGCTTGCAGCTGCGTGTTTTCGAGCGATGAAGACTGTGTGAGGAATGCCGTCATGGCGGCATCCACCTTCTGGCGTGCCGCCTGCACGCTGGCGATGCTGCCGGCCGACTTTGACGGATCGAGTGTCAACGCCGTGGCGCTGTCGCCACGTTCACTGCGGAAATTCAAAAGCGCATTGAAAAGAAGCTTGTCGAGCGAGGCGAGTTGCGCGACCTCGGAAAAGGTGCCGGCGCGATTGACCGAGCGCCACAATTCGTTGCCGACCAAACCGGCCAGCGCAAGGCTGATGGTAAGGAAAAATCCCACAAGTATATTACGAATGCTGAAAGACATCTGGCGGCCCTCGTTAGCCGGAGGTGAAGATGCCGCAAACTACAGGTCGTTTGTCTAAAATTGGATTAAATTCCCCCCGTCTTTTTGGGGAAAATATTGCACCGCAGAAAAGCAATGGCCACGGCAGGCCGAATGCCTGCCGTGGCCTCTTTACGAGATGATTGCCGATCTCAGACGTCTGCGCCGAGACGCGCCCAGTCCATGTAAAGATCGAGCGCCTTGCGGGCGACCGGGCCTGCCTGCAACTCGCGATCATCCAGCTTCACGACAGGCGAAACCTTGGAATAATTGCCCGAGCAGAAGATTTCATCGGCCTCGCGGAAATCCTCGACCGACAGGGTCGCCTCACGGACATCGAAACCGGCCTGCCGCAGAAGGCCGATCACCCGCGAACGGGTGATGCCGGCCAGGAAGGTGCGGTTCGGAACCGGGGTGAAGACGACGCCGTCCTTGACCATGAAGATGTTGGCCGAAGCGGATTCGGCGACATTGCCGTTCATGTCGCGCATCAGGGCATTGTCGAAGCCGCGCGAGCGGGCTTCCAGAATGGCGCGGCCGCTATTGGGGTAAAGGCTGCCGGCCTTGGCGTCGGTCATCGCGGTTTCCGGCGAAGGACGGCGCAGCGGCGAGACGGTGAGCGTCAGCGGCTTGCCGGCATCCATCGGCGCTTCAAAAAGGCACAGCGCAAAACGGGTGGAACTGGCATCCGGCGCGACAACGCTGCCGGGCATGCCGTGTTCGGCCCAGTACATCGGTTTGATATAGATCGCCATCTTGCCGTCGAACCTGTTGACGCCTTCCAGCGCCAGCGCCTCGATCTCTTCCGCCGTCATCGTCGGCTTCATGCCCATATTAGCGGCAGAGCGGTTGACGCGCTGGCAGTGCAGATCGAGATCGGGAGCGACGCCATCAAACCAGCGCGCGCCGTCAAACACCGTCGACGCCAGCCACATGGCGTGCGAGGTCGGGCCGATGAGCGGCGGATTGCCGGGCAGCCATTGACCATCAACATAGGTCCAGGTGGTTGATCGGGGTGCGGTATCGACGCTCATGATGGTCTCCTGTCTCAAGCGTTTCCGTCAAACGAAAACGCTCCGTCTTTTTGTTCTGATGCATTTCCGGATGAGGAACGCTACGCGCGCTCAACTTGGGATGTGCTGGAAATCGGCCGGAGTGAATGCCTCTCCCCTGACGAGGTCAAGTTTTAATTGCCGCGATTTCTGATTTTGATGGAAAATAACAAAGCGACGGCCCGACAAAGATGTTTTATGAGGTGAAACAAAAGGTTGATGAATAGATTCATCACAATAATTCATCGATCCGATGATGGCGGGGCGATTTCACCCATGCGATGCTGACGATCTGACGGCAGTCCGCAGGAGGAAAACCATGGCATGGTCCGCCCACCAATATCTGAAATTCGAAGACGAACGGACACGCCCCGCCCGGGATCTCCTGGCCCATGTGCCGCTGGAGCGGGTGCTGAATGGCTATGACCTTGGCTGTGGCCCCGGCAATTCCACCGAGCTTCTGACTGACCGTTACGGCGTCAACGTCATTACCGGCATCGACAGTGACGACGACATGCTGGAAAAGGCGGCGGACCGACTGCCGACCACCCGCTTCGGCAAGGCCGACCTTGCAAAATGGAAGCCGGCGCAGAAGGCAGACCTGCTTTACGCCAATGCCGTTTTTCAGTGGGTGCCGGATCATCTCGTCGTTCTTTCGCAACTGATGGACCAGCTGGAAAGCGGCGGTGTTCTGGCCGTGCAGATGCCTGACAATCTGCAGGAGCCGACGCATCGCGCCATGGAGGAGACCGGCGCGAACGGTGCCTGGAAGGACAGCTTTGCAGATGGCAGGCTGCGCCGCAAACCCCTGCCCGCACCTTCTGACTATTTCGATGCGCTGACGCCGAAATCCGCGCGGGTGGATGTGTGGCACACCGTCTATAATCATCCCATGAAGGATGCGGAAAGCATCGTCGAATGGGTCAAGGGCACGGGCCTGCGCCCCTATCTCGCCGCCGCCGGCGATGAAAACCGCGAAGCCTTCCTCGCCGACTACACGCGGCGCATCAAGGAGGCCTATCCGCCGATGGCGGACGGCCGGTTGCTGCTGCGTTTTCCACGCCTCTTCGTGGTGGCGGTGAAGAAATAAGGCATAAAATGCGACGTGAGATTGTCGCACGTGGACGCATCCCCACCGCCCTCATTCCTGTGTTTGTCACAGGAATCCAGTCAGCCCAAGTCCTTGGGCTGACTGGACCCTTTCCGCCGCGCAGACGCGCGTCGGCTGGATCTCTGTGACAAGCACAGGGATGAGGAGAGCGCGGAATGCAGAAAGCGTGGACGGCCGCTGGCTTATCTTGCCAACCGGCCTAAACGCCAATGTTTAACCTGCAAAGGCATAGACCCGGAGGCGGTGGTTGTCGGGGTCGGCAGCGGTAAAGGTGTAGCCGAACTCCATTTTGGCGGGCTGCTGCAGCATGTCGACGCCTCTTGCCTTCCAGTTGGCGAAAGTCTCATCCACCTGTGCGTCGTTTTCGACACGGAAGGCGAGCTCGCCGCCGCCGCCCGCGACCGATGCCTTCGGCTCCACGGTATGCTGCGACCACAGGCCGAGCTTCATGCCGTTGGCAAGCACGAACAGCGAGAATGTCGGTGAGGATTCCACCGGTTCCGCACCCAGCAGGGCCTTGTAAAATTCGGTGCTGGCCGGCGGGTTATCGACGTAGAGGATGGTGAAGTCGGGGTGGGTCATGGCTGTTCTCCTGTGTTGCGGATGAACAGTTTCTAGACCCCGCTACTGTCAGTTTTTGTCAGCATGATGCCGCCGCCGCTGTTTTTCCCTTTCGCGCCATTCTTTCAACAGGGCCTGGCGGCGGCGCGGATAACGGCTGTCGAGGGGACGGAAATCTTCGATGCGGTCGGCCCGGAAACTGCGGTAGTCCTGCCGTGTCTCGCACCAGCCCAGCACCACCCGCACCAGATCGAAAAAAGCGAGTGCGAAGGGCCAGATCACCCGCTCCGTCACGTCTCCCTTTTCATCGCGATAGGTGATGACGACCTTGCTTTCCTTGCGGATCGTATCGCGAATGGCCGCCAGATCGACATGGATGGCGGCGAGGCCCTGCCCCGGCCCGACAAGCAGGGTGGAATTATCGAGTTCCTCGCGCAGGGCATCGGGAAGCACGGCGCCGATCTTGACGAGTGCGGCGCGGGCGGCCTCGGCCAAACCCGCATCGGCGCGGCCCGCCACCCAGCGGGAGCCGAGCACCAGCGCCTCGATCTCCTGCTGCGAAAACATCAGCGGCGGCAACAGGAAACCGGGTCGCAGCACATAACCCACCCCCGCTTCGCCCTCGATGTCAGCACCCTGCGCCTGAAGCGTTGCAATATCGCGGTAAAGCGTGCGCAGGCTGACGCCGGTCTGCGCGGCAAGAACCGTACCGCTGACCGGCATGCGGTGGGAGCGCAGGATCTGCAACAGATCAAGAAGCCGTTGTGAGCGCGACACGCGACATTTCCTTCCACCCGCATAGTTGGATCGTACCGTTGACGATCCCGGCGATAGACGCGTAACGCCGCCAGCCGCCTGGTGCAACCATGCAAAAAAGGGTGGACAAGGCCGCGCCGCCATCATGTAGATATGGTCAGGGATATTCACTCCCCCTCACCCGCCACAGGCATTTCGAGTTTCCGCCATGATCGTTCGTCCAAAACCGAACCTGCTGCAGCTTTTCCTCATCGTGCGCGGTTCCATCATCGTCCGCATCTTTCCGCAGGTGCTTGCGGTGTTCCTGCTGTCGACGCTGGTTGTCTGGGCGCACAAGGACCGGCCGGATCTGGTACAGGCGTTGAACGGCGCGCCCTTTTCGCTGCTCGGCATCGCGCTTTCGGTGTTCCTCGGCTTTCGCGCCAATGCCTGTTACGACCGCTGGTGGGAAGCCCGCAAGCAATGGGGCGCGCTGATCACCGTCGCCCGCACGCTTTCGCGCCAGACCACCATGCTGGAAAGCCGGCAGGATGTAGCCGATCCCGTAACCCGCAGGCGGATCACCGATCTTGTAATCGCCTTCTGCCACGCGCTGGTCTCGCACCTGCGCCCCGGGGATGCGACCGCCACTGCCGCCAACCTCATTCCGGATGACCTTTCGGAGATCTATGCCCGCAGCCGCAACAAACCGGACATGCTGCTGCGCGAAATATCCGGCGCTGTCGTCTCCGCTCATGGCAAGGGGCAGATCAGCGATATCCAGCTGCAGATGCTGGACGCCACCGTGCAGCAGATGGGGGCCTCGCAGGCTTCGTGCGAGCGCATCCGCCAGACGCCGGTTCCCTTCGGTTATTCGCTGCTGCTTCACCGCACCGCGCATCTCTTCTGCCTGTTGCTGCCGTTCGGTTTCACGGATCTGCTCGGCTGGGCCACGCCTTTTACCAGCACGCTGATCGCCTATACGTTTTTCGGTCTCGACGCGTTGTCCGACGAGCTGGAAGACCCATTCGGCACCGGCCTCAATGCCCTGCCGATCAATGCGCTTGCCACCACCATCGAGATCAATCTGCGCGAGGCGATGGGCGAGACCGATCTGCCGGCCGACCCGCGCCCGGTGGATTATGTACTGATGTGATATCGTCCCGCCGGGTTGAAACCGATCGCGCGGACACCAGTTAATGAAAGACGGCTTCCCCGCCCGGCATCTGCCGCCGACCATGTTTTCAGCAAACAGGAGAGACATCCATGTATCACGTCAACGCCAATGGCGCGAATATTCCCGCCCTCGGTTTCGGCACCTTCCGCATTCCGGAAGACGATGTCAGGCGCATTCTGCCGGAGGCGCTGAAACTCGGTTTCCGCCATGTCGATACCGCGCAGATCTACAAGAACGAGGGTGCCGTCGGCGAGGTCCTCGCTCAGTCAGGCATTTCCCGCCACGATATATTTCTCACCACCAAGGTCTGGGTGGATCGCTTTCGTCACGACGATTTTCTCGCCTCCGTCGATGAAAGCCTTGCAAAACTGAAGACTGACTATGTTGATCTGCTGCTGCTGCACTGGCCGAAGAGCGATGTGCCGCTTGCCGAGCGCATGGGCGCGCTGAACGCGGTGCGCAAGGCCGGAAAGGTGCGCAATATCGGCATTTCCAACTTCAACGTGGCGCTGACCGAAGAAGCAGTGAAACTTTCCGACACGCCGCTTGCCACCAACCAGATCGAATATCACCCCTATCTCGACCAGACGAAGGTGATTTCGGCCGCGCGCAAACACGGGATGTCGGTGACGGCCTATTATCTGATGGCCGATGGCAGGGTGCCGAACGATCCCCTGCTGCAGGACATCGGCGCAAAGCATGGCAAGACCGCCGCGCAGGTGACCCTGCGCTGGGCCGTGCAGCAGCCGGATATCGTGGCGCTTTCCAAGACGGCGACTGAAAGCCGCCTCAAGGAGAATTTCGACATTTTCGATTTCGCGCTGACGGAAGAGGAAATGCAGGCCATCCACGCGCTGGCCAAACCGAACGGCCGCATCGTCAGCCCCGGCCACCTCGCACCCGATTGGGACGACTAAGCCGGCGGGGCAGTCCGGTTCGGTTTCATCGCTCGGTCAGGGCCAGCTTCGCACCCAGCGCCACAAAGGCGGCGGCGAAGCTGCGCCGCAGCCAGGCGAGAACCGCCGGGCGTGACATCACCTGCCGCCGGACCGAGGCGGCAAAACAGCCGTAAAGCGCAAAGACCAGAAACGTCATGGCCATGAAGATCAGCCCGAGATCGATCATGCGCCATGTCGGCAAAGCCTCATCCGGCGCGATGAACTGCGGCAGGAAGGCGAAAAAGAAGATCGACAGTTTCGGGTTCAGGAGATTGATGAGGATCGCCTCGCCGATGACGCGGGCGGCCTTCTGCGGCTCCCCGGCATCATCGATCTTCAGCGCACCGTCTTCCCGCAGCGTATTCCACGCCATGTAGATGAGGTAGGCGACCCCCAGATATTTGACGATGCCGAAGGCCAGCGCGCTGGTGTGCAGAATGGCGGCAAGGCCGGTGATGGCGGCGAGCAGATGCGGCACGATGCCGAGCGTGCAGCCGAAGGCCGCAATCACGCTCGCCCTCGCCCCCTGCGAGAGACCGGCGGCCAGCGTGTAGACCACGCCGGTTCCCGGAGAAGCGGCGACGATGAAGGATGTGATGAGGAATTCGGGTGTCATGGTGCGGGTGTGTCCTGTGGGTGGAGGACAGGAGCATGATGGCGCGTGGGGTGGGTGTCTTGGACGAAATTGCAGAGCTGATGCTCGGAGGCTCGCGCGGTAATAGCAGGCTGAGGGGCTGGGCCAACCCACTCACCCTCATTCCTGTGCTTGTCACAGGAATGAGGGTGGAGAAAGCATCTACGAAAACGCCGCCCGATAAACCGCCGGCGTCACGCCGAATTGCCGCACAAAAAACCGGTTCAGATGGCTCTGGTCGGTAAAACCGGCGGCAAAGGCCGCCTCGGCAGGCGGCGTACCGCTGGCCAGCGCATGCCGGGCCAGATGCACGCGCCGCTGGAGAAGATAGCTGTGCGGCGTCAGGCCTGTCGCCTTGGCGAAAGCCCGCAGGAAACGGAACTGGCTCATGCCGGCCTCGCTCGCCAGATCGGCGAGGCGGAACGGCCGGGCGGGATCGTCATCGATGCTGCTTTTCGCCCGTTTTATGCTGTCGAGTGCGGTAGTTTCGCGCGGTTTGGCAGCCACCTCCATGGCACCCGCCAGAAGCATCAGCAGGGCCTCGTCGCCATGCAGGGTTTCGCCCGGCCGCTGCCTTGCGGTCATCGCAGAAAAGACAGCGCAGAACCGGGCTGCTAGCGGCCTTCCATCGACGGGATAGGCAAATTCGAAAGAACCTCGATCCTTCTCGCAGACATCGGCAATGGCGTCGCGGACGATATCGATGTCGAGATAAAGCATCCGCCAGGCGCGGCCGCCCTCTCCGAGCGGAATGCCGTCATGCACCTCGCCCGGATTGACGGTGATGACATGGCCGGCGCCGGCCTCCACCATGCCACGACCGGAGAGCGATTTCTGCGCGCCGCGTTCGATGAGGCCGATGCCGAACTGATCATGCATGTGGCGCGGGAAAGAACGATCGCTGTCCGCTACCACGGCGACGACGCCGGGCATGCTGGTTTTCGGCATCAGGAACTGGCCTTGGCCCATGAAAGCGCGCGCTCCGCAGAAAAGAGCGCGACGCTATCACAGGATGTCCCCATGCGACAGACGCTGCCGCTTACGGATGCATATGGTTGATCATCGCGAAGACCTGATCGAAATTGCCGTTCTGCGCGGCAAAACGCAGCGGCTTGCAGCGTTCCACCACCACTTCATTCTCATCCGGACGATTTTCAAGAATATCCATCACCTCGGAAATGAAGGCGTCGAGCGGCATCGCCCTTTCGTCGCTCGCCTGCCCCTCGCCCATCAGCGTCGTCTGCACATAGGGCGGTACGATTTCGATGACTTCCACCGGTGTCTCCTTCAGCTGCTCGCGCAGCGCAACCGAATAGGCATGGATGGCGGATTTGGTGGCGCTGTAGGTGGGGGTCAGCACCATGGGCACGAAGGCGAGGCCCGACGAGACAGTCAGCACCGTGGCGGCGGGCTGCTTTAGGAAATGCGGCAAAAGCGCAGCCGTCAGGCGGATGGGCGCGAGGAGATTGGTGGCGATGGTTTCTTCAGCCGTATCGAGATAATCCGGTGCGGCGGCAATGTCTTCCGGCCGCATGATGCCGGCATTGTTGATGACGGCGTTGAGGGTGGGATGGGCCTTCACCAGCGCGTCGGCAAATGCGCGAATGCCCGCGGCGTCCGCCGCATCCATCACCATCGAGGCCATGCCCGGGTTGGCGGCCGTCACCTCGTCGAGCACAGCCTGGCGGCGGCCGGAAATGATGACCCTGTTGCCTGCCTGATGAAACGCTTCCGCCAGCGCCCGGCCGATGCCCGAACCACCGCCGGTGATGAGAATGGTATTGCCCGTGATTTTCATTGGAACATCCTTTGCTTGTTGGCTGAAAGGAAGTTAGCTATGATACTCTCCAATCGAAAGTAGGCACCCAAAAGATTTATACTTACCCAATGGAGAGTGTTAGATGAAACGGCACGCGGCCGACCCGGCCATCGAGAACCGGCGCAAGGTTCCGCCGCCCACGGATACCGATCCGGCGATAGAGGCGCTGGTTCAGGACATCATTGCGAAAGTGGCCGACAAATGGACGATGCTCATTCTGGAAGTGCTGGAAGAGCACGGCACGCTGCGCTTCACGCAGATCGGCAGGCTGGTGGGCAACATCAGCCAGAAGATGTTGACGAAAACACTGCGGCAGATGGAAAGCGACGGGCTGGTGCGCCGCACCGTGCACCCCGTCATTCCGCCGCATGTGGATTATGCTCTGACGAACCTCGGCCGCACGCTGGGCAGCGCCTTTTGCGGCGTTTGGATATGGGCGGAAACGCACCATGCCGAAATAGAAGAGGCGCGCCGCCTGTTCAATGAACAGCCGCCGCGCCCCGCGATGGAGTAGCTTCGCCTCAGGCGAACTGGCTGAGACCCGGAACCGAGGCGATCACCTGATCGACAACCTCATCGCCCGCATGCTGGCGGGCAACGGAGATGGTTTCCTTGGCGAGCGTGGAAATCTCGCTCATGCCGAGGCCCTGACTCATCAGCTGCTGGCCGAGACCCATGATGCCGCCGCCGCCGATGGCGCTCATCAGGCCGCCGAGCAGACCGCCGCCGCCGGCACCCTCGCCATTATACTGCGCCACCAGATCGCTGGCGCCGGGAATGGCTTCGATCATCCGCGCGATCGGGCCGTCTGCGGCCTCGCGCTGCAGAAAACCGAGAATCATGCCAACGGCCTTTTCAGCCAGTTCAGGGTCGATCCCCGCCTTTACGGCGATCTGATCCACGACTTCGTTCATTCTTGCCTCCTGTTGAAAAACGACGCCAACATCGAATAACTGACGTTAACGTCAACGTAAAACAATCTCATGCTGCA
Source organism: Agrobacterium sp. LAD9 (assembly GCF_003031125.1). Lineage (NCBI taxonomy): Bacteria > Pseudomonadati > Pseudomonadota > Alphaproteobacteria > Hyphomicrobiales > Rhizobiaceae > Agrobacterium > Agrobacterium sp. LAD9. The sequence goes on along the minus strand of NZ_PHGS01000004.1, from coordinate 92,420 downwards.
TTCAAGCGGCCACGAACAGGTGCGGCAACTTTCATCAAGCGGTTTTTCCTCATCGGCATCAAGCAGTTGTTGCGCCTTGAAACTGTCCTTATAAGATCATCACAACCAAACTATGAAAAGGCCGCTTTCGCGAGGAACGGTCACCGCATGCCAGCTACGCTTTTAATTCGGACATGACTTTTACAAAATCCGGCGCGATTTTAAGGGTCATGCATCAGCCGCAGGAGAAAATGGTCGATGTTGCAGGACGGACAGCTCTATATCGGGACCAGCCGCAATCCGGACGACAGCCTGAACAAGGGCGAATATCTGGAACTGAAATTCGGCAACCGCCACGGCCTGATCACCGGCGCGACGGGAACGGGCAAGACCGTGACGTTGCAGGTTCTTGCCGAAGGTTTCTCCAAGGCCGGCGTGCCGGTTTTCTGCGCCGATATCAAGGGCGACCTTTCCGGCATCGCGGCGGAAGGCGAAGCCAAGGACTGGGTGCAGAAACGCGTCGAGCAGATCGGCTTCACCGATTTTTCCTACGGTAAATCCTCCGTCATCTTCTGGGATCTCTACGGCGAAAAAGGCCATCGCGTGCGCGCCACCATCGCCGAAATGGGGCCGCTGCTGCTTGCCCGGCTGATGGATGCCTCGGAAGCGCAGGAAGGCGTGCTCAACATCGCCTTCAAGATCGCCGATCAGGGCGGGCTGCCGCTGCTCGATCTCAAAGACCTGCAATCGCTCCTGAACTATATGGGCGAAAACGCATCGGAGCTTTCCAATCAGTTCGGCCTGATTTCCAAGTCCTCGGTCGGTTCGCTGCAGCGCGGGCTGCTGGTTCTCGAACAGCAGGGCGCGGCCAATTTCTTTGGCGAACCGGCGCTGAAGATCGCCGACATCATGCGCGTGGGCACGGACGGGCGCGGCACCATTTCGGTTCTCGCCGCCGACCGGCTGATGATGAACCCGCGCCTTTACGCCACCTTCCTGCTCTGGATGCTCTCGGAACTCTTCGAAGAACTGCCTGAGGTGGGCGACCCGGAAAAGCCGCGCCTGGTGTTCTTCTTCGATGAGGCGCATCTGCTCTTCAACGATGCGCCACGGGTGCTGGTGGAACGCGTGGAACAGGTCGTGCGCCTTATCCGCTCCAAGGGCGTCGGCGTCTATTTCGTGACGCAGAACCCGCTCGACGTGCCGGAAACCGTTCTTGCCCAGCTCGGCAACCGCGTGCAGCATGCGCTTCGCGCCTATACGCCGCGCGAGCAGAAAGCGGTGCGCACCGCCGCCGACACCTTCCGCCAGAACCCGGCCTTCAACACCGCCGACACCATCACCACGCTCGGCACCGGTGAGGCGCTGATCTCGACCCTGCATGACAAGGGCGCACCCTCCATCGTCGAGCGCACCCTCGTGCGCCCGCCTTCCGGCCGTGTCGGACCGCTGACGGATGCTGAGCGCAGGTCGCTGATCGATGTTAGCCCCGTCGCCGGCCAATATGACAAGGATATCGACCGGGAATCGGCCTTCGAAATCCTCGCTGCCCGCGCCCAGAAGGCGGCGGACGCGGAAGCCGCCAAGCGCGCGGAGGAGGAAAACGCCTCCAGCCAGTCCGAAAGCGCTTCCGGCCGCTGGCGTCTGCCCGGCTTCGGCGATGAAGAACCCGCACCGGCATCCACCGGCTCGCGCAATGGCGGCGCCCGCCGCACGGGTTACCAGCGCGAAACGGTAATCGAAGCGGCGATGAAAAGTGCCGCCCGTTCGGTCGCCACATCCGTCGGCCGCGCCATCGTGCGCGGGATTTTGGGTAGTTTGAAGCGATAGAAACAAGCACGCCGCCCGCTCCCGATGGGGCGGGCGGCGCTTGATTGGCACAGCGGTTACTTCTGGCGATAGAAGATCATGCCGCCGTGATAGAGAATGTCGTCGACGAATTCGCCGTCGGCCGTAAAACCGGTATCGTCCCAATAGTCGATATGGTTTCCCCTCACCTCATATCGCCCCTGATAGGCGCTTTTGCGGTTGCCCCGCGCCTCGTCATAACGACCATCGGGCAAAAGCTCCTGACGAACATGGCCATCGCCGGTGACCCACATGCCGATATAAGGGTGGTTCTGGATTTGAGCCGTTTCGGTCATGTTCACGTCCATGGCGTTATTCGCTTTGCGGGAGCCCGTATCGGCGGAAGCCGTTGCAAGCAGAAGCGCAACCGATGTCGAAACAATGTTCATTGCCTTTGCCCTCCCGATGCGGCGTTGTCGCGGCGTTCCTCGAACAATTCAGCCAGCGTCCGGGATGCGGCGATGGCTTTGGGAAAACCTGCGGGAACCGTGATCAGATAGATCATTTCCTTCAGTTCCTCGTCGGTTGCGCCGACGTTGAGTGCATAACCGGCATGGACCTTCATCAGATCCCGCTCGCCAAGGGCCGCCATGACCGCAACGGCGGCCAGCTGGCGGGTCCGGTTGTCCAGTCCCGGCCGCGACCATACCTCCCCCAGAGCGTAACCTTCGGTCGCTTCGGCGAGGAAAGGAAACTCCTGCCGCAAACGCTCCAGATTGGCCTGGGGCCGACCATTGTTGAGGCTGCGGATGACGTCGTCACCACGCCGCAGCCTGTCATCCAGACGCTGCGGATTGGCGATGGCGGCGGCACTTCCCGCAAGCATGGTAATCGCAAGCACGGTTGGAAAAATCGCTTTCATGTCGGCCTCCTCAGGCAGCGATGGGTCGGATGACGATTTCATTGACGTCGACATCATCAGGCTGCTCGATGGCGTAGCGCACCGCGCGGCCGATGGCGTCGGGTTTCAAGGCGATGGCCCGATAGGTCTGCATCAGCTCCGCAGCGGCCGGATCGGTGATGGTGTGGGCAAGTTCGCTTTCCACCACGCCGGGGTGAATGCAGGTGACGCGCAGGTCGCGGTTTTCCTGCCGCAGCCCGTCCGAAATCGCCCGCACCGCAAATTTCGTCGCGCAATAAACGGCCGCCGTGGGTGAAACGGCGAGCGCACCGATGGAAGCGATGTTGATGATATGGCCGGATGCGCGGGCGGTCATCTCGGGCAGAACGGCGGCGACGCCATAAAGCACGCCCTTGATGTTGACGTCGATCATCCGGTCCCATTCATCGACCTTGAGCGACGACATCAGCGATAGCGGCATGATACCGGCATTGTTGACGATGACGTCGACCTGCCCGAAAGCCTTGCGTCCGGCCTCCGCAAAAGCCTCGACGCTCTGTCTGTCCGTAACATCAAGCGGATGGGCGACGACCTCGGCACCCTTCCCGCGCAATTCTTCGGCCAGCACCTGCAAGCGGTCCATGCGGCGCGCGCCCAGCACCAGCCTCGCCCCGGCGGCCGCCAGTTCCCTTGCGATACCCTCACCGATCCCGCTCGATGCACCTGTGATGAGAACGACTTTGTTCAATGTCATGGCTTTCTCCTTGGTGTTACGGCCCGCTTTTTCTGAAAGCGACCGTTGCGGACAAGATAAAGCTTGGGCATTGTCGTGATAACCGCCTCAATCATAACCTCAATGGATAGAATTTCTAACCAATGAACATCGATCTCAACGCGCTTTCCACATTCTGCATGGTTGCCGACGAGCGCAACTTCCGGGCTGTCGCGGACAGGCTCGGCATAACCCGGTCCGCCGTGAGCCAGACCATCCGCAAGCTTGAAGAGACAATGGGAATAGCGCTGGTACAGCGCACGACGCGCAGCGTCAGCCTGACGGAAGCGGGGCAGCAGCTTTATGCGGATGTGTCGCCATCCATCGGCAATCTCGTCCAGGCAGCCAATGCTGCATCTTCCCTGAGCGGCGCCGTGCGCGGGCAGTTGCGCCTTGCCGTTTCCTCGATTGCCGAGCGTTTTTTATCCGGGCCATTGCTTGCGGGCTTTGCGGACATGCACCCCGAGGTGCAGCTTGATATCGTCGTGACAGACGAGGAGTTCGATATCGTCGCCGAACATTACGATGCCGGCGTGCGTCTTGGAGAACTGATCGCGCAGGACATGATTGCCGTTCCGGTTTCCGCTCCGCAGCGGCAGCTCGCCGTCTGCTCCCCTGCCTATCGGGACCGCTTCGGCCTGCCAGTGCAGCCCCGCGAGTTGATCCAGCACAGGTGTATCGGCTGGCGCCCCCGTCCGGGTGTGGCGCCATACAGGTGGGAATTTGCCGAAAACGGCCGCGAATTTGCGGTGGCGGTGGAGCCTGATTTCACCACCAACGACATGCAGCTGATGATCAAGCTGGCCTGCGCCGGCGCGGGCATCACCTTCGGCATGGAAGAAACGTTCCGCCCCTATCTGGAGAGCGGGCAACTCGTTTCCATGCTGGAAGACCATTCCCCGACCTTTGCGGGATTTTATCTCTATTACCCCAGCCGCCGTAACCTTGCGCCGAAGCTGCGCGCCTTTATCGATCACGTCCGCCTGTCGAGAGAGCGGTAATCTGCCGGAGCGGGCTCCGGCAGATCGTCAGAAAACAGGACTATTTCTTCTGTGAAACCAGCGAGAAATAGGCGCCCTGCGGATCGACGCAATTGACGATCCAGCTTCCGCCGGGAACCTCCATCGGGCCGTTGACGACCTTGCCGCCGCCGGCGCTGACGCGGGTGATGGCTTCATCGATGCCATCCACATTGAAGTAATAACCCCAATGGCAGACGGGAACCTGCGGCATGCGTTTCATTATGCCGCCGACGGCTTTGCCCTTGTAGGCGAAGATGCGGTACGGGCCCATGTCGCCCATGTCGAAATCATGGTCCTTGGTCCAGCCGAACACGTCGCCGTAAAAGGCCATGGCCTCATCAACATTATCGGTGAAGAGTTCATGCCAGCCGACATGGCCCTGCTTTTCCTGCATATCCTCGGGGAAACCGCCGGTTTCCATCGGCAGCGGCGTCATGATACAGAGCACCGCACCAAAGGGATCGGCGACCACGGCAAAGCGGCCGATTTCGGGAATATCCTGCGGGGGGCGTCTGATCGCGCCGCCCTTTTCGGCGAATTGTTTCGCCGTGGCGTCCACATCGTCGACATCGACATAGGCGGTCCAGTTCGGGGGAATGCCCTGGCCCTTGTGCTCGTCGGTCAGTTCCATGACGCCGCCCATGCCTTTGCCATCGGCCTCCAGCACCAGATAGGGCATTTCCGGCGAGCCGAAATCCTTGGTCTGCCAGCCGACGACATGACCATAAAAGCGGGCTGCCGCTTCCATGTCGGGCGTCATCAGCTCGACCCAGATGAATTTTCCATGTGTATCGGACATTGTCGTCTCCTATGGAGGTTTTGGCGGGTGTGTGTCGGCCATTGCCCGCCGCAGGACGCGGCGGCGCTGGTGCTCAGGTGAAATTCCGGCAGGGCTTCAGGCCTTGCGTCGAAATTCCGATGTCATGAAGGTCTTGAATGTGCCGTCCGGCTGCTTGACGCTGCCGGAAAAGCTGCGGTGATTATCATCATGCAGCACCAGCACGTCATGATAGGTAGCGGTGCTGCCGGAACCGTCGAAGGCGGGGCCTTCCGCTTCCAGCGTCAGGGTCTTGCCGTCCTCTTCCAGCCAGCCCTTGTAGACCCAGAGATTGGTCATCATCGACCCCACCCAGGTGCCGACAAAATTGCCCTTGGCCGGATCAAAACCGACCGTGATCACGGCTGTCATATCCGTGCCGTCAGGCATCTTGCCGGTGCCGTTGCCGATGATCCACAAACCGCCGACGGAGCGGACGGTCTCGGTGAATTGCTGCGACGGGTCGTCGGCATTGTAGTCCTCATGACCGGAACTGGAGGTCATGACCCAGTCTCCGACGATCCTCTTCAGGAATTCATGTTCCTTCTGCGGCTTGGCGATTTCCATTTCCATTTTCGTTTCCTCCTCGTCCGTCAGTTTTCAGTGGCAGCAGGCTGCCGCCTTCGGTGCGTCCTCATACTGGTCGTGGCGGCGCACCCAATCCATTACCTCCTCTTCGTTACGGCCTTTTGGCACCAGATCGAGCAGCATCAGCGTGCCGAGCGTCTGTTCCGCGCCGCGGGCGTAAGTGGAATAGGTGTGGTAGATCTTGCCGTCATCGCCCTTGGCGAAAACGCTGATGCCGTGCAGGTCCTTCAGGTCGCCATAGGGCGCCATGTCACGGTAATTATAGGTGATTTCGCCTTTGGTCATATCCTCGTCGCGGAACGAGGCCTGATAATCATAGTTGAAATCGCTGCCTTCGGCTGAAACCCACGGGAATTTCCAGCCCATGCGGTTTCTGTAGCTTTCGATCTTTTCAAGCGGCGCGCGCGACACCGCGACGAAACCCGCATCGCCATGCTTGAGGTGGATCAGCGCGCCATCGACGTGATCGGCAAAGAAAGAGCAGCCGACACAGCCCTCCTCCCAGTCCGGCGCCAGCATGAAGTGGTAGACGATCAGCTGGCTGCAGGTGCCGAACAGTTCCTGTAGCGATTTGGGGCCGGAAGGCGCGTCGAAGATATAGTCCTTCGTCACCTCTTCCCAGGGCAGCGAGCGCCGGGCTTCGTTCAGCCTGTCACGGGCTCGGGTCAGTTCCTTTTCCTTCACCAGCAGATCGCGGCGGGCCGCAAGCCACTCCTCCTTCGAAACGACGGGATGAGACATGATCTTTCCTCCTTGGATCCGTCTTTCACCACGGCACCGCTCCGCTTTTATGGAGGGCACCGCCTATTTCTGTGCTGAAAGGCAATTAACAGTCTGCGGGGCATCAAGTTCCGCTTGACTAATTAGGTTGATATCAACATATTTATCCCATGTCAAACGCCAGCGTGATTCCTTTTTCGACAACTCTTTTCGTGCGGGACGCCTGTCTCTGCCTGCATGCGCAGCGTGCGGCGCGGGCTTTGGCGCGGCTTTTCGACAATGCGCTGAAGCCGGTCGGCATCACCAATGGGCAATTTTCGCTGCTGATGTCGCTCAACCGGCCGGAGCCGCCGCCGATGGGGCCGGTCGCCAATCTTCTGGCCATGGACCGCACGACGCTGACGGCGGCGCTGAAGCCTTTGGAACGGCGCGGGCTGGTCAGCATCGAGCAGGATCCGAAGGACAAGCGCGGCAAGCGGCTGCGGCTCACAGTTGATGGTATGGCCGTGCTCGCCGCCGCCTTCCCCATCTGGGAGCAGACCCATGCCGAAATCGAAGCCCGCATCGGCAGCGGCGATCCTGACCGGCTGCGCCGCGACCTTATCGATCTCGGCTGACGGGATGACGGCATAGCGCCACTTTTGTCGGCGAGAATGTCATCCGGCCGTCGTGCCGGGGAGCGAAACTACACGGACAACGCGATCAAGGAGGAAAGATCATGCGTGCAATCGTTTTTGTAAAAGCCACCAAGAGCAGCGAAGATGGCGTCATGCCCACGACCGAACTCATGGAGGCAATGGGAAAATTCAACGAGGAACTGGTCAATGCCGGCATCATGCAATCCGGCGACGGCCTGCACCCGTCGTCCAAGGGCAAGAGGGTCATTTTCGACGGCGACAGCCGCACTGTCGTCAACGGCCCCTTCCCGCATACCAACGAGCTGGTCGCCGGTTTCTGGATCTGGACGGTGAAGGACATGGACGAGGCCGTGGAATGGGTGAAACGCTGCCCGAACCCGATGCTGGAGCGCAGCGAGATCGAAATCCGCCCGATGTTCGAAATGGAAGATTTCGGCGATATCGTAACGCCTGAAATCGCCGCCCATGTCGAAGAGTTGCGTGCGCGTGTCGGAAAGCAGTAAAAACCGCTCAAGGTCGAGAGCCGGATTGAAACAGGAGGGTGCGGGCTCGCCGCATTCTCCCGCACGGCGTCCCCCTCCAAAAGCCATTGCCTCGAACAACCACCGCTGTTAATGGTGGAGCGGTTCAACACGTATCAAGAAAGGAGGCTTCGCATGGATATTTCCTGCTTCTGGCGCAATCGTCAGCTCTGCCACCTTTTTGCCCTGCAGACGCGTTTGCAGGGCTGACCGGAACACCAAAACTCTGGTTTGCCCAAAAGGCCGCGCAGAATGCAGCTTGTCTGCCGTTGCGCATGTTTTCACGACGGATCATCCCGAACCGAAACCCCGTACTGCATTGTCGCAGACCACGGTTCGTCACGGGTCCGTTTTGCCAGAGACGACTTCATGACCATCATCACGCTTCGAAACCTCGGAATCATTCTGGGAAAGCCGCTTTTTTCCAATCTCAGCCTCACCGTGAATGCGGGAGACCGCATCGGCATCGTCGCCGCCAATGGCCACGGCAAATCCACCCTGCTCAATTGCCTTGCCGGTGAGCTGGACGCCACCAGTGGCGATATCACCCGGCTGCGCGGGCTGACGCAGTCCATCGTCCACCAGCATCTCCCCTCCCCGCTGATGGAACAGACGATGCGGGACGCCGTGCTTTCCGCCCTTCCGGCGGACACGATCGACAGTGAAAGCTGGCGCGCCGACATTATTTTCGACGCGATGCTGGTGCCGGAGCCGTTCCGCGAGCGCCGCCTGAAAGAGCTGAGCGGTGGCTGGCAGAGGCTTGCCATGCTGGCGCGGGCATGGATCACCGAGCCGGATGTCCTCCTGCTCGATGAGCCGACCAACCATCTCGACCTCGAAAAAATCAACGTGCTGGAAAACTGGCTCGCTGAGCTGCCGCGCGATACTGCTGTTATCATCGTCAGCCATGATCGCGCCTTTCTCGACAATGTCACGAAAACCACGCTGTTCCTGCGGCCGGAAAATTCGGCACTGTTCCGGTTGCCCTACGGCCATGCGCGGATGGCACTGGAAGAGGAGGATGCCGCCGATGAGCGGCGTTTCCAGCGCGACATGAAAACCGCGCAGCAATTGCGCCGGCAGGCCGCCAAGCTCAACAATATCGGCATCAATTCCGGCAGCGATCTTCTGACCGTCAAGACCAAGCAATTGCGCCAGCGCGCCGAAAAGCTGGAGGAGAAGGCGCGGCCCGCCCATGCCGAGCGCTCCGCCGGCAAGATCCAGCTCGCCAATCGCGGCACCCATGCCAAGGTTCTGGTGACGCTGGAAGATGTGCCCGTCTCGACGCCGGACGGAACATTGCTGTTTCGCACCGGCCGGCAATTTGTCCGCCAGGGCGACCGCATTGTCATTCTCGGCCGCAACGGCGTCGGCAAGACGCGGCTGATGTCGCTTCTGCAGGCAGCGGTCTCGGGTGTGGGGCAGATACAGGAGGGCATCAAGGCCACGCCCTCGCTGGTGGCCGGATATGTCGATCAGTCACTTGCCGAAATCGACGACGACAGCACGCCGGCGGCGTTCATGACCCGTCGCTTCGATATTGGCGACCAGCGCATCCACGGCCTGCTCGCCGGCGCCGGGATCGACATGGAAATGCAGAAACGCCGCATCGCAACGCTTTCCGGCGGGCAGAAGGCGCGGCTTGCCATGCTGGCGCTGCGGCTGGCGGAGCCGAATTTCTACCTGCTGGACGAGCCCACCAACCATCTGGACATTGACGGGCAGGAAACACTGGAGGCGGAAATCATCAGCCGTGAGGCCAGCTGCGTGTTCGTCTCGCACGACAGAAGTTTCGTGCGGGCGGTCGGAACCCGTTTCTGGCTGATCGACAAGCGCAGGCTGGTGGAAGTCGACGATCCCGAAGCGTTTTTCGCTTCGGCATGACAACTCTCAAATAGACCGAGGGTAAAACCAGCAAAACGCCCGTCAGCCCAAAAGGCTGGCGAGGCGTGGATCACCAGCGAAATCCGCAACAGCAAACCCCGTTCTGCGCATAGGGAATTCGCACAGCGCCTGCACGCCCGTCTTCGACAGGCGGATGCGCCAGCTCATCCGTTCCACCGGCATTTTTTCAGCAAAGGCTTTGGGCGACAGGATCGCAATATTGAGGCCGCCAGCGGGATCGCGCACCGAGCGGTAAAGGATCGCCTCGATCTTCGCCAGACGCGCCTGCTCGGCCAGCGCCTGGCATGGCTCGTAATTTTGCAGATCGGTCCACTGCGCTTCGTCGCGGTTCAGTTCCGGTTTCGTCAAATCCAGCGCCGCATCGGTAGCGATACGGGCGGCAAAGGCGGAATAATCGGCGGGGTTGGCAGGCAGCGGCGTGCCGGGGGATTCCGCATAAAACAGCAGCCGGTAGAAGGCCATTTCGGCGAGTGCGGTTTCCACCTTCGCGGCGGCGTAATAAACGCCCTCGGTAAAGCCCGCCCGGCGGAACCGCGAGCCGTGCGGATAGGCGGCGCCATAACGGAAGGGCGTCGCAAGAAGATAATCGAAACCGGCGCATTCCGGCGGAAACGGCCGCTTGCTCGCCTCCAGAATATCTTCCAGCAGCGATTGCTCCTCCACCGTATCCACCAGTTTCATGGTGGAAACCTGATGCTGCGCTTCCACCAGCCGCCAGTATTTTCCCGATGCGGTGCGTTTTTCAGACAGGAGCGCGTCGGGCGTCCAGATAGGAGAGGACATCGATCAATCCGGTAATGGTGGTGAGCCTCTCGGCAGGCACGGCATCAAGCGCCGTATTATGATTGCGCAGCCAGTTTTTGGCCACCGCCTCATCGCCGCCGGTAATCGCATCCAGCGAGCGGAAAACCCGGATCAGCAGCACCGCAAGTTCAAAGGACTTGGCGCCCGGCTCCAGCAGGAAATCCAGCCGCTTCATGCGCGACACCGTCGGCGCGGAAACACCGAGAATATCCGCCGTGCGGGCGGCATTCAGGCCCAGCCGCTCGGCAGCGGTCATAACGGCCTTGGTGACGACCCTGCCCTGCGCTGCAGGATCCATGGCGGTCTTGGCGTGAATATTCATGGCGCATATCCTTTCCTTGGAAAGAGTATAGCATGTTTATTTCCACAAACAAGAAGGCCGGGATGAACCCGGCCTCATTGCTTACATGGAATAGCTTACGCGGATTGGATCAGGCCACCGAGACCGGCACTTCCGTGGAGGTGCGCATGGCGTGGCTGTAAGGGCAGACGATGTGAGCGGCAGCAACCAGCTTTTCAGCGACTTCGCGCTCGACGCCCGGAATATTTGCCTTCAGCGACACTTCGATGCCGAAACCGCCGCCATCTTCGCGCGGGCCGATACCGACGGTTGCCGTCACAGTCGTGTCTTCAGGAATCTTTACCTTTTCCTTGCCGGCGACAAACTTCAGCGCGCCCAGGAAGCAGGCGGAATAACCGGCTGCGAAAAGCTGTTCCGGATTGGTGCCACGGGCGCCATCGCCGCCCAGTTCCTTCGGAACGGTCAGCGTAACGTCGAGAACGCCGTCTTCCGACTTGGCGTTGCCGGCGCGGCCACCGGTGGCAGATGCTTTGGTCGTGTAGAGAATGGGCATGACATTTACTCCTTCGGGTTGGTGTTGAGTTCTTATAGCGAACAATTGAATTGTGCGCAATATAATTTTGCACATTGAATACGAAATCGTTTTTTGCGATAATTTTCACGAAATTTCGCCGCGCATCCATGCGGCAGGAACCGAAAGCGGGGGCTGATTGTTCCCTTCCCGGTTGATTTTGGAGCACGAAAATGGACGCAGAGGGCGACGAGAAGAAGATGGAAAGCCTGTTGAGGCTGGACCAGCAGATATGTTTTGCCCTTTATGGCGCGGCACACGCCTTCACACGCGCCTATAAGCCGCTGCTCGACCCGATCGGGCTGACCTATCCGCAATATCTGGTCATGATGGCGCTATGGGAAAAGGAGACGTCCACCGTCAAGGCGCTTGGCGAAATGCTGGGTCTTGATTCCGGCACGCTGTCGCCATTGCTGAAAAGGCTGGAACATGCCGGGCTGATCACCCGCAAACGCGGCACCGTGGACGAGCGGCAGGTGCTGGTGGCCCTGACGCCGAAGGGCGCGAACCTCAAAAAAGAGGGCGTGAAGATCATGGCGGCGATCGGCAGCGCCACCGGCTGCGGGCTGGAGGAACTGGTGCAGATTCGCGACCGGGTGAATGCGCTGAAGGACAGCCTCACCCGGCCCTAACCCAAAAAAGAAAAAGGCGGCACAGGGCCGCCTTTTTATTCGAAGCGTTTTCGGCTTATTGCCAGACCACCACACGCGCCTTCTGCGGCACGCGGTCGTAGAGGTCGATGACGTCCTGGTTCATCAGGCGCACGCAACCGGAAGAAACGGCCTTGCCGATGGAGTTCCATTCCGGCGAGCCGTGCAGACGGTAGAGCGTGTCCTTGCCGTTCTGGAAGATATAAAGGGCGCGCGCGCCAAGCGGGTTCTTCAGGCCCGGCGGCATGCCGCCATTCTTGGAAGAATATTTGACCAGTTCCGGCTGGCGGGCGACCATCTCATCCGGCGGGGTCCATTTCGGCCATTTCTGACGCCACTGGATGACGCCCTCGCCCGACCAGGCGAAACCATCGCGGCCGATGCCAACGCCGTAACGCATGGCGCTGCCGCCCTGCTCCACGACATAAAGGAAGCGCGAGCGTGTATCGACAACAACCGTGCCGGGGCGCTCGCCGGTCGGATCGACAACCCGCTGGCGGTAATAACGCCGGTCGATTTTCTGATAGGGTACGGCGGGAATGACGTAACCGCCATCTTCAACCGAGCCGTACATGACGGCCAGTTCCGCATCGCTGACGCCCGGCGAAAACATCTGCCGGAAATCGCTGCCGATGGCGCTCGCCTGCTGGCGGATGGCGTCTCCCGTGCCCGATGAGGCGCAGCCTGCGAGAAGCGAAGCGGAGGAAAGGCCGAGAAGGGAAAGGAAGGTGCGTCTGGAAAGATCTGTGTCGGTGCTTGTCATAAGGCCGGTTTGTCCCACATTTCGAACGGCTATATCGCCGTTGTACGTCATTTGTTCCGTGTCATGCGTATTGCGAAAATAGTTAACCGACCGCTAAAAGCCAGTCACAAGGTGCTGGCGGAATGGGTCCCATATCTCTTTCTTTTAGAACGTGTTCAGATAACCACAATCTGCGCCCCTTGCGGCACGCGCTCGTAAAGATCGATGACATCCTGATTGAGCATGCGCACGCAGCCGGAGGACGTTGCCTTGCCGACGGACTGCCAGTCCGGTGTACCGTGCACGCGGTAAAGCGTGTCCTTGCCGTCCTTGAAAATATAAAGCGCGCGCGCACCGAGCGGGTTGTTGAGACCGGGCGTCATGCCGCCATTGGCGGCGGAGATGGAGGCGAGTTCCGGCTGGCGCTTGACCATTTCATCGGGCGGCGTCCAGCGCGGCCATTTCGCCTTCCACTGGATCTTGCCGCGGCCCGACCAGGCATAACCGTCACGCCCGAGGCCAACACCGTAACGGATCGCCTTGCCGCCGGACTGCACGAGGTAAAGGAAATGCTGCCTGGTATCGACGACGATGGTGCCCGGCGCTTCCGCCGTCTGGTAACTGACTTCCTGCCGGAGATAACGCGAATCGATGCGACCATAGGGAATGGCGGGCAGCGAGCGGTCCTCGTCGCGGATAGGGCCATACATGACCCGATGCAGCGGATTGGAGACAGGCAGGCCATAGGCCATCGTCTGGCCCTGCGGCTGCTGCGCGTTAAAACCCTGCACCTGCGGCGCATTAAGCCCCTGCCCGCGCACCGGCGGGCCGTATTCCTGATGGAAGCGGGTTCTGAACAGATCCGGCGGGCGCGTCGAAAGCTGGCCCGGCTGCGGCGGCAGTTCCGGCTGGCGATTGGAACTGACGGAATTGAAGTTGAACACCGGCGCCGTTTCCCTGACGAAGACGTCAGGGCCCATCCGGGTCGTATCCGTCACGAAAAGGCAGCCGCTCATCAGAGGCAGCAGCGCAAGCCCGACCAGAGAGGCCGCCCGGCGACCATTTTTCAAAAGGAGTGCTATCATCTGAACCGCTTCATGGAATCCAATCTACCGTCATGATGAACCGTGCGGCTGGCGCGAAGCTGGCGTCGGCTTTTCAAAAAAAATCGAAAAACTGCATTTTTCCTCTTGAAGCTCTAGTTGCTAGAGGTGCCAGATTGACTGTCGACTGGAATTCAGGAGCGAAACCATGAATATTTCGACACGCGGCAGTTTGAACGGGGAATCGGAGGAACTGACCTTCACGGTCGGCGGGATGGATTGCGGCAGCTGTGCGGCGAAGATTGAAACCGCGCTTTCCCGCCTGCCCGGCGTTGGCGACGTCAAGGTGTCGGTTGCCCGCGAAAGGCTGAATCTCTCCGTGGCCGAACAGAAAACCTCGGTCGAAAAAATCGAGGATACGCTGCGCAAGCTTGGCTTCAAACCCGCTTTGCTGCCGCGCGAAAAGGCTCCCCAGGCAAAGGTCGAGGCCGATCATCACGACCATTCCTCCTGCGGCGGTCACCACCATGACGAGGCCGAAACGGCCGCTGAAAAGAACAATGCGCTGACTTTTTCGGTCGGCGGCATGGATTGCGGCAGCTGCGCCGCGAAGATCGAAACCGCACTTTCCCGCCTGCCCGGCGTTGGCGACGTCAAGGTGTCGGTTGCCCGCGAACGGCTGAGCCTTTCGCTGGCCGAGAACAAAACCCCGGTCGAAAAAATCGAGGACACGCTGCGCAAGCTCGGATTTAAACCGGCCCTGCTGCCGCAGGAAAAGACCGCGCGTGAAAAAGTGGCGGATCACGACCATGACCACGGGTCGTGCGGCGGGCATCACCACGACCACGACCATTCAGATCATGAACATTCGGGGCATGAACATTCCGGGCACGATCACGCGTCCTGCAGCGGCCATGATCATGACCATCGGGACCATGACCACTCCAAGCATGACCATTCTGGCCACGATCATGCGGGTCATTCGCATGGTTCCGCTCTGGCGGCTGCAGCGCAAAGCGCGGAAGTGGGGCATGCCCATGGCGCGGATGAAAAAGGTGTCTGGTGGCGCACAGCAAAGGCGCGCAACACCTTCACCGGCACCATTCTGGTCGCCATTGCCTATGCGGCGGAACTGACCTTCCCCGCATGGGGCGGTTATGCCTTCATCATTGCCACGCTGGTCACGCTTTTCCCAATCGCGAAGAACGCCTTCAATGCCGCCCGTTTCGGCGCGGTCTTCACCATCGAGATGCTGATGACCATTGCCGCCATTGGCGCGATCATCATCGGCGAGGCGGAAGAGGCGGCTATTGTCGTGCTGCTCTTCTCCGTCGGTGAGTTGCTGGAAGGCTTTGCCGCCGCCCGCGCACGTTCCGGCATCAAGGCGCTCGGTTCGCTCTTGCCGAAGACGGCGCTGGTGGAAGAAAACGGTGCGCTTCGGCAGGTTGCCGCCGATCAGGTGCGCATCGGTCAGGTGGTCGTGGCGCGTCCTGGCGACCGTATCGCCGCCGATGGCGTTGTCATGGAAGGCCAGTCCAGCGTCGACGAATCGCCGATGACCGGAGAGAGCATTCCCGTCGCCAAGGAAAAGGGCGCACGCGTCTTTGCCGGCTCGATCAACCATGACGGCTCGCTGCGCATCCGCGTCGACCGCGCGCCGGAAGACAATACCATTGCCCGCATCATCACGCTTGTCGAAGAAGCGCAGGATGCGCGTGCCCCGACCGAGCGCTTCATCCAGAGCTTCTCGCGTTATTACATGCCGCTGATCGTGGCGATCTCCGTGCTTACCATCATCGTGCCGCCGCTGGCCGGCCTCGGCGACTGGGATACGTGGATTTATCGCGGTCTCGCCCTGCTGCTGATCGGTTGCCCCTGCGCGCTGGTCATTTCGGTTCCCGCAGCAATAGCCTCCAGCCTTTCGGCTGCGGCACGTCACGGCATGCTGGTGAAGGGCGGCGCGGTCATCGAAATGCTGGCGCGCGCCGAAACCGTAGCCTTCGACAAGACCGGCACGCTGACGCTCGGCGAACCCGTCGTGACCGACGTGGTGGCGCTCGACGGCAACGAGGCCAGCCTGATTGCGCAAGCCGCAACCATCGAGCATGAATCGAGCCATCCGCTCGCCCGCGCCATCGTCAATCACGCCGAAAAGCTGGGCGTGAAGCCCCTGCCCGGTTCCAACATCAAGGCGATTTCCGGTCGCGGCATGCAGGGCAATGTCGGCGGAAAAGACCTGTTCATCGGGGCACCGCGCTTTGCAACGGAGGTCGGCACCCTTTCGAAGGACCTCGCCGATCGCATCTCCGCACTCGAAAGCGAAGGCAAGACGGTGGCCGTCGTCATGGCCGGCGGGGCGGCAAGCGGCCTCTTCGCCATGCGTGACGAGCCGCGCAAGGATGCTGCCGAAGGCGTGAAAGCGCTGAAGGAGATGGGCATTTCCTCGCTGATGCTGTCGGGTGACAATGCCCGCACGGCAAAGGCCATCGGCAACAAGCTGGGCCTTGAGGCGCGCGGCGAACTCCTGCCGCAGAACAAGGTCGAGGAAATCCGCAAGCTTGCCGAAAAGAAGACCGTGGTGATGGTGGGTGACGGCATCAACGATGCGCCTGCCCTTGCGGCGGCCAGCGTCGGTGTCGCCATCGGCTCGGGCACCGATGTGGCGATGGAAGCGGCGGATGCGGCGCTGATGCGCAACAATGTCGGCGATGCCGCCCGCCTCATCGGCCTGTCACGCGCCACCATGAGCAATATCCGCCAGAACGTGACGATCGCGCTCGGCCTGAAGGCGGTATTTCTGGTCACGACCGTCACCGGCCTTTCCGGCCTGTGGCTCGCCGTTTTCGCCGATACGGGTGCTACGGTTCTGGTCACCGCCAACGCCATGCGGCTGCTTGGATATTTCAACCGCAACAAAGCCTGATCACAGCCCTCTCCCAAACCGGCCGAGCCTCGTTAATCCGGGCTCGGCCGGTCTCATTTTCAGCGTATTGACAAACTAATTGCGTCCAATAAATACCGCGTACCGCCGTTTCCCACGCGCGTGACAAACGATTCCACGCGCAGGAGCGCTGAACTTGGCTAAGACTGGCTATAACCGCATTGCGTACCGCGCGATCAAGATCGGCGGCAACATCGTCAAGGTTATTTTCTCCATCGATCTCTTCATCCGGCCCGGCAGAAGAAAGACGCTTCCGGAGTATCAGCCTGCCAGACGCAGCCCGAAATCGGAAAAAGCCATTCCGCGCATCATCTGGCAGACGAATTACTCCAACCGGGTAACGACGCCGATCTATGCGAATTTCCTGTTCAACCGCTGGCTGACGCCGGAATTCGAATATCGCTACCATGATGACGAGGCGTGCCAGGCCTATATCGACCGGCATTTTCCCGGACGTTATGCCGACGCCTTCCGGCGATTGCAGGTTGGCGCCGCCAAGGCGGATTTCTGGCGTATTCTGGTTCTTCTGCAGGAAGGCGGCATCTATCTGGATATCGATTCCAATTTTGCGGCCCGCCCGGAAGATGTAATCGGCACGGATGAAGAAGCCGTTTTCATTGCCATGAAAAGCGGCGAAATCACAAATTACTTCATGGCTTCCAAACCCGGCCACCCGGCGCTGAGGCTGATAGCCGATCGTATTGCCCAGAATATTGAAGAGGGAACGCTCGTCAGCGTCTATGACATGACCGGCCCAACGGTGGTGCATGCCGTCGTCAAGGAACTCGGGCTGCCGGTTCGCAATTACCGCGAAATGTGCACCCAGGGGCAATTTACCAACAAGCGCGCGCAATATGCCGACAAAAAAGACGGCGCATGGTGGGCCGAGCAGGCCAAGACGTCCATCGTCAAGAACTAGGACGCCATGCGCCCGCGAGCAGCGGCGCAATATCGCGTTTAGACGAAACCGTTAAAAAAGCGGATGCTTTCTTCCACCGCGCCCGGAACCACGCCATTATGGTTGCCGGGCAGCAGTTTTTTGTCGACCTTGAACCCGGATGTCAGGGCGCGATCCACGAAAAGCTGGTGGTCGCCGTCGAAGGGCCGCTCCTCCGTGCCACGCAAAAGCAGGGCCGGGCATTTGAGGCTGGGGCCGAAACAGACGGAAGAACGCATGATGAATTCGCGTTCGTCGGTTTCGTCGAAACAGATCTCGTCGCTATAGCGGTTGAAATAACGCCATGAATTGACACCGGCGGATATGGGCGCGGCGGCGCGGAATTTGCGGCTCATGGCGGCAAGAAGCGTCAGCGTGCCGCCATTGGAATGGCCGGCGATGAAAAACCGCTTTCTGTCGATGCCGGGAAGATTTTCCAGATAGGCCGCCGCCGCCAGCGCATCCGCCGTTTCGTCGTAGAAGCCGGAATAATTGCCATTCTGGCCGTTTTCGCCGCGAAAGGACGGAAGCAGCACAACGAAGCCCGCTTCCCAATAGGGCTTCATCAGCGCCCAGTGGCCGTCACCGGTGGCGTTGCCGCCGTGGAGGAAAAGCACAGCGGGTTTCAGCGTTTTTGACGGCTGATAATGGGAGAGCCAGGCGACCAGTTCGATGGAACCATCCGGCCCGCCGGGATAGGTGACACGCTCCGCCCCGGGCGGCGTGCCAAGCACCGAGGATTTTTCCGGCGCGGCCATCTTGCGCAGCAGATGCGTGTGGAAACGTCGGCGGGCCTCCGCATAATCCTGCCTTTCCAGCGGCAGAACTTCGGGTGTGGGAATGCCCGCTTTCACGGCGGGCGGCAGGATAACCGCCGCTGACAGCCCCATGGCGCCGGCCAGCACTCTGCGCCGCGTCATGCCCGGCGAGATCGGGCCGCTCTCTTCCTGTCCGAAGGGTGAGGAAAGAAAGCGTTTGTCTGCCATATGTTCACCTGACGAGGATGGTTGTAACAGCAGTTCAACACTGCGGCGGGAGGCTGTCCAATCACGGATTCGCGAATGACAACAATGTATTCGCAGCCATCATGGCAATTTCTGGACAAAACACCTCCCTCATTCCTGTGCTTGTCACAGGAACGAGTGAGGTGGCGCGGCCCCTACCCCTCCACACCATCGATCATCGCCACCAGCGTCGAAAGCCTGTCCGCTTCCGCGGGCAGCTTGTCGGCGCGCAGCCGGGCAATGCGGGGGAAGCGCATGGCGACGCCGGATTTGTGGCGGGTGGAGCGGTTGATGCCTTCGAAGGCCACTTCAAGCACGAAACCGAAATCCGGCGTGGCGCGCACCGCCCGCACCGGGCCGAAGCGCTCGACGGTGTTGTCACGGACGAACTTGTCCAGCACCTCCAGCTCCGCATCGGTGAAGCCGAAATAGGCCTTGCCCACGGGCACGAGCTGTTCGCCATCCTCGCCTTCCGCCCAGACACCGAAGGTGAAATCGGAATAATAGCTCGACCTTTTGCCGTGGCCGCGCTGGGCATACATCATGACAGCGTCGATATTATAGGGATCGCGTTTCCACTTGAACCACGGCCCCTTGGCGCGGCCAGCCTGATAGGTGCTGTCGCGGCGCTTGATCATCACACCCTCGATGACAGGATCGGGCGGCGCGGCACGCAGCGTGTCGAGCTCCGTCCAGCTGGAAAAACCGATCAGCGGCGAAAGGTCGAAACGGTCATGCGGGGCATGCTCGATGATATCGGACAGCCTGCCGCGGCGCTCCAGATAGGTCTGCGCACGGATATCGCTCTCGCCATCGAACAGCAGATCATAGGCGCGGATGAAGGCGGGATAGTCGTCCAGCATCTTTGCCGTCACCGTCTTGCGGTTCAGCCGCTGCTGCAGGTCGGAAAAGGTGCGGGTGAGTTTGTTGGACCGCGCCGTGCCGCCGATCAGCAACTCGCCATCCATCACGCCTTCGAAATCGATCGCCTCGAGAACATCGGGAAAGGCGCCGGAAATATCGTCGCCGGAACGGGAATAGAGTTTTCGTGTCCCACCGGCGCGGGACAGCTGCACGCGAATGCCGTCCCATTTCCATTCCGCGGCATAGTCGGCCGGGTCCAGCCCATCGAGATCGCCATCGGCCACCGGCGTCGCCAGCATCACCGAGTGGAAGATGGCTGGTGTCGCCAGCACCGGCCGGTCCGACTTGCCCTCAAGCCACGCAAAAAGCGACGTATAGGGCGGCGTCAGACCGTGCCAGAGGGTCTCGATCTCGGTGATGTCCTTATCCGCAAAATCCGCCAGCGCCTGACGCGCCAGCCGCGCCGAAACGCCGATGCGCAGGCTGCCGGTTGCGAGTTTGAGGAAAGCGAAACGAGAGGACGTATCGAGCCGGTCGAGCAGATCGCGCACCGCGCCGCGCACCTCCGTGCGGCCGAGTGAATTCATCAGTGTGACGACTTCGCCGAGACGCGGGTCCTGAGCCTCGGCGTCATCCGCGCCGCCGATATTGCCCCAGACCAGCGATATGGTCTCGGCCAGATCGCCCACATAATCATAGGAATAGCGGAACAGCACTTCATCCATCCGCTCCAGCACCAGCTCACGCAGCAGGGCCGGTTTGACGCTTTTGAGGTCCAGCGTGCCGGCAATGGCCGCCAGTCCGTAACCCCGGTCGGGATCGGGCGTATCGCGGAAATAATCGGTCAACAGCTTCAGCTTGCCGTTGCGCGAGGGGGTGAGAACGAGGCGATCGAGAAGGGTGGCGAAGGCTTTCATCTCAATCCCCCTCATCCTCGTAACCGACAAGATGCAGCGGCTTGGCGGCAATGCCCTGCAATTCGCACCAGCGCACCAGCGCCTCCTCACGGCCATGGGTGACCCAGACGGCTTGCGGGGAAATTTCCTTGATCGTCTCTAGAAGTTCCGGCCAGTCGCAATGGTCTGATATGACCAGCGGCAGTTCCACACCGCCCTGCTTTGCCCTCTGCCGCACCATCATCCAGCCGGACGCAAAGGCAATCAGCGGCTCGTTGAAACGGCGCGCCCAGCGTTCCTGAAACGCCGAGGGCGGACCGACGACAATCGCGCCCTTGAAGGCGGAAGGATCGCTTTTTTCGAGCGTCGCGGGGCGCAGATCGCCGAGATCGATACCCTCAGAGACATAATAATCGCAAAGTCTGGCCAGCGCGCCGTGAATATAGATGGGATCGGAATAACCGTTGTCGCGGAGCAGCCGGATGACGCGCTGCGCCTTGCCCAGTGAATAGGCCCCGACCAGATGGGTGCGTTCGGGAAACTGTTTGATGGAGGTGAGCAGCTTGCCGATTTCCACCCGCGGCAGCGGATGATGGAACACCGGCAGGCCGAAGGTGGCCTCTGTGATGAAGACATCGCATGGCACCGTCTCGAAGGGCGCGCAGGTAGGGTCGATGCCGCGCTTGTAATCGCCCGAGGCGACGATGCGCAGGCCGTTCATTTCCACGGAGATCTGTGCGGAGCCGAGAACATGGCCCGCCGGATGGAAACCCACCGTCACGCCATTGACATCCACCGTTTCACCGAAAGCGACCGCCTGCTCGCTGCCGCAGAAATCCTCGCCATAACGGATGCGCATGATATCGAGCGTCTGGCGCGTGGCCAGCACCGCGCCATGGCCGGCGCGGGCGTGATCGGAATGGCCATGGGTGATAAGCGCCCGCGCCACCGGGCGGACGGGATCGATGTAAAAATCGCCCGCCGGGCAATAAAGACCCTTGGGCGTGGAGTTCAACAGCTGTTCCGGCTTCATATTCATTGAGATAGGGCCGCCCGCGCGAATGTAAAGTGCTGCGAGAATAACGCGAAACGGGCGTTAAATTTCCAGTGGCGGTGTTTTTGTTTTGCGTGCGTCATTTCGGCTTTGAGCCGGGCCTGTATGGAGTTTTGGTACGAAGTTCGCAGGCGCAATGCCAGCGCACAACCGGCTCACAGGGTAGCCATGGGATTTACGCTTGCAGAAATGTATCTAATCGGATACATGCTATCATGAACAGTTTCCAGAAATCGGCAGAGTTCGACGAATGGCTGAAGGTGTTGAAAGATCGTGCCGGAAAAGTGCGGATTCTTCATCGTCTCACGGCAGCCGAGCATGGGAACTTCGGCGATTGCGCGCCGGTGGGTGAAGGCGTTTCAGAAATGCGCATCCACTTCGGTCCCGGTTATCGGGTCTATTTCACTCGCGTTGGCAAGAGGGTTTATTTCCTTCTGGTCGGCGGGGATAAGTCTTCGCAGCGGCGGGACATAAAGCGCGCAATCGAGATGGCACAGACAATCGGAAGGGATGGCCGTGACGGAATTTAGCAAATTCGATGTGTCAGACTACCTGGATAGCGACGAAGCCATGATCGAATTTCTGGCAATCGCGATGGAAGACGAGAACCCCGACGTCTTCATTGGCGCCCTTGGCGCGGTCGCCAAGGCTCGCGGAATGTCGCACATTGCGGATGCTTCGGGTCTCGGCCGCGAAAGCCTCTATAAGGCGCTTAGGCCCGGTTCGAAGCTTCGCTATGAAACCGTGCAGAAGGTCCTGCATGCGCTGGGCTTTCGGCTGGCAGTTGAAAAGTCATTGAACGCCGCGTGAGGCGGCGTTCACGACCGTCGGTTAACTTCGCTATGCTACTCCGCCGCCTCTTCCGCCGGCTTTGCCTGCACCGCTGCTGGCAACCGCACCGGCTTCAACATCAGCGCCGCCGCAAGGCCGATGGCGGCGGTGGCGGCCGCGGCGAAAAAGAGTGGAGTGAAGGCATCCGAATAAAGCGAGGCGACTGCGGCCTGTGAGGCGGCGGGAAGTTCGGAGAGGATTTTCGGCGTCAGCTCCTCGATCTTGCCGACACCGGGAATATCGACGGCCACGCCCCTGAGGCTCGATGATACGATGGCGCCATAGACCGAGATGGCGATGGCCGCGCCGCCCATGCGGGTCAGCGTCACCGCGCCGCTCGCCGCGCCGATATCGGCCTTGGGCGCGGAATTCTGCACGCCGATGATCGGTGCCTGCTGGCCGAGGCCAACGGCGAAACCCTGCACCAGCATCAACGCGGCGATCAGGGGAAGCGGCGTTCCTGCATGCATCTGCGTGAAGAGCAGCATGGCGATGAGGTTGATGGTGAGACCCGCCACCGAGAAGGGCTTGTAGACGCCGGTGATCGAAATCAGCCGCCCGGCTGAAAGCGAACCCATGACGATGCCGCCGGTGACGGCGATGAAGAACAGGCCGGCATGGGAAGGCGAAAGGCCGGTCGTGGTCTGCAGGAACAGGGCATAATAATTGACCATGCCGATACCGATGCCGCCGCTGGTCAGCGAAACGATCATCAAGAGCGGAAAGGTGCTGTCCTTGAAGAGCCTGAGCGGCACGACGGGTTCCGGCGCGCGGCGTTCCACCTGCACCCAGAGGAAAGCGGCGATGACGGCGAAAGCGATGATGCCGAGGCTGGGGCCTGCGATCAGCGAGCCGAACAATTCGCTGCTGTCTGCCCAGAAGACCACGCTGGCAATGGTGGCCGCCAAGAGGACCGCGCCGAGATAATCGATCTTCGGCTGGCGGGCCGGACGGCGATAGGGCAGCATCAGCGCCAGACCTGCAATGACGATAATGCCGAGCGGCAGGTTGATGAGGAAGATCGACCGCCAGCCGAACAGGTCGCTCATCGTGCCGCCGAGGATCGGGCCGACACTGCCAGACGCCATGATGGTGAGGCTGGAATAGCTCTGGTAACGGGCGCGCTCGCGCGGTTCGAACAGATCCGCATTGACGGAAAAGATCGATACCATGATGCCGCCGCCGCCAAGCCCCTGCAGCACGCGGGCCGCGATCAGCGAATCCATCGACCAGGCCAGCCCGCAGGCCAGCGAGCCAAGCGTGAAGATGACGACCGCTGCGATCATCACATATTTGCGGCCGAACAGATCACCGAGCTTGCCATAAACCGGCATGACCGCGCTGGTCGCCAGAAGATAGGCCGAGCCGATCCAGCCGAAACGCTCCAGCGCGCCGAATTCACCGACGATGGTGGGCAGTGCTGTGGATACGATCTGGTTGTCGAGGGTCGCCATGAACATGGCCAGCATCAGAAACAGAAAGACGATGAGCCTGCGCCGATGATCCGACACAAGCGGCGCCACGGGGGCGGTGGACATATCCATGAAAAATCTCGTTGGCTTACGGCGGTTTTACTGCGGCAATTTGTGTGCTATCAGCATATATATGTCAATGGCAAGTTTTTGACATCTATGCTAATGCCGCTAAATGTGATCGGGAAATTGCATCGAAAGGGACGATGAAGCGTGGCGACTGAGGAAAACTGGAACGAGGATCTGCCTGAGGACATCAAGCGGATCGGCAATACGATGACGCGCATGCGCATCATGATCGGCCGCCGCATCATCGGCCGCATGGCGCTTGCCAAGCTCGCTCCGGGTCTGGAACTTTCCCATATCGACGTGCTCGACATTCTGCGCCGGGCGGAAGGCGACGTTACCGTGGGTGCGATTGCCGAGGGCATGCGCATCGATCCCTCGCGCGGCAGCCGTGTGGTGGCGGATATGGTGGGGCGCGGCCTGCTGAAACGCGGCGTTTCCCAGGAAGACGGCCGCCGCAGCATCGTCGAGATCACGCCGATCGGCACCAGTCTTTTGCAGGAAATGCGCCGGACCAAGATGAGCGTCATCGAGGACGTGATGGATGGCTGGCCGGCGGAGGATGTGGAGACTTTCGCCCGCCTGTTCGAGCGGTTCATCGACCGTTTCGAATGCCGGCTGTCGCCGGACACGGACCTCCTGACGGATCAGAAAAAATCATAGTTGACCCTGCGATCCGCAGCTTCACTTTAAAAGGGCTAGACCGTAACGTGCCGCCATCTGACAGGTTGAAGGGGTAATTTCGATGTTGACGATTTACGGTGTCTACCGTTCCCGCGCCACGCGCACGTTGTGGCTGGCAGGGGAACTTGGCATAGAATTCAAACATGTGCCGGTCATACAGGCCCGCCGTCTTGCCGATCCGCTGGCTGCGGATGCGCCGCTCAACACGCTGTCCCCGGATTTTCTGGCCGTCAACCCGATGGGCACCATTCCCTGCATCGAGGATGACGGCATGGTGCTTTACGAATCCATGGCCATCAACCTCTATCTCGCCCGCAAATATGGCGGACCACTTGCGCCGGTCGATTTGAAGGAAGATGCGGCGATGCTGCAATGGTCCTTCTTTGCCGCGACCGAAATCGAAACCAATTCGCTGAAGATTTCCTCCGCGATCGCCGAAGGCCTGTCGGAAAGCGATAGCGGCAAGGCGGTGATCGATGTCGCCGCCCGCCTGCTGAAGCGTCCCTTCCGGGTGCTGGAGCAGCACCTTTCCAGCCACGAATACCTGGTGGGCGACCGTTTCACCGTGGCCGATCTCAACGCCGCGGAAATCGTTCGTTACGCACAGGGCCACAAGCCACTGTTCGATGCCCATCCGGCGCTGAAAGCCTGGCTGGACCGCTGCCAGACCCGCACGGCGTTCAAGACGATGTGGGATACCCGCGCGGCCGAGGCGGCCTGAGCGGGAGAACACTCCGCCAGCGTGTCTCTCTGCCCTCATTCCTGTGCTTGTCACAGAAATGAGGGAGCAACCACAAGACCGAGCTGGGGCCTCTCAGCCCCTCTCCCCCGCAAGCGCCCGCTGCACCGCCGGGCGGTCGTTCATGCGGCGGAAGTGGTCATGCACCTTCGGGAAACGGGCAATATCCACGCCATCGCTTTCCAGCCAGCCGGACATGACGAAAAGATAGGGATCGGCAACCGAATAGGCCGTACCAAGAACCCATGGGCCGTGCAGCATGCCGTGCTCGATCAGTTCGAAGCACTCGCCCATGGTCTGCGGCACTTTCGCCTTCATATCGGCCAGCGAACTATCCTCATTCGCCCAGCGGCTGCCGCGCCGGCCATGCGCATGGGCGACATGCACGGTCGAGGAAATGAAGGCGTTGAAGGACTGCATCAACGCGAATTCGAAGGGATCGTCGAGCGGCGCGAGCTTCTTTTCAGGCGCCATCTGGGCGATGAACGCGAGGATGGCAGGCGTCTCCGTCAGCACGCCGCTTGCGGTGGCCAGCGCCGGCACGCGGCCCTTGGGATTGATCTTTAAAAATGCCTCGGAGCGTTGCTCGCCCTCCGCGAAATTGACGCGATGGGCCTTGTAAGGCAGACCGGATTCCTCAAGCACGATATGGCTGGCGCGGGAGCAGGAACCGGGGGAGAAGAACAGTGTGAACATGGATATGCGACCTCCAAAGCAATGAAGCGCCCGTTTCTTCCTCATGCGGACGCCGGCCCGCGGCGGCCATGGGATGGCCGTCACATACAGGGCACGTCATCATCGTGCCGGCAACCGGCCGCGTCAAAGGTTATTTAGAGCCCGACGACTCTGACATCGCCGACGTGGATGCCGTTCCAGTTGCGCATCTGCCGGTTCGCCATGCTGCTCAGCGCCTGCTGCTCGGCGCTGCCTTCATCGAAATAGCGGGCGAGCAGTGCGGATACCACGGCTTCGGCCGCGCGTGTCGTACCGTCTTCGCATTTCACCGCTATGGCGATACCCTTTTCCGGCAGGGCGGCGACGAAAACGCCCTCCGCGCCGGTCTTTGCGAAGATTTTTCCCGGCGCGATCTGCATCAGTTTCGTGCAGGCCCGGCCTGTGCCCGCCACATAAAAGGGTTCCGCCATGCAGGCCTCGATGAGACGGCGCGACGCTGTCGCACGACCCGCTTCCAGCCCCCTGCCCGTCGCCATCTTCGCAAAACCATGCGCCAGCCCTTTGAGCGGTACGGCATAGGTGGGGATGGAGCAGCCATCCACGCCGCAATTGTCCTGGCCGAGAGCAGCACCCGTCAGGCTTTCCATCGTGGCGCGGATTTCCCGCTGCAGCGGGTGATCGTAACCGACATAGCCCTTGGGATCGGTGCCGGTGTGGCAGCAGGCGCAGATGAAACCGGAATGTTTGCCGGAGCAATTATTATGCAGCGCTGTCGGCTTTTCCAGTGTGCGAGCCTGATGGATGATGGTTTTCTGGTCCGAAGACCAGTGTGCGCCACATTCCAGCGTATCCACATCCCTGCCCGCCTTCGCAAGCATCGAAGCGGCGAGTTCCACATGCGCGTCCTCGCCGGAATGGGACGAACAGGCGAATGCGAGTTCGCGGTTACCGAAACCATAGGCATCCGCAGCACCACTTTCCACCAGCGGCAGCGCCTGCATGGCCTTGCAGGCGGAACGCGGGAAGATGCCGCGCTCGATATCACCAGACGAAAACAGCACGCCGCCATCACCATCCACCACCACGACAAGACCCTGATGGCGGCTTTCGACGAGATTGCCCCTGGTGACTTCGACGGTAACGGAATTGTTCATTCTCTCAGCCTCAAAAAATTCTGATTTTATGTCGTTGATACCGCAATTGATTTTTCGATGCACGGGGCTGTCAGTGAAATTTGCAAAACGTCTGCTGCTGGCGATTGCCATTATCTATCTGCTGCCGGCACTGGCATCGGCGGGGCTATGGGCCATGAAGGACCATCCGCGCGGCTGGAACGCCGCAAGATGGTCGTCCTCCGGCATGCTGCCGGTGGCGTCGAGCGATGGAGAAGCCGCAGTCTACGTCTTTTCCGCCATGACCGGTGGCTTCAAGGGCTCCGTCGCCAGCCACGCCTGGGTCGTGCTGAAAAAGCCGCGTGCTACGAGCTATGACCGTTACGACAAAGTGGGCTGGGGCACGCCGATCCGCCATAATGGTTATGCGGCGGACGCCTACTGGTATTCCAACATGCCGCGCCAAGTAGTGGCCATTCACGGCGCGGAAGCGGAAAAGCTGATCCCGAAAATCGAAAAGGCGATTGCCGATTACCCCTATGGTCGGCCGGGCGGCTATCGCATCTATCCCGGCCCCAACTCCAACACCTTCGTCGCCCATGTGCTGCGCAGCGTGCCGGAACTGGGCGTCGTGCTGCCACCGGATGCGGTGGGGCGTGACTACCTGCCGGACGGCGCGTTTTACCACATAGCCGACGACTGGAAGGATGCGAGCGTTTCGCTGGGCGGGTTGTTCGGTATTTCGGCAGGTGCCCGCAGCGGTTTTGAGGTCAATTTTCTCGGCCTGGTCGCCGGCATCGATTTTGGCCGGCCCGGTGTGAAGATACCGGGGCTTGGTTATTTCGGCGTAGCGGGCGTGGGTGCGTGAGATAGCAAGTTTCAAGGAGTTTCCACCAATGGTAATTTGACTCCATATAGTAATTGACGCATTCTCTGCATCGCAATTGCGACGCAAGGAGGCAATCCATGAAAACGGCGACGATCCCTCCGCTGCGGGTGACGGCGGATTTTCGCGAGGCGGCGGAAAGCGTGCTGAAGGATGGCGAGACACTCTCTTCCTTCGTTGAAGATTCCGTACGACGGCAGGTGGAAATCCGTAAATCGCAGGCAGAGTTTATTGCGCGCGGATTGGCGGGGCTCGAAGAATCCAAACGAACGGGGATTTTTTATTCCGCCGAAGAAGTGCATGCGGAATTGCGGGCGATGCTTGCGGCCAAGAAAGCTGAGCGCAAAAAGTGACATTCAAGCTCCGCTACACGATAGAAGCCCGAGCAGACATAACACGATTATATAATTTTCTCTTGGAGAAGGATTTTTCGACGGCGGAGAAAGCCGTCGACAGGATCATTGCGACCATAGAGGGGCTGAGCGAGTTTCCATTCGTCGCCCGCAAAGCACAAGGTGAGAATGCGCTCCTGCGGGAACTTGTCATCCCATTCGGATCATCCGGCTACATAGCTCTTATTCAAATCGAGGATGCCGAGACGGTGTTCATCCTCGCAGTACGCCACCAGCGCGAGGACGACTACCATTGATCCTCACCGGTCGCTGACGGCCGCGCGCGGGTTCACCCATGGTTCCTGATTGGAACGCGGCAGCGGGGTCTTGCCGAGAATGTGGTCCGCCGCCTTTTCGCCGGTCATGATCGACGGGCCGTTCAGGTTGCCATAGGTCACATGCGGGAAGATCGAGCTGTCGGCAACCCTCAGGCCCTCCACTCCGATGACCCGGCATTCGGGATCGACGACGGCCATCGGGTCGTCCTTGTCGCCCATCCGGCAGGTGCCGCAGGGGTGATAGGCGCTTTCCAGATGCTCCCGCAAAAAGGCGTCAATTTCCTCATCCGTCCCGACATTTTCGCCCGGCTGGATTTCCGGCCCGCGAAAATCGTCAAAGGCTTTCTGGCTGAAGATTTCGCGCGTCAGGCGCACGCAATGGCGGAATTTTTCCCAGTCTTCCTGATGGCTCATATAGTTGAAGCGGATGACCGGGTCGTCATGCGGATCGGCAGAGCGCAGGGTGACGTCGCCGCGCGATTTCGACAGGTTGTAGCCGACATGCACCTGAAAACCATGGCTTTTTGCGGCGGCCTTGCCGTCATAGGAAATGGCCACGGGCAGGAAATGATACTGGATATCGGGCTGTTTCAGACCGGGCGCGGAGCGCAGGAAGGCGCAGGCCTCGAACTGGTTGGAGGCGCCAAGCCCGCCTTTTGACAGCAGCCATTGCGCGCCCGCAACGCCCTGCCAGAACCATGGAAGCCAGGAATAAAGCGAGACCGGCTTGGTGGAGACCTGCTGGAAATAAAACTCCATATGGTCCTGAAGATTTGCGCCGACGCCCGGACGATCCGCCTTCACCTCTATGCCCATGTCTTTCAGATGCGCAGCAGGGCCGATACCCGAAAGCATCAGCAGTTTCGGCGAGTTGAACGAGGAGGCAGAAAGGATGACCTCGCGATTGGCCGTGATGGTTTCCACCACGCCCTTGCGTTCGATCTCGACACCCACGGCGCGGCCGTTCTCGATGACGATCTTGCGGGCGAAACCATTGACCAGCGTGACGTTGCCGCGCTTCAGCGCCGGCTTCAGATAGGCATTGGCGGCGGACCAGCGGCGGCCATTGTGGATGGTCTGCTCCATCAGGCCGAAACCCTCCTGCTTGGAGCCGTTATAATCGTCCGTCAGTTCAAAGCCCGCCTGCGCGCCCGCCTGAATGAAGGCGTGGAACAGCGGATTGCTGACGGGGCCACGCTGCACATGCAGCGGCCCATCCGTGCCGCGCCAGCCTTCCTCGCCGCCATGGCTGTGCTCCATGCGCTTGAAGTAAGGCAGCACATCCGCATAGGCCCAGCCATGCGCGCCAAGCTCTTCCCAGCGGTTGAAATCCTCCGCGTGGCCGCGCACGTAAACGAGGCCGTTGATGGAGGACGAGCCGCCGATTACCTTGCCGCGCGGGGCGGTGATACGACGGTTGTCGAGATTGGGTTCGGGCTCGGAGAGATAACCCCAATTGTAGCGCTTCATGCTCATCGGCCACGCGAGTGCGGCGGGCATCTGGATAAAGGGGCCGAAATCGGAACCGCCTGCCTCGATGACGATGACAGAATAACGACCGTCTTCCGACAGGCGATAGGCGATGGCGGAGCCTGCGGAGCCCGAACCGACGATGACGTAATCTGCCTGCATGATTTGTGCTCTCTCTCAATGGCTCATGTGCGGGTGGGGTTACCCCCCTCTGTCCTGCCGGACATCTCCCCCTCAAGGGGGGAGATCGATCTGAGGCCAGGTTTCGCCCTTCTCAAATTTCGAGGGTGAAGTGATACGGCTCGTCCTGCCGGACATCTCCCCCCTTGAGGGGGAGATGTCCGGCAGGACGAGCCGTATCACTTCACCCTCGAAATTTGAGAAGGGCGAAACCTGGCCTCAGATCGATCTCCCCCCTTGAGGGGGAGATGTCCGGCAGGACAGAGGGGGGGGTAAGCCCCAATCCGCAACGCTGCCTTAATAAGGCGCGTCCACCTTCCCCGTGCTCACATAAACCGTCTTCAGCTCGCTATAATGCTCCAGCGCCGCCGCCGAATTCTCCCGCCCGAACCCGGACTGCTTGGAGCCGCCGAAGGGCATTTCCACCGGGCAGAGATTATAGGTATTGATCCACAGCGTGCCCGCCTCCAGCTGATCCACCACACGGTGGGCGCGGGCGAGATCGGCGGTGAAGACGCCGCCGGCCAGCCCGAATTCGGTTGCGTTGGCGCGGGCGATAACCTCGTCCTCATCGTCGAAATCCAGCACGCACATGACCGGCCCGAAGATTTCCTCGCGGGCGATGGTCATATCGTCGGTCACATCGGCGAACACGGTCGGTTGCACATAAGCGCCCTCGCCCGAGACATTGTTGGGAATGCCGCCGCCGGTGATGAGCGTCGCTCCTTCCGCCTTGCCCTTTTCAATATAGGAAAGAACCTTCTCCTGCTGGGCCTTGGAGACCAGCGGGCCGAGATGGGTGGCGTAATCGAGGGGATCGCCGAGGATCATCGCCTCAGTGCGGCTTTTCAGGTTGTCGAGGAAACGCTCCTTCGCCTTTTTCTGCACGAAAACGCGCGTGCCGTTCGAGCAGACCTGGCCGGAGGAATAGAAGTTGCCGAGCATCGCGCCGCCGACGGCGCTTTCGATATCGGCATCATCGAAGACAATCATCGGCGACTTGCCGCCGAGTTCCATGGTCACATGCTTCAGATGCCCGGCGGCGGCGGCGGCCACCTTGCGGCCGGTCGGCACGGAGCCGGTGAGCGAGACCTTGGCCACTTCGGGGTGGTTGACCAGAAGCGGGCCGGTGTCGCGGTCGCCCTGGATGACGTTGAACAGGCCCTTTGGCAAGCCGGCTTCGATGAGGATTTCGGCAATCTTCAACGCGCCGAGCGGCGTGTTTTCCGAGGGCTTGAAGACCATGGCATTGCCGGCGACCAGCGCGGGCGCGGCCTTCCAGCAGGCGATCTGCTGCGGATAGTTCCAGGCGCCGATGCCGACGCAGACGCCGAGCGGCACACGCTTGGTATAGGCGAAATCACCGCCGAGCGGGATGTAATCGCCATTCAGGGCAGACGGCGCGATGCCGCCGAAGAATTCGAAAGCATCGGCGCCGGAGGTTGGGTCGGCGACGATGGTTTCCTGAATGGGCTTGCCCGTATCCAGCGTTTCCAGCGTGGAAAGCGCATCGTTGCGTTCGCGCATGATATCGGCGGCGCGTTTGAGGATGCGGCCGCGCGCCGTGGGGCTCATCGCTGCCCATTCCTTCTGCGCGCGTTTGGCCGAGGCGATGGCGCGCTCGACGATGGCAGGTGTTGCCGCATGCAGCCTTGCTATCACTTCGCCGGTGGCCGGAAAGATGCTCTCGAACGGCGTACCGGTATTATCCTCGACATAGTCCCCGTCGATGAAATGCGAGGCTTTCGGCTGCGCCTTGAGCGGCGTCGCGATGGTCATGTCGAAGTCTCCTTGAGAACGCGGATGGACGGCTTCGGGCGCTGTCCATCGGGAAAAGATTTGAGCTGCATGTCGAAATAATCCTCGACCAGCGCCGGCGCGGAGGCGATGCCAAGCGGGGCGGAACGCAGGCTGTGCCTGATATAAAGCCCGTCGATCAGGGCCGCCGCCCCTTCCGCAATGCGCGCGGCATCGTCGGGCGGACAAAGCCGGTTGAGGCTGGCCATGAGATTGGAGCGCAGGCGGCGGGAATAAAGCACCAGCAGGCGGCGCGTTTCCTCCGAACGCTGCGCCTCGACATAAAAGGCGAGCCATGCCGCCACGGTTTCGGGCGTGAACTGGTCGCTCTGAAAGGAGACATGCACGATGGCGCTCAGCCTTTCGCGCGGGCCGGAAGCGCGTGTCAGCGCCGCAACGGCATCGCGCCTGAGGTCGCGCAGCAGGCTGCGGATGGTTTCCAGAAGAAGCTGCTGCTTGCTGCCGAAATAATGATGCGCGAGCGCTGCCGACACGCCCGCTTCCCGGGCGATATCAGACATTGTCACATTCAGCGAACCATGGTGGCCTATGGTGCGAAGCGCCGCATCCACAAGCGCCTTGCGGCGCAAAGGCTCCATTCCGATCTTGGGCATAGGGGTCTCCTTGACGGATGGCAAATTATTCTTGATTGACCAATCAATCAATAAAAAACGCGCCATTTTATGTCGCTGATTTGCGATGGATCATATTTTCCTTGGCCGGA
The DNA here is from genome assembly GCF_003031125.1 of Agrobacterium sp. LAD9. Lineage (NCBI taxonomy): Bacteria > Pseudomonadati > Pseudomonadota > Alphaproteobacteria > Hyphomicrobiales > Rhizobiaceae > Agrobacterium > Agrobacterium sp. LAD9. Next base: position 59,656 of record NZ_PHGS01000004.1, on the reverse strand, counting down.
CAGTGATAGTTTCGCAGGCATCGGCCGGTGTGGCGAACCCCATGCTGCCGCCCGGTTCACGGGGGAAAAACTAAACCGTGATATACTGCGAATTGGGAATGGAACGCGTTTCGTGCTAATATCGCTGATGATACAAATTTCGCTGGAAGCGGCGCCAGACGAAAGACGATAAAAACGCCCGCCTAGACCACGACGGCACCCGATCCGCAAACCGGACATCGAAGGACCGCTCGCAGCGTTTAAAGAAGGGAGTGATATCATGCCAATGGTAACAGTATCGATTTCCCCGGAACAGGCAGCAAGAATGCGCGAGGCCGTGAATTGCGGCGCTTACGCATCCGGCAGCGAGGTCGTCAGGGCAGCGCTGAGACTATGGGCGGCCTCCGCCGAACATGGCGTCGGCACCGAGTCCGCAGAGTCTGTCGAGGCAGACCGGGAGCGTATGAACGTCGCGGATCTCTACGCCGCTCACACCGGGCACGTCCGCCGTGCATGAGGCCCGGCGCAACGACCCCACATGCTCATGGGCCCACATGCTTATGGGCCCACATGCTTATGGGGTTGTAACAAAACGTTCATCAAAGCTTCACAGTCGTGAAAGCTTTTGTTGACCTGTAATCTGCGATTGTTCGCCGCAAAAGAGACAGGCTCCCCTTACGTTAGCCACATGGGGACCGGCAACAGCGGAGAATAAAATGCAGGCCGTCACGCTGGAGAACGATGTCATCAGGCGTTTTGCCTCCGGGCACATGTTTCCCATGGCCAAGCTAGTGCTCGAAACGGCGTTCCAGCCGATTGTCGAGGCGACGACGGGCACGATCTTCGGTTATGAATCGCTGATGCGCGGCCATGATCGGCTCGGTTTTTCCAATCCGCTGGCGCTTCTCGACCAGGCTGCTGCAGATGGCGAGCTGAAGGCCTTCGAGCAGATGCTGGCAAGCCGGGCGCTCGCAAAATTCTCTACCCTGCCCGATTTTTCCTCCGCCACCCTCTTCCTCAATCTCGATGTACGGCTGATCCCGCATGGCGACGCCATTCTGGACAAGCTCGTCGGCCATCTGGCGCGGGCGGGCATTCCGGCCTCCTCCATCTGCTTTGAACTTTCCGAACGCTTCGATAATACCAGCGTGCCGGAGTTCACGGCGCTGATCGCCCGTATGCGCAAGGAAGGTTTCAAGCTGGCAATCGACGATTTCGGTGCCGGTCACGGCGAGATGAAGCTGCTCTGCGACTTCCCGCTGGATTACCTGAAGATCGACCGGCATTTCATCACCGGCGTCGACCAATTGCCGCGCAAGCAGCACCTTGTGCGCAACATCGTCAACATCGCCCATGTTCTCGGCGTCAGGGTCATTGCGGAAGGCATCGAGACCGAAGCGGAATTTCTGACCTGCCGCGAATTCGGCGTCGATCTGGTGCAGGGCTGGCTGATCGCCAGGCCAACGGTCTTCACCAGCGAATTGCCTGAAAGTTTTCCCCACATCAACCGCATCGGCGTGGCGCGACGCAGCAGCCAGACGCTGGATGAAATTCTCATCCGCCGGGAAATAGAGCGCCTTCCCACCGTCTTCGAGCATGACAGCGTCGACAGCGTCTTCGAACTGTTCCGCAGAAATCCGCAACAGGCCTTCTTCCCGGTTCTCAACGCCAATGGCGAACCGCGCGGCGTCATCAACGAATATCACCTCAAGGAATATATCTATCGGCCCTTTGGCCGCGACCTGCTCAAGAACAAGATCTATGAGCGCACCATTTCCCATTTCGTCGATCCCGCGCCGATCGTCGGCCTCGATGCGGATGCCGACCAGCTGATGAACATGTTCGCCAGCATGGGCGGCAGCGCCTGCATCATCCTCACCGAAAACATGCGTTACGCCGGCATCGTCTCCGCCGCCTCACTCATCAAGGTCATCAACGAAAAACAGCTGAAGATGGCGCAGGACCAGAACCCGCTGACGGCGCTGCCCGGCAACCGCGCGATTGGCGGCTTCATTGCCGACCGCTGCAGCGACGGCGACGAGGCGCGCTTCTTCTGCTATTGCGACTTCGATAATTTCAAACCCTTCAACGACAAATACGGCTTCAACGCCGGCGACCACGCCATCACCCTGTTTTCGGCTCTGATGCGCCGCTACTTTTTTGCCGGCGATTGTTTCCTCGGCCATATCGGCGGCGACGACTTCTTCATCGGCGTGCGTGACTGGTCGGTAGGAGAACTGACGGAAATCCTAGAGCGGCTGCTCAGCGATTTTCACGACGATGTCGCCGAACTCTATTCGGACGAAGACCGCGCCGCCGGCTGCATGAAAGGCCAGGACCGCCACGGCAACGAGCGGGACTTCGCGCTGCTGCGCTGCTCGATCGGTGTCCTCACCCTGCCGAAGGGGCTGATCATCGCCAATCCCGAGCGTATCGGCAGCGAGATCGCGGGTGTGAAGGCCGCTGCGAAGGAAAATGAAAGCGGCTTCGTCGTCCGGGTGTTCGGCGAGACAAATTGACATCAGCGGCAAAGAGCCACCTTCCCTCAACGGCGCATCTGACCTACATCTTCAGGCGACGCCGACAAGTGAGGAGTTGCCCCTGGCCATGCCCGACACTATGATCCTGCCCGAAAAAATGCGCTTCATCGACCTTCCCTCCCATGGCGGCCCGGAGGTGATGCGCCTTTCGCAAGCGCCTTTGCCGAGACCCGCAAAAGGCGAAATTCTGGTGAAGGTCGACGCGGCGGGCGTCAACCGCCCCGATGTCGCGCAGCGCCAGGGCACCTATCCGCCGCCGAAGGATGCAAGCCCGATCCTCGGCCTCGAAATCGCCGGCGAGGTGGTCGCGCTCGGTGAAGGCGTCGATGAATTCGCGCTGGGCGACAAGGTCTGCGCGCTCGCCAATGGCGGCGCTTATGCCGAATATTGCACCGTGCCCGCCGGGCAGGCCCTGCCCTTCCCCAAAGGTTACGACGCCGTCAAAGCGGCCGCATTGCCGGAAACCTTCTTCACTGTCTGGGCCAATCTCTTCCAGATGGCAGGCCTTACCGAAGGGGAAAGCGTGCTCATCCACGGCGGCACCAGCGGTATCGGCACGACTGCCATCCAGCTTGCGAAAGCCTTTGGCGCCGAAGTCTATGCCACGGCGGGCTCGGCGGAAAAATGCGAGGCCTGCGTGAAGCTCGGCGCCAAGCGCGCGATCAATTACCGCGAGGAGGATTTCGCCGAGATCGTTAAATCCGAAACCGGCGGCAAGGGCGTCGATGTCGTTCTCGACATGATCGGCGCAGCCTATTTCGAAAAGAACCTTGCGGCACTCGCCAAGGATGGCTGCCTGTCGATCATCGCCTTTCTGGGTGGTGCCATGGCCGAGAAGGTCAATCTAACCCCGATCATGGTCAAACGCCTCACCGTCACCGGCTCCACCATGCGTCCCCGCACGGCGGACGAAAAACGCGCCATCCGCGACGACCTCATCGGAGAGGTCTGGCCGCTCATCGAGCGCGGTCAGGTCGCGCCTGTTATCAACCGGGTCTTCACGCTGGACGAGGTTGTGGAAGCGCACCGGCTGATGGAGAGCAGCAATCATATCGGCAAGATCGTGATGCGGGTGTCGTAACGCCCGGGCGCCCGTTATAAGTAACCCCTCTTGCATTACTGACGAATCGTACTACCTTCTAGTTATGTTCAACGTATCGGAAGGAGGTGATCCAATGTCTAATGAGATTTCGGTCTCTGGTGCAGGCAATGGAAAGGGTGTGTTTTCGACGGGGCAGCCCTCGGCGTAAGACATCTTGCCTTCGGAACGTTGAGAAACAGTCCCGGGTCTGTAAACAGGACCAAGCTCATGGAAGGGTCGCTTCGGCGGCCCTTTTCCGTTTCTGGATTGAGACGGGTCAGCATGGAAATCCGGGCGTGAACTAACGCGGCAAAAGCGGCATTTGATGGCGTTCGCGGTAGCCTCACTCTCCCCGTCATTCCGGCCTTGAGCCGGAATCCAGTCGACGCGCGTCTGCGCGGCGGGGAAGAGCCATTTCAGCCCAAGGACTTGGGCTGGCTGGATACCGGCTCAAGGCCGGTATGACGGAGGAACTGCAGGTCGCAACAAACCGTCAACTGCCTCCGCGATACCTCCCCTACTTCTTCCCGAACACCTTCCACCGCGTCGGACGGAAGCGCAGTTCCGCGCCCACGGCCACGGCGGCGTTGAGCGGCACCTCGATTTCGAGGTGATAGGGCTCGTGGCCGTTATTGGCGATGTCGATTTCGGCGATGCGGGTGCCGGCGAGGCGGCGACAGGTGGTGACCTTGCCGTAAAGCGCGTCCTTCTCCTGCGTCAGCACCACATCTTCCGGACGGAAGAAAAGCTCACCCTCGCCCGTGCCGCTCTCATCGATGCCGATGCTCTCTCCCTGAAACAGTACATGGCCGTCGCGGATCGTAATCGGCAGGCTGGAGGATTCGCCGATGAAGGAGAAGACGAAGGGGGAATTGGGCGTGTCATAAACATCGTCCGCCGTGCCGACCTGTTCGATCTTGCCCTGGCTCATGACGACGACGCGGTCGGCCAGTTCCAGCGCCTCTTCCTGATCGTGGGTCACGAAAACGGTGGTGTGGCCGGTGCGGTCGTGGAATTCACGCAGCCAGCGGCGCAGCTCCTTGCGGACCTTGGCATCGAGCGCGCCGAAAGGTTCATCGAGAAGCAGGACCTTCGGCTCGATGGCGACAGCGCGGGCAAGCGCCACGCGCTGGCGCTGACCGCCGGAAAGCTGGGTGGGGTAACGTTTTTCGAGGCCGGAGAGATGCACCATGTCGAGAAGCTCGGACACGCGCCTGCGGATTTCCGCCTTCGGCGGGCGCTTGGCGGAAGGACGCACCTTCAGGCCGAAGGCGATGTTCTCCGCCACCGTCATATGGCGGAACAGCGCATAATGCTGAAAGACGAAACCGACATTGCGCTCCTGCACCGTGCGGTGCGAGGCGTCCTCGTCACCGAAGAAGATGTGGCCTTTGGTCGGCTGTTCCAGGCCGGCGATGAGACGCAGCAGCGTCGTCTTGCCGGAACCGGAGGGACCGAGCAGAGCGATCAGCTCGCCGGAACGAATATCGAGCGACACGTCGTTCAGTGCGGGAAAGCGATCGAACTGCTTGGTGATGCCGGAAACTTTCACTTCCATGAATATGCCTTTCAATGCTTGCCGGCTGCGTTGCCCGCGCCAAAGCGTATTTCGAGAATGGTTTTGAGAACGAGCGTCACGAGCGCCAGACCAGCCAGCAGCGTCGCCACCGCAAAGGCCGCACCCATATTGTACTCATTATAGAGTATCTCGACATGCAGCGGCATGGTGTTGGTCTCGCCGCGAATATGGCCTGATACCACCGAGACGGCGCCGAACTCGCCCATGGCGCGGGCGTTGCAGAGCAGCACCCCGTAGAGCAGGCCCCATTTCATGTTCGGCAGCGTGACATACCAGAAGGTCTGCCAGCCGGTTGCGCCGAGCGAAATCGCCGCCTCCTCGTCGCCATTGCCCTGCTCCTGCATCAGCGGGATCAATTCGCGCGCGACGAAAGGAAAGGTGACGAAGATGGTGGCCAGCACGATGCCCGGCACCGCAAAGAGGATTTCGATGCCGTAACTCTTCAGCCATGGCCCCAGCACGCTGTGCGAGGAAAACAGGATGACATAGACAAGGCCCGATATGACCGGCGAGATCGAAAACGGCAGGTCGATGAGCGTGATCAGGAACGCCTTGCCTTTGAATTCGAATTTCGCAATCGCCCAGGCGGCGGCAACCCCGAAGATCAGGTTGAGCGGCACCGAAATGGCGGCGACGAGCAGTGTCAGGCGGATGGCGGAGAGCGCATCCGGTTCGACGATCGCCTCCCAGAAGCTTTCCGCACCCTTGCGGAAGGCTTCGAAGAAAACCGATATCAGCGGCAGGACCAGAAATGCAGCGAGGAACACAAAGGCTATCGCGATCAATGCCAGCCGGGCGGGAAAACTCTCGCTGGCGGGGTCGCGGAACGGCCGGGGGGACGTGCGGGGAGCGGTCTCAGACATAACCGTACCTCTTGCGGCTCCAGGCCTGAATGAGATTGATGAGGAACAGCATGGCAAACGAGATGATCAGCATGATGGTGGCGATGCCGGTCGCGGCCGCATAATTGAACTCCTCCAGCCGGATGACGATGAGGAGCGGCGCGATTTCCGACACGTAAGGAATATTGCCGGCGATGAAGATGACCGAACCATATTCCCCGACACCGCGCGCGAAGGCGAGCGCAAAACCCGTAAGGATCGCCGGCGTGAGGCTCGGCAGCAGAACGCGGGTAATGGTCTGGAAACGGTTGGCGCCAAGCGTGGCCGCCACTTCCTCCACCTGACGGTCGATCTCTTCCATGACCGGCTGCACGGTGCGGACCACGAAAGGCAGGCCGATGAAGATCAGCGCAATGACGATGCCGGTCGGCGTAAAGGCGATCTTGATGCCGAAGGGTTCGAACAGCGAACCGACCCAGCCGCGATTGGCATAAAGCGTGGTGAGCGCGATACCGGCCACTGCCGTCGGCAGGGCAAAGGGCAGATCGACGATGGCATCGACAAATCGGCGGCCGGGAAAACGGTAACGGGTCAGGACCCAGGCGACGATGACGCCGAAAACCGCGTTGACCAGTGCCGCCAGAAACGCCGTACCGAAGCTGACGCGCAGTGCATTCAGCGTGCGGCTATCGGTGGCAATCGCAATGAAATCTGAAAAACCCAGTTTCGCCGTGGACCAGATAAGGCCGCCCAGCGGAATAAGAATGATGAGAAACAGATAGGTCACTGTGTAACCAAGCGTCAGGCCGAAGCCCGGTATGACGCTCGACTGCCGCCATTTCCACCTGTTTCCGGATGTATTATTGCTCATCAAGGCTCCGGATAATCTTTGTTTTGGCGCACTTCCGGAGAGAAAACCGGGGTCCACTTTTCCTGGAAATGCTCTCTGGGAGCCGGTGTTCCCCGGCGTTTATTATAAAGGATCGACCGGCACGGTGTCCGGTCGATCCAGCTGCTGTTTTTCAACGTCCCTTGCGGGCGGGCTGTTTCTCGTCAGCCCATCATCCGCTTACTTTGCGGGCTTGTAAATCTGGTCGAAGATGCCGCCGTCACCGAAATGTTCCGGCTGCGCCTTGGCCCAACCGCCAAACTGCGGGTCGTCAATGGTGACGAGCTTGATGTCGGGCAGCTGCTTCAGCAGATCCTTGGAGACCACGGCGGGGTTGGACGGACGGTAGAAGTGTTTCGCCGCAATATTCTGGCCCTCGTCGGAATAGAGATATTGCAGATAGGCTTCCGCTGCCTTGCGTGTTCCCTTGGCGTCGACATTGGCGTCAACCACGGCGACCGGCGGTTCGGCAAGGATCGAGATCGGCGGCACGACGATATCGAAGGCGTCAGCACCGAATTCCTGGCCGGCGAGATAGGCTTCGTTTTCCCAGGCCAGCAGCACGTCACCGATCTGGCGCTGTGCGAAGGTCACCGTGGAGCCGCGGGCGCCGGTATCGAGAACGGGAGCGCGCTTGTAGAGCTCGCCGACATAGGCCTTTATCTTGTCCTTGTCGCCCTTGAATTCCTCATTGGCCCAGGCCCAGGCCGCAAGATAATTCCAGCGCGCGCCGCCCGAGGTCTTCGGGTTCGGCGTGACGATCTGGATGTCGCCCTTCACCAGATCGCCCCAGTTATGAATGCCTTTGGGGTTTCCCTTGCGCACCAGGAACACGATGGTCGAGGTATAAGGCGAGGAATTATGCGGCAGGCGGGTGCGCCAGTCCTTGTTGATCTTGCCGGAGTTCTGGACGATGGCGTCGATATCGCTCTGCAGCGCCAACGTCACCACGTCGGCCTCAAGGCCGTCGATAACCGAGCGCGCCTGCTTGCCGGAACCACCATGCGACTGCTGGATGGTGACGTCCTCACCCGTATCCGCTTTCCACTTCTTGGCGAAGGCTTCGTTGAAATCCTTGTAGAGTTCACGGGTCGGGTCGTAGGACACGTTGAGCAGCTTGGTCTGCGCGGCGGCCGAGCCAGCGCCGCCAAGTGCCAGTGAAAGGCTAAGCGCAACAACGCTCAAACCGGACAGAAGCTTGGACATCGGTATTCCCTCCTGATTGCGATGGCTTAACTCTACCGGTTGAGTAGAGTTGGTCAATGAGGCCGAATACGATCGAAAAAGTGTTTCCCGAGAGCGTTTCCCCGGGCAACAAATACAGCGCAGCATAAGCGAAAGGCGCAACAAGCGTCGTGTAAAACTTTTCTGAATGCAAAAGCATTTCACATTTTTGACGATTTTTTGCCGCGATAGCGAAAAATATTATGGGGTTTTAGACGATTTTTTCGTCTGAGCGGTATGAGGGGATTGGGGGACATGCGGCGTCCACCAGTCCATCGGCATGGCAGGCTCAAGCTCCCGGCGATCGCGACGCACTCCCTCCCTCCCCTCATTCCTGTGCTTGTCACAGGAATCCAGCCAGCCCAAGCCCTTGGGCTGAGAAGAGTCTTTTCGCCGCGCAGACGCGCATCGACTGGTTTCCTGTGACAAGCACAGGAATGAGGGTGGAGGGACCGTACTGCACACCTATTGCGCCGATGGCTAAGCCGTCAAAAGCTCGGGCACTTCAACACCGGCCACGGCATCGGCGACAGTGGTGTTGAACAGGATGTTGCGGGTGGCATCGGCCACGCGGGCAAAGACGTGGCGGATTTCGCACCGCTTCTCGCCATCGCAATCCTCGCAGCGGCGATAGGCGGTCTGCGACAGGCAGGGCAAGGGGGCAAGCGGCCCGTCGATCAGGCGCAGCACCTCGCCGAAGGTGATGTCCGAGGCCGGGCGCGCCAGCAGATAACCGCCCTGCTTGCCACGCCTGCTTTCGACAATGCGTTCCTTCTTCATTTCGAGAAGGATCTGTTCCAGAAACTTTTTCGGAATGGCCTGTTCACGAGCAATATCGGAAATCTGCACAGGACAGCCGCCGTCGGCCTTGGCCAGCGAAAGGAGCGCCCTCAGCGCATATTTTGCCTTCTGCGAAATCATCGTAAAACCAGTAGACCACAAGCCCGGGAACCCGGCAATTCCGGCTTAGCGCAGAAGTTGTCACAATTCAAATCCAAGCTGCAAAGAAGGTGAACGGGCATCTTTTGCTCATACTCTGTGCGCGTGAGGCATTTTTGCTCTCAAGTGCAGCGCACAAAGACTGTCATTTCTGTTCCGGAGGCCGGATTTCAACAATAATCGGCCATGGAAATCCCGGACGTGACAATGACGATCAATTCAGCAAATGCCTCTGCCGATACCGCATCCCTCGACGCCACGCTTGCCGGGCTCGATCTTGCGGGACGACTTTCCTTCATCGCCGGTCTCGGCGGCCGTGCGGTCTTTACCACCAGCCTCGGCATCGAAGATCAGGTCATCACCGCCGCCATCGGTACGCACCGGTTGCCAATCGATGTCGTGACGCTGGAAACCGGCCGTCTGTTCAAGGAAACCGTCGATCTCATCGATGAAACCGAAGAACGTTTCGGCATAAACATCCGTCGCTTCCGGCCCGAGCAGGACGACATCGACGCCTATGCCGCAAAATACGGTCTCAACGGCTTTTACGAAAGCATCGAGGCGCGTCACGCCTGCTGTCATGTCAGAAAGCTGATCCCGCTTGGCAAGGCGCTTGATGGCGCTGCCTTCTGGATTACCGGCCTCAGGCGCGGCCAGTCGGGCAATCGCGCCACGACGCCTTTCGCCGAGTTCGACGCCGAGCGCAATCTCATCAAGATCAATGCTCTGGCGGACTGGGACATCGACCAGATCCAGGCCTATGTCGCGTCTGAAAACATTCCCGTCAATCCGTTGCATGCGCGTGGTTACCCCTCCATCGGCTGCGAGCCGTGTACACGCGCCATCAAGCCCGGTGAGCCTGAGCGCGCCGGACGATGGTGGTGGGAAAACGACGAGAAGCGCGAATGCGGTCTTCACGTCGCCGGTGCGGAGCAGACATCCGCCGTTTCCGCCATCCCGCAACGATAATCATTCAGTACATTTTCCGGAGTTCACAATGTCCAACGCAGTCCACGAGACGGACAGCAAGAATACTGTCGCATCCAAGCCGCCGCTCGATCCCCATCTGAAGGCGCTTGAAAACGAAGCCATTCACATCTTCCGCGAAGTTGCCGCCGAATTCGACAATCCCGTGATGCTGTATTCCATCGGCAAGGATAGTTCCGTGCTGCTGCACCTGGCGCGTAAGGCCTTCTTCCCCGGCCGCATCCCCTTCCCGCTGCTGCACGTCAATACGGGCTGGAAGTTCAAGGAAATGATCGAATTCCGCGACAATATCGTCAAGGAATACGATCTAGACCTGATCTCCTATACCAACCCGCGCGGCGAGACGGAAAATGTGACGCCTTTCTCCCACGGATCGGCGCTCTACACCGACATCATGAAGACCGAAGCGCTGCGCCAGGCGCTCGATGCCGGCCAGTTCGATGCGGCCTTCGGTGGCGCACGTCGCGACGAGGAAGCAAGCCGCGCCAAGGAGCGCATCTACTCCTTCCGCACGCCCGACCACAAATGGGACCCGCGCAACCAGCGCCCGGAACTGTGGAACATCTATAACGGTATGGTCCGCAAGGGCGAAAGCGTGCGCGCCTTCCCGCTCTCCAACTGGACCGAAGTCGATATCTGGCGTTACATCGAGGCGGAAAACATTCCGCTGGTGCCGCTCTATTACGCTGCCGAGCGTCCTTACATCGAGCGCGACGGCATGATGATTCTTGCCGAAGACGAGCGTCTGGAACTGCTGCCCGGCGAAGAGATCCAGCACGGCTCGATCCGCTTCCGCACGCTCGGCTGCTTCCCGCTGACCGGCGCGATCCGTTCCGAAGCGGCGACGCTTCAGGAGGTTATCGCCGAGCTGGAAATCGCCACGGTTTCCGAACGGCAGGGCCGGGCGATCGACCGCGACCAGTCCGGTTCCATGGAGAAGAAGAAGCGCGAGGGGTATTTCTGATGAGCGCCGCAGCCGCCAACACCCCCTCCTCTTCCGCCACCATCCTGCCCTTTGCCGAGCATTCGAAGGCGGCGCGCGATACGCGCCCTCTGCGGCTCATCACCTGCGGCAGCGTGGATGACGGCAAGTCGACCCTGATCGGCCGTCTTCTCTGGGACACCAAGGCCGTCAAGGAAGATCAGGCCGCCACCCTGCACCGCGACAGCGGCAAGCAGAACGATCTCGGCCTGCCCGATTTCGCGCTGCTGCTGGACGGTCTTCAGGCGGAGCGCGAACAGGGCATCACCATCGATGTCGCCTATCGTTATTTCGCCACCGACCGGCGCGCCTTCATCGTGGCCGATACGCCCGGCCACGAGCAATATACCCGTAACATGGCGACCGGCGCTTCCACAGCCGATCTCGCCGTGCTGCTCGTTGATGCCCGCACCGGCATTCTGGAACAGACACGCCGCCACGCCACCATTGCGGCGCTGATGGGCATCCGGCAGTTCGTGCTGGCCGTCAACAAGATCGACCTGACACATTACGACAAGGCCGGTTTCGAGCTGATCGCCCACGAATTCCGCGAGTTCGCCTCCAACCTCGGCATCAAGCAGATCACGGCAATACCGATGTCAGCGCTGAAGGGCGAAAATGTCGTTCTGTCAGGCAAGGCCGCCATGCCCTGGTATGAAGGCCCGACGCTGGTGGAAACGCTGGAACTTGCAACCGTTCGCTCCGCGCAGTCGGGCGGCTTCCGTCTGCCCGTACAGCGCGTGTCGCGCCCCGGCGAGAGCTTCCGCGGTTATCAGGGCACGGTTGCCGGCGGCTCGGTGAAGCCGGGCGACAGCGTCGTCATCCTGCCGTCAGGCATGGTCGCGAACGTCAAGCAGATCGTGACTTTCGATCTGGTGCGCAATGCGGCCGTCGCGGGTGACGCCGTCACCCTCGTGCTCGACCGTCAGGTGGACGTGTCGCGCGGCGACATGATCGTCTCCATCGAGGCGCAGCCGCAGACGGGTCTTGCCTTCGACGCGCAGATCGTGGCGTTGCAGCCGGGCGGCATCGAAGCGGGCAAGCGCTACTGGCTGAAAAGCGGTAGCCGCCGCCAGCGTGTCAGCGTCCAGCCCGTCAGCCAGCTCAACCTCAAGGAAGGCGAATGGCAGGCGCATGAGACCTCGCTGCCGATGAACGCCATCGGCAAGGTGCGGCTTTCCTTCGACGAGACGGCTATCTTCGATGCCTACGAACAGAACCGCTCAACCGGCTCGTTCATCCTGATCGACCCCGACACCAACAACACGGTGGCGGGCGGCATGATTGCCGGCAAGCGGAGCGTCGGCGCGACGGAAGAACAGGGTGACCGCGTGATTCTCTCGCTGCCCGCCGATCTCGCGGAAAAGCTGCTGGCGAGCGAACTCCTGGCAAGACACCGCGACGAAATCGACATCCGCCGCACGGATGCTGCCACAGCCTCGCGGCTGATCGGCGACCTCAGCTGACAGGCACGGGCATGGACAAACAAAAAGGCGACCGTCAGAACGGTCGCCTTTTTAGTTTGAGAGGTTCTTCCGTGTAAAAGACTTGGGATCAGCTTAAAACACGAACATATAAAGCAGAATAATCACCACGACCGGAACGCCCATAGCCCACAGTGCAATACCCTTCAGCATGTTATCCTCCATTGTTGTATGGTTAGATAACGGCTGAGGCGGCTTTCCGATCCATGTTGCTATCCTGATTTTTACGGGTTGTTTCTCGGCCACGCAGAAAGCCGTTTGTTCATTCGACGTTCATGCGCAAAAGGCGAATTTGCATGCGGTCGCTCCGCCAAGCGGCCCAACAGAGGCTCGTTGTTTGAAAAAACAGCGGGCCTCTTTTTTGATCGCGATAAGTTGATCATGTCGATGGCCCCGAAATTCAGGGCTCGTGACTGTCATGGATAACTTCTTGGATTGTGGACGAGAATTGACGCTTCTAAGACGGTCCGTGTCGCGCGTCCCCTGAAACAAGGCCGCGACATTGAGGCCTGGCGCTTGGCGGAGCGACGGGCCTCTTTTGTTCGGGCGCGCGGCTGAGGCGACGGTGCGGTTTCACATCTGCGAGCAGGAAACGCTCTCCGCCCCCTAAAGCAGACACCAATTGAAGAACGGGAGTTTGAAGGCGCCTATCCGCATCTGTGCCCTGATTTTCAGGCAAGAGCGACGGATGCATTCCAACCGGTTCTGATTTAACAGCGACGGTTTCGGTGCAAGGCTTTGACCTTGAGATTTTCAGGAAGTATCGGGATCAGTTGCAAGCCGCTGTATCTATTGGGCTCCAAGCTGGTCGGAGTGAGAGGATTCGAACCTCCGACCCCGTCGTCCCGAACGACGTGCGCTACCAGACTGCGCTACACTCCGTGACCAGCGGCGCTTCTATAGACCAGCCTCCGGCATTCGACAAGCGGCTTATTGCATTTTTTATGACAAGTTTTTCCCATCCGTTGAAACAGCCCTGCCAAGCGCCTGCGATGCCGGGGGGAAGCCCTCAAAACGTTACAAAAAAGCAATTGTGGCAGGAAATTTTCGTCAAGCCGCCCACCTCCCCTGCCCCCCGTCGCCAAATCTGCTAGGGGAACGGAATGACCGGCGGGAAGCCGGACACGGCACAAAGGACATTTCACCATGCTATCTCGCAGCGTAACGCTCGCAGCGTTTGCCATTGCGCTCTCGGCCTGCACCACTTCCACGGGCGGCTCCACTCCTTCTTTCACCCAGAAGAGCCCCGTTGAGACCCGCTGGGTCGGCCAGTCCGCAGGTATTTTCTTCGCAAAATTCGGCCCGCCGCTGAGCGACACGGAAACCGGCAGCTCCACCGTCTATAACTGGCGCGGCGGCTACAAGAAGGCCACCATTCCGGCCAGGTTCGAAGAAGGCAAGGATGGCAAGAAGGGTCGCCAGATCTCGCCGGCCCGCACCGCGTCGCTCTCCTGCACCGTGCAGCTCGTCGTTTCCAGCGACTACAAGATCACCGCCGTGCGCACCGTCTCCGACCGCCCCGGCGTCAACGGCCCGAGCTATTGCGCGGAATTCCTCGCCGCAAACTGATCTTCGGTCACAAACCGAACGCGCCAAGGCCCGCCCGAACCGGCGGGCCTTTTCACTTTTCGGGATTTTTGTCATTTTTCTGAAAAAAAATCGGCCCGCAGCGGCATTGCGCCAGCCGTGATGGCCGGCAAGGTGTAGCCGGGCGGGCTTTTTGCGATATCGGGCGCAGAGAACCCTTTCAACCGTTTGAAAGCATCGCCTAATCTTCACCGCCCTAAAAATGACGATCCGCAAATGTGCAAAATTCGCCGGCGCGACCATATGTCCCGGCCAGATCCCTGCAAAAACGCTTGAACTGGAGTGAATGAGTCCGGGTTGTGCCGATTTGCGCTTTGCTGTAACGGGGCGATCGGGAGGAATGTTTTTAACACAAAACAAGAATCAGGTATGGCCGTGACTCCCATCGATCAAGACAAATCCCAGCTCACTGATCTCTCCAATACATTTCCGCTGAACCGCCGACAGGTTCTGGGCGGTGCGCTCGCCGGAATTGCCGCAGCGGCGCTGCCCTCTTCTCCGCTTCTCGCCAATACGGCCGCCAAGAAGGTCGATGTGCTTTTGATCGGCGGCGGCATCATGAGCGCGACGCTCGGTGTTTGGCTGCGCGAACTGGAGCCCACCTGGTCGATGCAGATGCTGGAACGGCTGGACGGCGTGGCGCTTGAAAGCTCGAACGGCTGGAACAATGCCGGCACCGGCCACTCCGCGCTTGCCGAGCTCAACTACACGCCGGAAGACGACAACGGCAACATCAAGATCACCCAGGCCGTCAACATCAACGAATCCTTCCAGATTTCCCGGCAGTTCTGGGCCTGGCAGGTGCGCAACGGCGTCTTGAAGAACCCGCGCTCCTTCATCAACCACACGCCGCATATGAGCTTCGTCTGGGGTGACGAGAACGTCGCCTATCTGGAAAAGCGTTATCAGGCGCTCAAGGCCAGCCCGCTTTTCGCCGGCATGGAATTTTCCACCGATCCCGAGCAGATCAAGAAGTGGGTGCCGCTGATGATGGAAGGCCGCGATCCTTCCCAGAAGATCGGCGCGACCTGGTCGCCGCTCGGCACCGACATGGAATTCGGCGAAATCACCCGCCAGTTCGTATCGCATCTGCAGAGCGACCAGAATTTCGACCTTCAGGTCAATAGCGAGGTTTCCGACATTCAGCGCAATGCCGATGGCAGCTGGCGCGTGACCTACACCAACACCAAGACCGATGCCGAACAGGTGGTGGACGCGAAATTCGTATTCATCGGCGCCGGCGGCGGCGCGCTGCATCTGTTGCAGATGTCCGGCATTCCCGAAGCGGACGATTATGCCGGTTTCCCGGTGGGCGGCTCGTTCCTCATCAACGAAAACCCTGACGTGACGATGCAGCATCTGGCCAAGGCCTATGGCAAGGCTTCGGTCGGCTCGCCGCCCATGTCGGTGCCGCATCTCGATACCCGTGTGCTGGGTGGCAAGCGCGTTATCCTGTTCGGACCTTTCGCCACCTTCTCCACCAAGTTCCTGAAGGAAGGCTCCTATTTCGACCTCGTCTCCTCGGTCACCACAAGCAATGCCTGGCCGATGGTGCGGGTGGGCATCGACGAATATCCGCTGGTGGAGTATCTCGCCGGCCAGCTGATGATGTCGGATGACGACCGTTTTGCCGCGCTGAAGGAATATTTCCCGAATGCCAAGCAGGGCGAATGGCGCCTGTGGCAAGCCGGCCAGCGCGTGCAGATCATCAAGCGCGACGAAGAAAAGGGCGGCGTGCTGCGGCTCGGCACCGAAGTCGTCGCCGCAGGGGATGGCAGCATCGCCGGCCTGCTCGGCGCTTCGCCGGGCGCTTCCACCGCAGCACCGATCATGCTCAGCGTTCTCGAAAAGGTCTTCAAGGACAAGGTGGCAACGCCGGAATGGCAGACGAAGCTTCGCCAGATCGTGCCGAGCTACGGCACCAAGCTCAATGACGACCCGGAAAAGGTGCAGCAGGAATGGGCCTACACCGCCGAACACCTGCAGCTGCCGACCCCGCCGCAGATCGATCTTGAGGCGCTGAAGGGCGCCGGTGCAGCACCTGCGGGTGCGCCGGTGAAGAAGGTGCCGGATATCGCGCTTTAAGGCTTAGCTGCGATTTTTAAGACTGGACGCCGCGTATCTCCGGATGCGCGGCGTTTCCACGATTATCTATAGGCAAAACTCGGCGCTTAGATCACCCTCACTTGGTATGAGGCTATTTCCGCTTAATAAAATTGAAATAGGCAAAAAGCATCACAGCAATTCCCCCTCCGATGACAAACGCCCATTTCAACTCACCGAGATATGCGATTACAGCAAACGCGACGATGGGAAACACCCAGAAAATCCATTCGAAATCGGGCTTCTTTGGGAGTTCGTTGTGTGATGGGCTGGGTTCTGATGTCTGGGTCACTGCTATCCGCTCCTGATGTCTGAATTCAGACAATCACAAAAGTGTTGCGGAATCAGCAATAGACAATCTAAAATTGTTACTACTTCTATATTCACGTTAAAAGCGTAAAAATCCGAAACTGTATATGATAAAAACAGGGCAGGAATGGCTGGGGCGCCAGGATTCGAACCTGGGAATGCCGGTACCAAAAACCGGTGCCTTACCGCTTGGCGACGCCCCAACAGGGCAGTGAAGCGAAACGCCGCTGCCCGAACCGGGCCTGATTATCAAAGCCTGCCCGGCCCGGCAATGACCCGGCGACCAATTTTTTCACAAAACCCAAGCTTTTTGGGTGCCGTGGCGAAGTTCGCATGTTAGGGCTTGGGCGGTGGCGCGGTTGAGGCCGTGGCTCAAGCTGGCATGGCATTTTTCAGGAGGTCTCGATGGCGGACCCGGCATTCGATCTCGATTTCAGGCCGGCCTATGGCGAGGCGGTTCCTGTCGCCCCGCTCATCCAGCGCATCACCGTTAACAATCCTTCCGCCTTCACCTTTCACGGCACCAACAGCTACATCGTCGGCGACCGCTCTGTTGCCGTCATCGATCCCGGCCCGGAGGATGAGGCACATTTTCAGGCGCTGTTGGCGGCGCTTGATGGCCGCGAGGTCACCCATATCTTCGTCAGCCACACCCATCGTGATCACTCGCCGCTCGCCCGGCGGCTGAAGGCGGCGACCGGCGCGCTGACGGTGGCGGAAGGTCCGCATCGCGCCGCCCGGCCGCTGCATGTGGGCGAGACCAATCCCTTTGCCGAAAGTTCCGATACGGCTTTTGTGCCCGATATCGCGCTTGGCGATGGGCAGAGCCTTTCCGGCGACGGATGGACGCTGACCGCGCTGCATACACCGGGGCACACGGCCAACCACACCGCCTTCGCGCTTGAGGGCAGTGGCATCGTCTTTTCCGCTGATCATGTGATGGCCTGGGCTACCACCATCGTCGCACCTCCTGACGGGGCGATGAGCGATTACATGGCCTCGCTGGAGAGGCTGCTCACCCGCGACGACCGGCTGTTCCTGCCCGGCCACGGCGGCCCGGTCACCGATCCCTCGGCCTTCATGCGCGGGCTACGCGCTCATCGACGTATGCGGGAAAAGGCGGTTCTGAAGCGCATCCGCGAAGGCGACCGGCTGATCGCCGATATGGTGAAGGTGATCTATGCCAGCACCGACAAGCGCCTGCACGGCGCGGCCGCCCTTTCCGTGCTGGCGCATATCGAGGACCTGATCGAAAAGGGCGAAGTGCGGACAGATGGTGCGCCTTCGCTGCTGGGCGAATATTTTCCGGCGTGATGAGGTTTTGACGCGCGAATTTTCAAGATGCTTTCGTCGATCGCTGCCCCGTTGGGGAACGAGCAGGTGCCACCAGTTTCTTCTCCCCGACGGGGAGAAGAAACACGCGGCAGCGCCACAACAAGACAAATAGCCTCAGTTGTCGTTCAGCCCCTGCATTTCCGCATCCAGCGCATCGAGATAGGCTTCCGCAATCGCCGCCCCCATGCCGAGATCGTGCGGGCCGTAGCGGGAAGCGACGCGGACATCGACGATGGTGGTTTCCGCCTCTTCTTTCAGGCGGATGAGGATATCGAAACGCAGGCCCCAGATGCGGGTGCGGGTTTCACCCTGCATCAGCACAACACCGCTGCCATTAAAGAAGGTGGGCTGCGGCGCGTCAGTCGGGCGGGCCATGGGCACCGGCACGATGGAGGGCAGGTCTTCCACTGGCCCCTCTTCCGCGGGCTGCGTCCTGTCCTGCTCGGGAATGCCGGCAGAGGGCGCATCTTCCGCCCCGATCACCCCCTTCGTGTGGGTGATGCGAATAGTCTGGGCGGCGGCCATTTTCTTGGCGGCGGCATAGATGCGGTCGATCGCGCCTTCATAACGGCGGCCGGCGAGGCTGGCATAGGCCTCCATCTGCGCATCGCGGTCGGCCTTGGTGATGACAGCGGGCCGCACCAGCCATTGCTGATTGGCCGTGGGCGTCACCAGCCATTCCGGCACATCGCTCAGGTCGGTGGAAATGTCGTAAATCTTCGGCTGCTGCCAATAAAGATAGGCGCCATAACCAACCACGCCGAGCGGCAGCGCCGAAAGAAGCAACGCCGCCAGCGCCGAAAGGCCGCCGCGCGCACCCTTGGTCCACAGCCGCTCTAGGCCGATCAGCGCCAGAAGCACGGCCGCGAGAGCGATGCCGGCGGCAATGATGAGCAGACCGACGAGGTCAGGCGTCGTCAGCGGCCCGAAACGATGGATGCCGGCGGCGATGAGAAACAGCACAAGCGCCGCAAGACCCAGATACCGGGAAAGATAGGCTGCAACCGAAAAAGGCCGGACGAAACGCACAGTCATGAAAGCGGATATCCGTTAGATCGCATTGGCTAAAAAGCGTTGCACCCGAATTCTGGCAGGGAATCACCTGCATATGATGTCATAGACCGGATTTACGGCGAGGAAAACAAAGGACGGGTTTGATCCGCAAGCCAAAATGCGAAAACCTCACGTCAGGGGCCGGGAACGGAAGCGCGATGGGGCGAAACATTTTTCTGAGAATTCGCCATTTGCGAGAATAATTCCCCGACAACGCAACAAATACGCACGTTCATCCCTTAATTGCTGAGGAAATCGGCGTATCCTCGGCGACCTCCCTCGAGAATGCGTGTAAAAAGTGCAACATTCTCGTTTTCTTGCACAATAAAGAGACATGTCATGTCACAGGCAACGACGTCCGCCGGCCCCTCCGGGCCTAAACCCTTTTATCGCAATTTCGGCTTTCAGGTTCTGATCGCCATGGTCATCGGCCTGCTGCTCGGGCTCGTCGCGCGCAACATCGGTCCCGATGCCGCCGGCAGTCCGAACTGGCTTTCGGTGACGCTGCAGACCATCGGCAGCATTTTCGTACAGCTTTTGCGCGCTCTGGTTCCGCCGCTGATCTTCACGGCCATCGTCGCCTCCATCGCCAATCTCAAGAACCTCTCCAACGCGGCAAAGCTCGTCTGGCAGACGCTTTTGTGGTTTGCCATCACCGCGCTGATCGCGGTGGTTATCGGTATCGTGCTCGGCCTCGTCATCCAGCCGGGCGTCAACACCGCCATTGCCAACACGGCAGCGGCGGCACCCTCCTCCACCGGCTCCTGGCTCGACTTCCTGAAGGGCCTCGTCCCGGCCAACGTCTTCGGCCTCGAAGCCTCGACCAAAATCAACAACGGCGCCGGCAGCACCTCGCTGAACTTCAACGTGCTGCAGCTTCTCGTGGTGTCGATCGCCTTCGGCGTTGCCGCGCTGAAAGCGGGCAAGGCGGCGGAGCCGTTCCTCGCCTTCAACCAGTCGCTGCTTGCCATCGTGCGCAAAATCCTGTGGTGGGTCATCCGCCTCACCCCCATTGGCACCATCGGCCTGCTTGGCCGCGCGGTCGACCAATATGGCTGGACGACGCTTTCGCAGCTCGGCTGGTATGCGGCGGCCGTCTATATCGGTCTGGCGCTGGTGCTGTTCGTGGTCTATCCGACCCTGCTGATCGCCCATGGCCTGAGGCCGTCTCGCTTCTTTGCTGGCGCATGGCCGGCCATCCAGCTCGCCTTCGTTTCGCGCTCCTCCATCGGCACGCTTCCCGTCACCGAAACCGTGACGGAAAAGAGCCTCGGCGTGCCGCGCGAATATGCCGCCTTCTCCGTGCCGCTCGGCGCCACCACCAAGATGGACGGCTGCGCTGCGATCTATCCGGCGATTTCGGCGATATTCATTGCGCAGTTCTTCCAGGTGCCGCTCGGTATCCAGGAATATGTGCTGATCGTCTTCGTCTCGGTGCTCGGTTCTGCCGCAACGGCGGGTCTGACAGGTGCTGTGGTGATGCTGACGCTGACACTCTCCACCCTCGGCCTGCCGCTGGAAGGTGTGGGGCTGCTGCTCGCCATCGACCCTATCCTCGACATGGGCCGCACGGCCGTCAACGTCGCCGGTCAGGCGCTGGTGCCCACCATCGTCGCCAAGCGCGAGGGCATCCTCAACGAGGCCGTCTATAATAACGCCAAGGACATCGATGCACTCGATGACCGGGAAGTCGTGGCGGCCTGACGCGGCCTGTCCGCGATCATCATGGGGCGTTTCCGGTAAAACGGAGACGCCCCAACGAGGGCCATGTCCGTTGCTCCATGAGAGTTTGGGGTTGACGGAGATGGTTCGATCGATAGCGATAACGGCACAGACAACAACGCATCTTTCGGCGGAACCTGTGCATGGTGAAACGTAACTGGATCTATGTCGGCCTGCTCGCCTTCATATCCCTCGGGCTTCTCATCGACGCGGCCGTCTGGCCTGCCGGACCTCCAAGTTCCTTTACCGCAAATGATCTGGTGCAGATGGTCGGCATCATCACGCTGTTTGCCTGGTGGCAGATAGAGGATGCCGAAAAGCGGGACCTTCGGCGCAGTTCTGCCGCCAAACTCGCGACCATTCTGCTCGCACCCATCGGGCTTGCGATTTACCTCTATCAAACCCGCCGGTGGACGCACGCCACGCTCGGCCTCTTCGCATTTATCGGTGGTATTGTCCTCATCGCCATCCTCACGGCTCTGCTCGGTGACTGGCTTATTCAACAGGGTTTGTTCCCGCCGTCTTTCTTGCGCGTTTCCTGAACAGGTTTTGCAACGTCGCGCTGCCCTGTCTGAACCGATCCGGCTATCGCCGCTTGCGGGGCCTTTCCCCATGGCGGATTGATGCAACTTTCCACCCCAACGCGGCTTTTCCCCATATCAAAACAGGCGTATCAATCGCGGCAATAAAAGTGCCGTACGGCTGTCATGTTAAGGGAGAAACAAAATGCGCGTTTCCATCGTCTTCGGTGCGCTTGCCACTATGCTGGTGCTCACCGCTTGCCAGACGCTGACGCCGGAAGAGCGCCGGGCGCGGGATGAGGCGACATGCCGGGGGTATGGGTTCCGCCCCGGCACGGACCCGATGGCAGGCTGCCTTCTCGATCTGGAAATGGACCGCCGCGCCGACAACCGCGCCTGGCAGGCGCAGATGAACCGCGACATGTTCTACCGGCCGGTGGTGGTGGAGCGGCGCATCATCGTCCAACAGAACCCCTGACGGGAATGAAGGCGACATTGCTTGGGGTTTCCCCCTGCTTCGACCTTGCGGCCAGCGTCGCCTGCGCCGCCGCAAGGCGCGCGATGGGCACGCGGAAAGGCGAGCAGGAGACGTAGTCAAGATCCGCATCCTCGCAGAAATGGATCGAGGCCGGGTCGCCGCCATGTTCGCCGCAAATGCCGAGCTTCAGTTCCGGCCGCGTCTGGCGGCCGCGTTCGGCGGCAATGCGGATCAGTTCGCCCACACCGTCGAAATCGAGCGAGATGAACGGGTCTCGTTCGATGATGCCCTTACGTTGATAGGTATTGATGAAACGCGCCGCGTCATCACGGGAAATGCCGAAGGTCGTCTGCGTCAGGTCGTTGGTACCGAAGGAGAAGAACTCCGCGGCTTCCGCAATGACATGGGCGCGCAGAGCCGCACGCGGCAGTTCGATCATCGTGCCGGTCAGGTATTCGAGCGTCATGCCGGTCTCTTCCGCCACCTCGGCGGCCACAGTGTCGATGACGGCCTTGACATAATCAAGCTCCGACCGGAGGCCGACCAGCGGCACCATGATCTCAGGCACGACCGGCGCACCTGTCATGCGCGCTGCGGCAACCGCCGCTTCAAAAATGGCGCGCGCCTGCATTTCGGCGATTTCGGGATAGGAAATCGCCAACCGGCAGCCGCGATGGCCCAGCATGGGGTTGAATTCGTGCAGCGCATCCAGCCGTTGGCGGAACACCGTTTGCGGCATACCCATGGCGGCGGCGACCTCGACGATCTCGCCATCGGTCTTCGGCAGGAATTCGTGCAGTGGCGGATCGAGCAGGCGGATCGTCACCGGCAGACCGTGCATGATCTGGAACAGTTCAGTGAAATCCGAACGCTGCATCGGCAAAAGCTGGTCGAGCGCTGCCCGCCTGCCCTTTTCGCTTTCGGCGAGGATCATCTCGCGCATCACATGAATGCGGTCACCCTCGAAGAACATATGTTCGGTTCGGCAAAGGCCGATACCCTCGGCACCGAAGGCGCGGGCGGCGCGGGCGTCAGCCGGCGTATCGGCATTGGTGCGCACGGTCATGCGGCGCAGGCCATCGGCCCATTGCATCAGCTTGCCGAAATCACCTGAGAGTTCCGGCTGCGTCATCGGCACCTCGCCCTTCAGCACCCGGCCTGACGAACCGTCGATGGTGATGACATCGCCGCGTTTCAGCATGCAGCCGACGCCTATCAGCACCTTGTTGCGCATGTCGACACGCATGGAACCCGCGCCGGTGACGCAGGGAATGCCCATGCCGCGCGCCACCACGGCGGCGTGGCTGGTCATGCCGCCGCGCGTCGTCAGAATGCCTTCGGCGGCGTGCATGCCGTGAATATCTTCCGGGCTGGTTTCGATGCGCACCAGAATGACGCGGCGACCTTCGGCTTCCGCCGCAACCGCCTCTTCCGCGGTGAAGACGATCTCACCCGTCGCCGCCCCCGGCGAGGCCGGCAGGCCGGAGCCAATGATGGGGCGGGACGTGCCGGGATCGATGGTGGGGTGAAGCAGCTGGTCGAGCGATGAGGGCTCGATGCGGCAGACGGCTTCCTCCTGCGAGATCGACCCTTCTTCGACCATATCGACGGCGATCTTCATGGCGGCACGGGTGGTACGCTTGCCGGAACGGGTCTGCAGCATCCAGAGCTTGCCGCGCTCGATGGTGAATTCCAGATCCTGCATGTCGCGATAGTGGTTTTCCAGCCGCTTGCAGATCGCCAGGAATTCGCCGAAAGCCTCCGGCATCAGCTTTTCCATCGAAGGCTTGTCGGAGCCGGAGGCAAGACGTGCGGCTTCGGTGATGGATTGCGGCGTGCGGATGCCCGCCACCACGTCCTCCCCTTGAGCATTGACGAGGAATTCGCCGTAAAGCTCCGCCTCGCCCGTCGAAGGGTTGCGGGTGAAGGCGACGCCCGTTGCCGAGGACGAGCCGAGATTGCCGAAGACCATGGCCTGAACGTTGACGGCCGTGCCCCAGTCGCCCGGAATATTGTGCAGGTGCCGGTAGGTCACGGCGCGGTGGTTGGTCCAGCTGGCGAAAACCGCGCCGATCGCGCCCCATAGCTGGACGTGACAGTCCTGCGGGAAGGCTTCGCCCAGCTCATCCTCGATCAGCTTTTTGTAGAGCGAAACGACGTGCTGCCATTCGACCGCCGACATGTCGGTATCATATTCATGGCCGAGGCGGCCTTTTTCGTCTTCGAGAATTTCCTCGAACATTTCATGGTCGAGGCCCATGACGACATCGCCATACATCTGGATGAAGCGGCGGTAGCTATCCCAGGCAAAACGGGCGTCGCCCGCATCGTGGCCCAGCGCCTCGACGGTGCGGTCGTTGAGACCGAGATTGAGAACAGTATCCATCATGCCGGGCATGGAAGCGCGCGCGCCGGAACGGACGGAGATGAGCAGCGGCGACTGGCTGCCGCCGAAGGTCTTGCCGGTCACGGTTTCCATGCCGTGCAGGCCGGCCATGACCTGCAGCTTCAGGTCCTCGGGAAGATCGTGGCCATTCTTGTGATAGAGGGCGCAGGCATCGGTTATGATGGTGAGGCCGGGGGGCACGGGAAGGCCGAGACTTGCCATTTCGGCAAGGTTCGCGCCCTTGCCGCCCAATATCGCAACGTCACCTGCCCGGCCTTCGGCAGCACCGTTGCCGAAGGTATAAACCCATTTTTTCATTCCACGCTCTCCACCCAGAAGCGTTGTCATTTTTCTATCATCTACAGCATTGCCGGCATGTTGGGAACGCCGCAACGTGCAGTTTACATCGCAGTGCAGCATAATTGCGGCAAATTGCGCGCCAGAATTGCCGCAAAGGCCGAATAACGCCATGATTGACGCATTCGTGTAGTGCGCTGAAACGGAGTGTTGCCTAAGCCATTCAAATCGCCGACAAAGAGATTATTCATGCAATTTACCCGCCGCCATACGCTTAAATTTGCCGGAATTTCCTGCGCCGCCAGCGCGCTTGCCGGGGCGCTCAGAGCCGAAGGCGCAGTACCCGTCGCAGGGGCCGCCTCTGCCCTTCCCTTTGCGCTGACGACGCCGATGCATATCGGCCAGGCCGCAATTCGGGTGCGCGAACTCGATCCGATGATCGATTATTACCGTTCGGTTCTCGGCATGAACGAGGTGGAACGCACGGCCAGAGGCGTGACGCTCGGCGTTGGCACTGTTCCGCTGCTCGATCTCGTCCACAAGCCGGCCGCGGATTTCGAAAGCCCCACCTCCGCCGGCCTGTTCCACATCGCCTATCTGATGCCCTCCCGCAAGGATCTGGCGCGCTGGCTGGTGCATGCGGCGCTGAAGCAGGTGCCGCTGTCAGGTTTTGCCGATCACAATGTCAGCGAGGCGATCTATCTCAACGATCCCGAGGGCAACGGCATCGAGGTTTACAGCGACCGGCCAAAGGACACCTGGGTGTGGAGCGGCAGCGTGGTGAAAATGGGCACCGAACAACTCGATATCGATGATCTCGTGAAGCTGACCGACACCAAAAGAAGCGACTATGAGGCCGCCCCGCCGGGGATGCGCATCGGGCACGTTCACCTGCGGGTCGGCGAAATCGCCACCGCCCGCGCCTTTTATGAACAGGCCATCGGCCTGCGACCGACGCAGGATGCGCGCTCGGACGCGTCTTTCCTCTCTTCCGGCGGCTATCACCATCATCTGGCGGTGAATACATGGAACAGCCGTGGCGCGAAGGAACGCAACGCCATGGAAACCGGCCTCGACTGGTTTTCTCTCACCATTCGCAATCCCGCCGATCTCGAGGCGCAAAAAACGCGGCTGCGGGCGGCCGGTTACGTGCTGGTGGAGATGGAGAACAATGTCGTGGAAGCGATCGACCCCTGGGGCACGCGGCTGCGGCTGGTGCCGGGGTGAGTGATGGTAGGCCTCCATGCATCATGCGTGGAGAAATTCGCAAACTGCGCCATTGGCAGTTGCAGCAGGCCAAGTGTTTACAGGGATTCGCTGCGTCTCCTCCTTCCGTCATTCCGGCCCTGAGCCGGAATCCAGCCGACATGCGTCTGCGCAACGGTAAGAGTCTTTTCAGCCCAAGGACTTGGGCTGGTTGGATACCGGCTCAAGGCCGGTATGACGGAGGAGGTTTGCACCCCGGAAACGACTACCAGCCATACAGCCATCTCACTCTATGAACCCGGAAAAGAAAGCCTTGCGAGGCCACGGCAGCGGCCTCGCAAGGCATTCCATCCGGTACAGGAAACCGGATGGTGGGGTCTGGAGAGAACCTTTGGCTCTTGCGGAAAACATAGCAAAATGCCGCGTGATGTCGCTCACCCGAATGGGTGATACGGCAAGATAAATTCACATTGAGCAAAAGTCGGGACTGGCTCCCGGAAAAGCCGCCTCAGACGGCTTCGCGCAGCTGTTCGGCGGTCTGCAAATCAACAGACACCAGTTGCGACACGCCCTGTTCGGCCATGGTGACGCCGAACAGGCGGTTCATGCGCGCCATGGTGATGGGATTGTGGGTGATGATGACGAAGCGGGTTTCCGTGGAAGCCACCATCTCGTCCATCAGGTTGCAGTAACGCTCGACATTGTGGTCGTCGAGCGGCGCATCCACTTCGTCCAGCACGCAGATCGGCGCGGGATTGGTGAGGAAAACCGCGAAGATCAGCGCCATCGCCGTCAGCGCCTGTTCGCCGCCTGACAATAGCGTCATGGTCTGCGGTTTCTTGCCGGGCGGACGGGCGAGGATTTCCAGCCCTGCCTCCAGCGGATCATCGGATTCGATCAGCTGCAATTCCGCCGTGCCGCCGCCGAAAAGATGGGTGAACAGCCGCTGGAACTGCGAATTGACCACATCGAAGGCGGCAATCAGCCGTTCGCGGCCTTCGCGGTTGAGGTTCTGGATGCCGGCGCGCAGCTTGCGAACGGCATCGATGATGTCGTCCCGTTCCTTGATCAGCGCCGCGAGCTTGGCCGAGAGCTCGGCCTGCTCTTCCTCGGCGCGCAGGTTGACGGCGCCAAGCCGCTCCCGCTCGATCTTCAGCCGGTCGAGATCGCGTTCGACATCACGAATGTCAGGCTTCGGCTGGTCAGGACCAAGGCCCGTCAGGCGAAACGCCATATGCGGCTCGGTATTCAGCGTTTCACGGATGCGGTGTTCGGTTTCCTGCCGCTTCTCGCGGGCGGAGACCAGCCGCTCCTCGGCACGGCCACGCTTTTCGCGGGCTTCGGCCAGTTCCGAAAGCGCCGTTGCAGCCACCCGGTCGGCGGCGCGCTGCAGGTTTTCCGCCTCGGCCAGCCGGTCGGCGGCTTCCCGGCGGGCGTCTTCGGTCTTCTGCAATTCATTGAGGAGGTTGCGGCGTTTCTCGTCGAATTCCTCGGGCGCTATGTCCAGCTCGGCGATTTCCTCGCGCGCCTCTTCCTCGCGCTCGCGCAGCGTGGCGATATGGTCGGCGGCGCTTGCCGCGCGCGACTGCCAGGTGGAACGCTCCTGCCCTATCGCCTGAATTCTGCGCTGACGGCTTTCCGCCTCGCGGCTCACGCCTTCGTGGCGGGCACGGGCTTCCGCCAGAAGGCCGCGGTCGGTCGCGACTTCCAGCTGGCTTTCGCGCAGGCGGAGATCGAGCACGGAAAGATCAGGCGCGTCCTCCATTTCGATGCGGGCGTTTTCTTCCTGAACGGCGATCTCGTCGATCTGCGCGCCGATCTGGTTCAGCGCTTCCGAGACGATATCCCGGCGGCGCAGAAGATCGCCGGAAGCCCTTTCGGCTGATGTCAGCGCCTCGCGCGCCTCGGCAAGCTGGCGGGTCGCAAGCCGGCTTCCGTCACGCACTTCCGAAAGCCGCAACTCGCTGCTTCTTATGTCCTCGGTTCTGGCGGCAAGCTGGTCTTCGGCCTCTTCCAGAATGGAGCGGGCCTCATCCAGTTCAGCTTCGATTTCCGCGAGACGGTTCTTCTGCGACAGGCGAAGTGCTGCAGCACCCGGCGCATCGGCGCTGGCGATATGGCCGTCCCAGCGGAACAGCGCGCCTTCGCGCGTCACCAGCCGCTGGCCGACCTTGAGTGATGGCAGTAGTCTCTGGGCTTCCGCCGTGCCGGAGACGACGCCGATCTGTGCAAGCGCGCGCCGGAGAGCCGCTGGCGCCTGGGCGTAATCGAGCAGCGGCGTCACGCCCTGCGGCAAGGCGGGATCACCTGCCCCGTCGCCATTGCCGGCCCAATAGGCGGGGGCGGCGGCATCAAGCGGGCTTTCGAGATCGTCGCCGAGGGCGGCACCCAACGCCGCTTCAAAGCCACGCTCCACCGTCATTTCTTCCGCCACCGGCGTGAAGCTGCCATTGGCGGCGGCGCTGGAGGCAAGAATTTTGGTGATGGTGCGTGCTTCCGTATCGAGCGCGTTCAGCCGGTTTTTCGCCGTTTCCAGAGGCCCGCGCGCCAGCGCTTCGGCGGAACGCGCCTCGGCGACAGCGGCCTCGGCTTCGTCAGCGACGATCAGGGCATCCTCGACCGCAATCTCTGCCGCCTCGACAGCTTCCCGCCGTTCCGAAGGATCGGGAAGGCCGGAGAGTTTTTCATCGATGGCCTCGATCTCGGCGGAGGCCTCCTGCGACTGCCGGTCCAGCCTCAGCTTACGATCGGAAAGATCGCGGATCGTCCGCTCCAATTGCTGACGCGCGGCGGACGCTTCGGCTCGCTCGGCGGTGATTGCGGTAAAGACGGCTTCGCTTTCCGCCAGTTTGATAGCGGCGGTTTCGAAAGCTTCGCGCATCTCCTCGGCATGGCGGCCGGAATCGGAGAGGATTTCGAGGAGTTCGGTTTCTTCCTCATCGAGCCGTGCAAGGATTTGCGCATTGTCCGAAACAAGACGTTCCTCGCGGACGATATCCTCGCCAAGCTGCGAGAGACGGCGCGCCAGCTCGTCGCGGCGGCGCAGCAGGCGGTTTGCCTCATCATCCAGCTGGGTGCGAGCAATCTGCAGGCGTTGCAGGGCGGCGGCCACCCGCGCTTCATCCTCGCGCAGTTCCGGCAGCTTCAGGCTGGCGATGCCCTGCTGCTTGGCCGCTTCCATCTGGCCTTGAGCCTTTTCGGCGACGATGTTGGTGGCCTGATTGAGCGCGCTTTCCGCCTCGCCCTCGGCTTCCTTCGCCTCTACCCAGCGAATATGCAGAAGAGTGGCCTCACGGGCGCGGATATCGGCTGACAGCATCTTGAAGCGGTTGGCCTGCCGCGCCTGCCGTTTCAGGCTTTCGATCTGGCTTTCCAGCTGGGCGGTCACATCCTCCAGCCGCTCCAGATTGGTCTCGGCGGCGCGCAGGCGAAGCTCGGCCTCGTGGCGGCGCGAATGCAGGCCGGAGATGCCGGCCGCCTCTTCCAGAAGCTGGCGGCGGGCCTGCGGTTTGGCGTTGATGAGCTCGCCGATACGCCCCTGCCCCACCATGGAGGGCGAGCGCGCGCCGGTGGAGGCATCAGCAAACAAAAGCTGCACGTCCTTGGCGCGCGCCTCCTTGCCATTGATGCGGTAGACCGAGCCGTTTTCGCGCTCGATGCGGCGTGTCACCTGAATTTCATCGGCATCGTTGAAGGCGGCAGGCGCGGTACGGTCGGAATTGTCGAGATAGAGGCCGACTTCGGCGGTGTTGCGGGCCGGGCGGTTGCCGGAACCGGAGAAAATGACATCATCCATGCCGGATGCGCGCATGTTCTTGTAGGAGTTTTCGCCCATCACCCAGCGCAGCGCTTCGACCAGATTGGACTTGCCGCAGCCGTTCGGGCCGACAACGCCGGTCAGGCCCGGCTCGATGATGAATTCGGAGGGTTCGACGAAGGACTTGAAACCGACGACGCGGAGCTTGTTAAACTTCATGCCGCCATGCTCCAGACAGAAAAACGGCAATAAAAAACGGGCGAACGGAAATATCCGCCGCCCGTTCCTTTAAGGCTTCGGCGATCAGAGCAGCTTGTCGATGACAGCCGACATGGATTCAACCGACATGTCTCCTGCGTATTTCTTGCCGTTGATGATGAAAGTCGGCGTGGAGTTGACGCCGAATTCCGTCGCACCGCGTTGCATCGTTGCGTTCACATCATCCAGAAGTTTCTGGTTCGTCAAGCAGGCCTCGAAAGACTCCTGTGAGAAACCGGCCATTTTCGACATTTGCAGCAGGGCGGCGCGTGCATCCTGCGCGACAGCCCAGCTCTGCTGCTGCTTGAACAGCATGGAAACGAAGGGGAAATACTGTCCTTCCGGTGCGCAGCGCGCCAGCATGAAGGCGGCAGCGGCGCGCGGATCGAACGGGAATTCGCGCAGCACGAAATAAACCTTGCCGGTATCGATGTACTTCTTCTTGATCTCTTCGAAGGTCTTGTTGTGGAAGTTGGCGCAGTGCGGGCAGGTCATCGACATATATTCGACGATCTTGACGGGTGCGTTGGCATCGCCGAGTGCGGCTTCCGGCAGCGGGCCGGGCTTCATCACCGCAGCCATATCCACGTCACCGGTGGATTCAGGCAATTCCTGCGCCTCGGCGATACCGGGCATGAAGGCAAACGGCAGGGCCGTGGCAACGGCAGCAAGGGCAACGCCGCCGAGAAGGCTGCGACGGGAAATGGTCAGTTCGGGAAAATGCATGAAAGCACCTGTTGGTAATAGACTCTATTGTCCGTTGATTCCGATATAGCGACGGCCCGTTCATCACAAGCGGGGTTTTGGACTCTTCTTGTCAAAGAATTGTGACCAGTCAAGGACAACCGGACCGATCAAATCGCCCGGCCCCTCGGCTTCTTCTGCAAGACCGCCGTGCCGAGCCTCTCCACCGCCTTGCGAAGCGCCTCGCTCTCGATACCCTCCATCATGTCGTCGAGACGTTTTGCCGCATCGCCACGCAGGGGCTGCGGTTTGCCCCGACGGTGAATGGTTTGGGAGACCGGTTTCTGTACGATCCTGATCTGGCGCACCGCCGGAAAGCCGAAAAAGCCGTTGATGCGGGCAATAAGTTCGCCCTGCGCATGGGTGAGGAACAAAGCGCGCGCCCCTTCGCAGGCGATGGTCAGCACGCCCGGCTGATAACCGCCGCGATCAGGGCCCTCGTCGCGGCGCGGCCAGGTGATCTTTTCCGGCCGCGTGCAATCGGCAAAATCCTCACCGGCGATCTCGTCCCAGGAACCGAGCAGCGCGGTGTTGATGCCCGCCCGTTTCGACAGCACGGGGTCCATGATACCATTGGCGACTTCGGCGATCTGCACGACGCCTTTGCGGAATGAATCTGCGGGTTTCTTCATACTCTCCTCGACAGAGGCCAAGCGACCTCAAGCGGTCGCGCCATCGTCATCTTCTTCTCCGCGCAACAATGCGCGGAATCGTCGCCAGTCCCGGCAGGCGCCCAAGCGTATCACTCCCGCCACCAAACATCCAAAGAGGAAATAAGCCCCAGCCAAAAACTTCAGATGTGGTACTCCCGGCTTATCCGAGATAACGGCAATCACCAACATGCAGGTCAGGACGACGGAGAGGTATATCCACAGGCCATGGCAGAAAATTGCCCAGAAACCGGATTCGATAATTCGAAAGCGGCGCGAGGGCTTGCCTCTCATCTTCTCCAGTTCACGGACTTCGCCGATGAGGCGGGAAACCACAAACGCCACGCTGTTCTGCCGCCCGAAACACAGCCGGCCAATATGATTCAGCAGGCTTCCAATCAGGCACAGGGCCAACAGAACGCCGATAACATAAAGCAGCGGTTGGGGTATATTATCCAGCAGCGCATTCGGCATGGGGCTGTTCCTCCAAAATCGGATCATGGGTTTCGATGTCGGGCGTTCGTCACCCGGACACGGTTTTCCACGTCACAGCAACGGGTCTCCTGTTGCAGATTGCCGTACCGTGTCTATGTTCAGCGGCGATGAACACACATACGCGGCAACAAATATCACGTCCGACAGCGGAACAACTTCTCGCATGGTATGACCGGCACCATCGCGAGCTCCCCTGGCGCACGTCTCCCGCCAAGGCGAGACAGGGAAACCGCGCCGATCCCTATCATGTCTGGCTGTCCGAGGTCATGCTGCAGCAGACGACGGTGCAGGCGGTAAAACCCTATTTCCTGAAATTCCTCGCCGTCTGGCCAAGCGTCAGCGATCTGGCGGCGGCACCGGTCGAGGATGTCATGGCGGCCTGGGCCGGGCTCGGTTATTATGCCCGCGCCCGCAACCTTAAAAAATGCGCGGAAGCCGTGGCGAATGAACATGGCGGCGTCTTTCCGGATACGGAAGAAGGCCTGAAGAAGCTTCCCGGCATCGGCGATTATACCTCCGCGGCTGTCGCTGCCATCGCGTTTAACCGGCAGGCGGCTGTCATGGACGGCAATGTCGAGCGCGTCATCTCCCGCCTTTTCGCCATCGATGCTCCCCTGCCCGGCTCCAAACCGGCGATGAAAGCGAAGGTCGCCGAGCTTACGCCCCCTGATCGGCCCGGCGATTTTGCCCAGGCGATGATGGACCTTGGCGCGACGATCTGCACGCCGAAACGGCCGGCCTGCGCGCTCTGTCCGTTCAACGGCCACTGTCTTGCGCTTGCCCATGACGAGCCGGAACGGTTTCCGGTCAAGGCCGCAAAGAAGGCAAAGCCGGTGCGGCTCGGGGCCGCCTTCGTCGCGGTGAATGCGAGCGGCGAAATCCTGCTCCGGCGGCGCATCGAAAGCGGGCTTCTCGGCGGCATGACCGAGGTGCCGACAACGGCGTGGACTGCGCGCATGGATGGCGGCACGGAGGCGAGCCATGCGCCCTTTGCCGCCGGCTGGCAGGCGGCGGGCGTCATCGTGCATGTCTTCACCCATTTCGAACTGCGGCTCACCGTCTATCGCGCGCAGGCGCCGGACGGCCTTCAAACCCGCCCGGATGACGGATGGTGGGAGCCGGTTACAAATCTTGACGCGCAGGCGCTGCCAACGGTGATGAAAAAAGTCATCGCCCAAGCTATTCCATCCGCATTCGATGAACGCAGGAAATTTCGATGACCAAGATTGAGCATATCGTATTCGACATCGGCAAGGTGCTGATCCATTACGATCCGCATATTCCCTATAGCCGTCTCATTCCTGATGCCGACGAGCGCCAATGGTTCTTCGAGAATGTCTGCACCCATGACTGGAACCTCGAACAGGATCGCGGCCGCCGCTGGGAGGATGCCGAGGCGCTGCTGATGGAACGCTTCCCCGAGCGGGAAGAACACATTCGCGCCTTCCGCAAGTTCTGGCACGAAATGGTCTCGCATTCCTACGATGACAGCGTCGCGATCATGGTTGCCCTGATCGACAGCGGCCACGACGTGACGATGCTGACCAACTTCGCCTCCGACACCTTCCGCGAGGCGCAGAAAATGTTCCCCTTCCTCACCCTGCCGCGCGGCGTCACCGTTTCCGGTGATGTGAAGCTGTTGAAGCCTGATGTGGCAATCTACGATCTGCACGCCAAAGAATTCGGCCTCAACCCCGCCGCAAGCATCTTCATCGACGATACACTCGCCAATGTCGAAGGCGCGAAAGCAGCCGGCTGGCAGGCCGTGCACTTCACCGGTGCGGAAAAGCTGAGGCAGGATTTGCGGGCCTATGGGGTGGAAGCGTAAGCGAGCTGCCGTGCAAAATGGTGACGTGCGTGCCCCGCCTGCTACGACTCGTTGACCCAGTCCTCATGTGCGTGACGGACGCGGACGATCAAGACATCATCGTCCGCTCCCACGCCATAAACAACCAGGTGTGCCCTGAACCGATGGATACGCAGCGGCGGTAACAACTCGTGCCGCTCGCGTGCCATGCGTGGGTTGAGAGATATCAGCTCAAATATCTCATAGAGTTCCCGGTGATATTTTTGCGCCTGCGCCAGCCCGAATATCGCGATGCCTTCTTCGGCTATGCGAATGACGTCTTCTTCCGCGAGCAGAGACAGGCGAAAGCCCACGATCAACCGATCTTGCGTTTCATGGAACGAGCTTCAGCCTCGGCGAACAAGGCCTGTTGCGAGCGATGCCCGGCACCGCTCTGCAATCCCTCATCCACAAAATGCTGCATCGCCGCGATTTTTTCGCCTCGCTCCTGATCCTTGCGGATCAGGTCTCGCACGTAGTCGCTCGCATTCGAATAACGGCCTGTCCTGGATTGGGCCTCAACCCATTCTTTCATGGGTGCAGGCAGCGATATGTTCATGGTCGCCATATTCATCTCCCTTTGATGGGAGAGTGAAGAATTTGGCAAAGTTTGTCAAAACATATCGGGAAAAGAAATTGGCGCAGGCGGAAATGGCGGTCTCCGGCCTGCGCCAGTCCTGCCGCAAGCGGCATCGGACGCAATGTTTTTTGTGATTTGTCCTGACTGGATTTTCACAACCACTGCTCTGATTTGAGACAGTATTGCTCGTCTCTTGCGCGAAACTTGTCTGGCTAAAATAAGATACTCGAAAATACCAACGCCCGACACCGAAGTGCCGGGCGTTGGTCGTTCTCCATCCGGGACTGAAGGTACTAAACCGGACAGAGACGTATTCTGACAAGGGCGGGCGGTGGATCGTCCGTCTTCGGCTTTTTGGGCTTTCGACTATTCGGCCTTTGCCATTTCACTGCGGATGATCGTCCGGAGATCGTCGATCGGCTTCAGCGCGTCGCCGTCCTCGAAATGCCAGAACGTCCATCCGTTGCATGCGTCGAGACCCTGCACCTTCGCGCCGAGGCGGTGAATGGAGCCGGCCGTCCCGCCGGATGCAATCGTACCATCGGCACGAATAATGGCGCTATAACGGCGCTTTGCATCGGTCAGCACCTGGCCGGGACGGACGAGACCGCTTTCCACCAGCGTGTTGAAGGCAACGCGCGGCTCGGCCTTCTTGCCGGTCATGACGGTCAGTTCCGCCTTGCCGAGCGGCTCAACGGCGGCGATGCGGGCCGATGCCGCGTCGATGTAATCCTGTTCGCGCTCAATGCCGACGAAGTGACGGCCGAGGCGTTTTGCAACTGCACCCGTGGTGCCGGAGCCGAAGAACGGGTCGAGCACGATATCGCCCGGCTTGGTGGAGGCCATGATGATGCGGGCCAGCAGAGCTTCCGGCTTCTGGGTCGGATGCACCTTCTTGCCGTCGTCGCCCTTCAGGCGCTCATGGCCGCTGCAGATCGGGAACAGCCAGTCGGAGCGCATCTGCACGTCGTCATTGGAGGCCTTCAGCGCATCGTAGTTGAAGGTGTAGTTCTTGGCTTTCGGATCGCGGCTGGCCCAGATCATGGTCTCATGGGCGTTCTGGAACCGGCGGCCCTTGAAATTGGGCATGGGGTTGGTCTTGCGCCAGACGATATCGTTGAGGATCCAGAAATCGAGGTTCTGGAGCATGGAGCCGACGCGGAAGATGTTGTGGTAGGAGCCGATGACCCAGATGGTGCCGTTCGGTTTCAGCACGCGGCGGCAGGCGAGCAGCCAGGCGCGGGTGAAGGCGTCATAGGCCTCGAAGGAGGCGAACTGGTCCCACTCGTCATCGACGGCATCGACCAGCGACTGATCGGGACGATGCAGCGTGCCGCCAAGCTGGAGGTTATAGGGCGGGTCAGCGAAAATCGCATCCACCGACTGGCTCGGGAGGGCATCCAAGGCAGCGACACAATCACCTTTGATGATGCTGTCTTTCCAGGCGTCACTCTCGCCCGCACGATCAAAACCGGCACGCCGAAAATCGGCCAGCGGAAAAACTGCTGCCATTGGTACTCGCTCCATACGCTTACTCTCTACTGATGCTTATGGTTACCGAAGATGGTTATCAAAGCCTGAACAAGTCACGGAAAATGCGAAATAAATGGCTGTTGCGGCGCGCAGGCGCGATTTGCGGCGGACGGCGGGGAACCCGAAGTCCGGCAAAAACGTTGTGCACAACGGGTTCTCCTGTCGCCGCATATGGGCGCAGCAGGAAGAGCCATTCTGGCAGGGGGTAATCCGCAATGGGGTCCGTGATGAAAATGGCTTCTTTTTCCATGAATGTCGTTTGCGCCGCGCTTTTCGCAACGGCGCTGCCGGCGCCGTCGCAGGCGCAGCAACCGGCCCCGCAATATAACGTCATCACCGACGCGGTTTTGTTCGATGGCGGCCCCTCGCTCGGCAACAGCGACCGGGTGCGGTGGGATTTCTACAAGGCCGACCGCGCCGGCGGGCGCACCGACGACAATGCCGGCGGCTCCTATGACGCCACCTTCGAGGCGAAGCTGCCGGCGGGCAAATATGTCGGCGTGGCGGCGCTGGGCAATGTGACCCGCGAAGTGCCCTTCGAGGTAAAGGATGGAAACGTTGCGAGGCCGAAGGTGAGTTTCGATGCGGCGGAATTGACGATCGTACCGAAACGCAGCCCCGGCGGCGATGTGGAAACACAGGCGAAAACCGAAATCACCAGGGATGATTTCAAGGATAGCGTCTACGGCCAGAACACTGTCTTCGTGCCCGCGGGCGAAGTCCTCCTCACCGGCCGCATCGGCCCGGCGCGGGCTGAGGAGAAACTGGCCATCAAGGCAGGCGAGAAGATCAGCCACGAGCTGGTCATTCCGAGCGGCGTGGTGATCGCCAAGGCAGTCTATGCGGAAGGCGGCAGGGCGGTGGAAACGGATGATATCCGTTTCGAAGCCATGTCAGCCAAGGAAACGCTGGATGGCACGCGTGAGACCATCAACGGCATTTACGGCACCGGCAAGATGATGGAAATGCCCGCCGGTGATTTCGTCATGCGCGCCCGTCTCGGCAAAGTGACGGTGGAACAGCCATTCACCGTGACTGCCGGAAAACGAACCGAAATCACAATCGATCTCGATGCGGGTGTTCTCGCAATCAAGGCCCCCGGTGCCGAACGGATCGATATCGTCGAAACGACCAGGGATCTTCAGGGCACGCAGAAGGAAATTTCCGGCCGTTACGGCACGCAGCATCAGGAAACCCTGCATCCCGGCGACTATTCGGTGAAGGTGAGCTACGACAAGAAATCCGGCCGCGAGCCAAAGGAGATCAAGGCGACGGTCAAGGCCGCCGAGAGAACCGAGACGAGTGTGCCAGAGTAATCGGCACGGCGCGGCCCCTCTCCTCATTCCGCTTGCCTCTCTCCCTCATCCCTGTGCTTGTCACAGGGATCCAGCCGACGCGCGTCTGCGCGACGGGAAGAGTTCTTTCAGCCCAAAGACTTGGGCTGGCTGGATTCCTGTGACAAGCACAGGAATGAGGATGGAGAAAACGTCATCAGTGTTTCCGGCCAGACGACCCATATTTGGGCCTGAGCATCGGATGCTTCGAAAAACGCGCCGCATCCTTCGCCACGGTTGGTAACGGCTCGCCGATTTTCACACCCGCAAAGCCTGACGCCGCGATGCGGTCGCACAGCCTTATCCACTGGCAGCCGCGACAGGCCTGCCTGATCTCGCCGGCGGCAAAAGCCAGACGCATCTTTACAAGAAAGTCCGGTGTCGCCTGCAGCCGCTTGCCGGCGGTCAGCGTCTCACCCAAAAGCGCCGAGACCGAAAGGCGGGCCATCTCATCCCGCTGCACCACGCCTTCGTTGAAACAGTGGGCATGGCTTTCACAGAGCAGGCCCTCGCAAATATCGTCCGGGCCATCCACCAGCTCGATATCTTCCTCGCCCGCATTCAGCCGGGTGGCGACGCGGTCGTAATTTTCAACGAAGCCTGATGTATAGCCCTTGCCCACATAGGTGAGCATGCAGAGAAGGTGGTGGGGCCGGAGACGGACGGTCAAGGGCCCACCCTATCCGACGATGGCGAAGGCGTCGCGCACCGAGCCGGACGAGGTGCGGATCGCCTTGCGGCCGATCCATTGCACATGTCCGTCCAGAATACGCACCGCCTCCTCGGCGCGGCCGCCGCGCAGCGCATCGATGATCGCCCGGTGGTCGGTATCGGTGCGGCGCTCCCAGCCGGCCCGCCAGGCGGAAAACAGGAAGCGCGCGCTTGCTGCATGCAGGCCGTCGATCGCCTCCATCAGGCGCGGCATGTTGCAAGGCGCGGTGATGAGGCGATGGAAGCGGCGATTGGCCTCCTCCCAATGCTGCACATCAACGGCGCTATCGCCTTCGAGCGTTGCGGCCTCCGCCTGATCGAGAATGGCAGGCGTCATGTTTGGAATGGCGTGGCGCAGCGCCAGAACTTCAAGAGCGGCGCGCATTTCCGCCACTTCGCGCACATCGTCAAGGCCGAAATCCGCCACCCGGACACCCCGGCGCGGGATGCTGGCCGCCAGCCCCTGCGCCTCCAGCCGGCGGAATGCCTCGCGCACCGGCACATGCGACGCACCGAATTCGGCTGCGATGTGATCCTGCCTCAGACGTTCGCCCGGCGACAGCTCCCCGCGAACGATACGGTCGGCAAGCGTGCGGCTGATGCGTGCTGCAATGGTGTCTTCGGGGGCGTTTTTCACTGTCTTGGGCATAACATCCCATAACGCATATGGCGCGGCCGTGTGTAGCGGTTTTTGCGCCATCACATGGAGCAACGCCGAATATTCGAAACCCGCTCACTTGCCGCATCCCTGCCAGCCATGAGCCTGATGGGACCGACCCTTGCGGGTGAACCGGTTGAGCTTGGCGCAGACATGGTCTAAAAGCCCGGCATCATTTTCTTCCAGCAAATCCGATACAGGGAGCGCCCATGAGCGGCTTCGACCTCATTATTTTCGACTGCGACGGCGTTCTGGTCGATTCCGAAATCATCGCGGCGCAGGTGGAATCCCGCCTTTTGACCGAGGCCGGTTATCCGATCTCCGTCGAGGAAATGGGCGAGCGTTTCGCCGGCATGACCTGGAAGAACATTCTTCTACAGGTGGAAAGCGAAGCCAGCATTCCGCTCTCCGCCTCGCTGCTCGACAAGTCCGAAAAGCTGCTCGACATGCGTCTGGAACGCGACGTGAAGATCATCGAGGGCGTGAAATTCGCGCTGTCCCGCCTGACCACGCCGCGCTGCATCTGCTCGAACTCCTCAAGCCACCGCCTCGACATGATGCTGACGAAGGTGGGCCTCAAGCCCTATTTCGCGCCGCATATCTATTCCGCCAAGGACCTCGGGGCCGACCGCGTGAAGCCGAAACCGGATATCTTCCTGCATGGCGCGGCCCAGTTCGGCGTTTCCCCTGACCGCGTGGTCGTGGTCGAGGATTCCGTGCACGGCATCCATGGCGCAAGAGCGGCCGGCATGCGAGTCGTGGGCTTCACCGGCGCATCCCACACCTATCCGAGCCACGCCGACCGGCTGACGGATGCGGGTGCCGAAACGGTGATTTCGCGCATGCAGGACCTGCCGGCCGTGATTGCGGCAATGGCGGAGTGGGAAGGCGCTTTTTAAGTTGTGATGGGACTTCTTTCGTGATCTGAGTGGCAGCATTGATATTTTAATTAATGTAGCTACATTAATTCATGAAAATCATATGGGACGAGCCCAAGCGGCTCGCCAATATCGAGAAGCACGGCTTCGACTTCGCGGATATTGATGGCTTCGACTGGGAGAACGCCATCATCGAGAAAAGCCTGACCTGACCGGACCGGGAAATTCGCGCTTCAAAGCGATCGGATATTTTCGGGACGGAACGATGGCTATCGTTTTTGCGACTGTCGGAACAGAAGCGATATCCATTATCAGTTTCCGAAGGGCGAGTTCCAAGGAAAGAAGGAGGTTGCCATGGCCAAAGCTGCAAAACTAAAAAAATTCAAACCCGGACGCGGCTACACCGAAGCGGACTGGAACGCCGTTGATTTCCCGGAAATGACGGATCAAGAACTCGAAAATGCGCGCCCCGTCCGAGACGTTTTGCCACCTGCTTTTTTCGAAGCAATTGATGAATACAGAAAGACGCGTGGCCGCCCACCGGTAGATAAGCCTAAGAAACAGGTAACGTTGCGCCTTGATGAGGATGTCGTGGAACGTTTCCGCGAGGGTGGCAAAGGGTGGCAGAGCCGCATCAATGATGCTTTGCGGAAGGCCGCAGGCATTTGAACTCGTTGCCATGCAACAAGAAACCGGAGACCGCAGAGCAGCCTCCGGCTTTACATTCAACCGGGCGAAATCACCGGCGCTTGGTCTTGGCCTTCGCGCCCTGCTCGGCAAAGCCGATGTAAACGCTGACAGACCGCGGCGCGCCGCCCGGTCCGTTGGGGATGGCGACATGGTCGTTGTTGAAGATGAACTGGGTGCCGGCCCCGCCTGCGGGCAGATCGATGGCGAAGTTGGTCGTTTCGCCGAAAATCTCGCCGTCGCCGTCCTTCACCGTCACGCGGATCGGCACGGTGACGCGACCGGGCTTGGCCATCGGGCCGGGAACCAGGCGGCCCTGGGCCAGCACGTTCACCGTCAGCGTCGACTCATTGGCGGTGCAGGAGCGCGTCGTGTCTGACAGCGAGACCTGATAGGCGAGTTTCTGCGGATCATCCTTGGCGCCGCCGGCATAGACGCGGTGCACGGCGTTGGCGTCTAGAACCGTGACCGTCGGGCAGTTGGCCTGCACCACCGGGGTGACCGCATTGGCCTGCGCGGCCGGCGGGTTGACGGCAAGCGAGTCCGACGGGTTGGAGGAATTGCATCCTGCAACAACGGCGAGAAGCGACATCGCGGCGGACAAACGCAAGAAATTCCCTGACACTCTTCTAATTCCCTCTCCATTGTCCCGGAACAGAAC
Source organism: Agrobacterium sp. LAD9 (assembly GCF_003031125.1). Taxonomy (NCBI): domain Bacteria; kingdom Pseudomonadati; phylum Pseudomonadota; class Alphaproteobacteria; order Hyphomicrobiales; family Rhizobiaceae; genus Agrobacterium; species Agrobacterium sp. LAD9. Next base: position 19,341 of record NZ_PHGS01000004.1, on the reverse strand, counting down.
CGGAGACGCTGTTTATTGACCTTTCACGCAGGTTGGCGATGGTCTATAGCAGCGACGCCGGAAAAAATCGATTGGCATGTTCGGTTTTGCTTGAATTTTCAAAAAAGCCCTTCATTAGCTGCCCAACCGCCTCATTCCGGTAAGACGCTGCGGAAAAGATGCCGATCAATCGGTAACGGATAAGGGACTATCTCGTGGAATATGTATCGACCAGGGGTGCGGCCCCTTCGCTTGGTTTTTGCGACGCGCTTCTGGCGGGTCTTGGCCGTGACGGCGGGCTTTATGTTCCGCGCAAATGGCCTTCCATGTCGAAGAAGGAAATCCGCAGCCTGCGCGGCAAGTCCTATCAGGATGTCGCCTTCGAGGTTCTCTACCGTTTCACCGGCGGCGAAATTCCGGCCGACAAGTTCAAGGCGATGATCGACGACGCCTATGCGACCTTCCGCCATCCGGCCGTCGTGCCGCTGACGCAGACCGGCCCGAACACCTTCGTGCTGGAGCTTTTCCACGGCACCACGCTCGCCTTCAAGGATGTGGCGATGCAGCTTCTCGCCCGCCTGATGGATTACACGCTTTCCGAACGCGGCGAGCGCGCCACCATTGTCGGCGCCACATCCGGCGACACGGGCGGTGCGGCAATCGACGCCTTTGCCGGGCGTGAGCGCACCGACATTTTCATCCTTTTCCCGAACGGCAAGGTCTCCCCGGTGCAGCAGCGCCAGATGACGACCTCCACCGCGTCCAACGTGCATGCGCTGGCGATCAATGGCAATTTCGACGATTGCCAGACGCTGGTCAAAGAAATGTTCAACGACGTGAAGTTCCGTGACGGCGTGAAGCTTTCCGGCGTCAATTCCATCAACTGGGCGCGCATCATGGCGCAGGTGGTTTATTACTTCACCGCGTCGCTTTCGCTCGGCGGTCCCGACAGGAAGGTTTCCTTCACCGTCCCAACAGGCAATTTCGGTGATATTTTCGCGGGTTACGTCGCCAAGAAGATGGGTCTGCCGATCGACAAGCTTGTCATCGCCACCAATGACAACGACATTCTGGCGCGCACGCTGAAGACCGGCCGTTACGAGATGCGCGGCGTCAAGCCCACCACCTCGCCTTCGATGGACATCCAGATTTCCTCGAATTTCGAGCGGCTGCTGTTTGAAGCCTATGGCCGTGATTCCGCCGCGGTGAAGGCATCGATGGACGGGCTCAAACAGTCCGGCGCATTTGAAATTCCGCCGCATGCGCTGAAATTCATCAAGAAGGATTTCCGCGCCGGCCGCGCCACCGAAAAGCAGGTGGCGGCAACGATCCGCGACACGCTTGAGAAAACCGGCTACCTCATCGATCCGCATACGGCGACCGGTGTTTTCGTGGCGGAAAAGCACGAAAAAGCGGGAAGCCCGATGGTTGTCCTGTCGACCGCTCACCCGGCTAAATTCCCGGCCGCTGTAAAATCCGCTTGCGCAATCGAGCCTGCGCTTCCAGTATGGTTAGCTGACATTATGAACCGGGAGGAGCGTTTCGACATTCTGGATGCAGAGCTGAAAGCCGTGGAAACCTTCATCGGCAGCCATGCACGCGCCGGCAAATAGAGACGCGGAAAGACGTTGAGTATGAGAGTTAATGTGACCCGGCTTTCGTCCGGGTTGACCGTTGTCACGGAAAAAATGCCGCATCTCGAAAGCGTTGCTCTTGGGGTGTGGATCAAATCCGGATCCCGCAACGAGACGACTGCCGAACACGGCATCGCCCATCTTCTCGAACATATGGCTTTCAAGGGTACGGCACGCCGCACCGCCCGCCAGATCGCCGAAGAGATCGAAAATGTCGGCGGTGAAGTCAACGCCGCGACATCGACGGAAACAACCTCCTACTACGCCCGCGTCCTGAAAGACCACGTCCCCCTCGCCGTCGATATCCTTGCCGACATCCTGACGGAATCGCTGTTCGACGAAGAAGAGCTGGAGCGGGAGAAAAACGTCATCCTGCAGGAGATCGGTGCAGCCACCGATACGCCCGACGACGTGATCTTCGACAATTTCTCCGGTGTCGCCTATCGCGACCAGACCATCGGCCGCCCGATCCTCGGCACGCCGGAAACCGTTCAATCCTTCACGACAGGCCAGATCAGGCATTATCTCGCCCGCAACTACACGACGGATCGCATTTTTGTCGTGGCGGCCGGTGCTGTCGACCACGAAAGCTTCGTGAAGCAGGTGGAAGAACGTTTCGCCTCACTGCCGCAGCTGCCGGTGGCAACACCGGTCATGGAAAAGGCAATCTATACCGGCGGCGAAATCCGCGAGACCCGCGACCTCATGGACGCGCAGGTGCTTCTCGGCTTCGAGGGCAAGGCCTATCACGCCCGCGACTTCTATTGCTCGCAGATCCTCGCCAATATCCTGGGCGGCGGCATGTCTTCCCGCCTGTTCCAGGAAGTGCGCGAATATCGCGGCCTGTGCTATTCGGTCTACGCCTTTCACTGGGGTTTTTCCGATACCGGCATCTTCGGCGTGCATGCGGCCACTGGCGGCAACGACCTGCCGGAACTGGTGCCCGTCATTGTCGAGGAGCTGCGCAAGTCCTCGCAGGTCATCCATCAGGAGGAAATCGACCGTGCTCGCGCGCAGATCCGCGCCCAATTGCTGATGGGCCAGGAAAGCCCGGCCGCCCGCGCCGGACAGATCGCCCGGCAGATGATGCTTTACGGCCGGCCCATCCCCAATGAGGAGATGATGGAACGGCTGGGCGATATCACCCGCGCGCGCCTGACCGATCTTGCAGGACGGCTGTTTTTCGATACAGTTCCGACATTGTCTGCGATTGGCCCGCTCGAACATCTGCCGCCTCTTTCCGACATCACTGCCGCGCTTTCCGCGCAGCAGCCCGCAAGGATAAAGGCGAACGGATAAACCGATATGAGGGCGGGATTTAAAGGCGAAGTCCGCTCACCTTTTTCGCCATCCCGCTTGCGGATGGCGATGTCTGCCGCACAGGGATCGTGAATGCTGCGTTTTCTTTCCCGACATAGCGACACGCCCGAACTGCGCAGCGCCAATCACCTTCTCAGACTGCCGCGCTACGGCGATTTCAAGCAATGGCATGTGCTGCGTTCGGAAAGCCGACAGTTTCTTCAGCCCTGGGAGCCGACCTGGCGCCCGGACGAACTGACGGAGGGCGCCTTCCGCATGCGCGTGGTGCGCAATGGCCAGGAGTTTTCCTCCGGCACCGCCGTCTCCTTCCTGCTGTTTGAAAAAGAGACGCTGCTGGTGGGCGGTATCACCATCGGATACATCCGCCGGGGTGCGGCGCAAAGCTGCATGATCGGATACTGGATCGGCGAGCGCCACGCCGCGCAAGGCCATATGTCTGCCGCATTAAAATTGGTAATACCATACATCTTTAACGGACTTCAGTTGCACCGTATCGAGGCAGCCTGTATTCCGGAAAACTTCAAAAGCATCCGGCTTCTCGAAAACGCCGGGTTCCAGCGGGAAGGTCTCTTGCGGGAATATCTGAAAATCAATGGCCAATGGCGGGATCATATGATGTTTTCCCTTCTTGCCGACAAGCAAAGCTCCGGCGGAACGAAGTACGATACATGACCTACAATCACTCTGCGCCGTGCCTTGCGAAACGTCTGGCGGCAATCGCGCTGGCTGCGCCGTTTTTCCTGCTGTTCCTGCTTTTTGCTTCCCATTCCTTTGCTTTTGAGCCGGTAAAGATTTCCCGTGACGACACGGCGCTCGACCTGACGGCCACCACCGATATCTACGCCAATCAGGGCGAAGCCTTTCAGGTCTCGACCGCGCCGGGCCCCGACGGCATCCGCCGCCGTATCGAGGTGCGCGCCAGTTCCACCGATCATCAGGGCGACTGGGCGGTCTTTGCGCTCGCCAATGTCTCCGAAGAGCAGCTGGAGCGCGTGATCGTCGCGCCGCATTTCCGCCTCGTCAATTCCAAGCTGTTCTGGCCCGATCTCGGCTCGCAGCGCATCATGGCGATTACGCCGAGTGAAGGCTTCGCGCTTGACCGGCAGCCGAGCCCGGATGCCGACGTCTTCCGCATCACGCTCAACCCCGGCTCCGTCATCACCTTCGTCGCCGAGCTTTCCACGCCGCAGCTGCCGCAGCTTTATCTGTGGGAGCCGGAGGCCTACAAGGACACGATCAACGCGTTTACGCTCTATCGCGGCATCGTGCTCGGCATTGCCGGCCTGCTGGCCGTGCTTCTGACCATTCTCTTCGTGGTCAAGGGAACCTCCGTCCTGCCGGCCTCGGCCGCACTCGCCTGGGCGGTGCTTGCCTATATCTGCGTCGATTTCGGCTTCCTTGAAAAGCTCATAACCGTCACCTCAAGCGATCAGCGAATATGGAGGGCGGGCGCGGAAGTGGCGCTCGCCTCCAGCTTCGTGGTCTTCCTGTTCACCTATCTCAATCTCAATCGCTGGCATGCGCATCTGGGTTATGCGACCTTTGCCTGGGTGGTAGGTCTGGCGCTGCTGTTCGGCGTGGCGATCTATGATCCGTCGGTCGCATCAGGCATCGCGCGCGTGTCCTTCGCGCTCACCGCAACGGCCGGCATCGCGCTCATCATCTATCTCGGTTTCAACCGTTACGACCGGGCGATCCTGCTCGTTCCCTCCTGGGCGCTCATCCTCGTCTGGCTGTTCGGCAGCTGGCTGACGGTGACGGGGCAGCTGGACAACGACATCGTGCAGCCCGCACTCGGCGGCGGGCTGGTGCTGATCGTGCTTCTGATCGGCTTTACCGTCATCCAGCACGCCTTCGCCGGCAGCGCCTATCAGCAGGGCCTGTTCTCCGACCTCGAGCGTCAATCGCTGGCGCTGACGGGCAGCGGTGACACGGTCTGGGATTGGGATGTAACGCGCGACCGCATCGTCACCACGCCCGATATTTCCAACCGGCTGGGGCTGGAACCCGGCGCCATGCATGGCGCTGCGCGCAACTGGCTGCCGCGCCTGCATCCTGACGATCGCGACCGGTTCAAGGCGACGCTCGACGTGCTGCTCGACCATCGCAAGGGCCGCCTCAACCACGAATTCCGCATTCGCGCCGAAGACGGGCATTTCCACTGGCTGCAAATTCGCGCCCGTCCGGTTCTCGGCTCCAACGGCGAAATCATCCGCTGCGTCGGCACCATCACCGATATTACCGAGCAGAAGAATTCGGTGGAACGGTTGCTGCAGGATGCGATGAACGACAATCTGACCGGGCTTCCGAACCGGCAGGTTTTCCTCGACCGCCTGCAATCGATCCTCAACCTGTCGCCCGACAGCGAGGGCGTGCGCCCGACCGTGATGGCGATCGATATCGACCGTTACAAGCTGGTCAACGATACGCTCGGCATTGCCGCGGGTGATAATATCCTCATCGCACTGACACGGCGTCTGCGCCGCCTCTTGAAACCGCAGGATACCCTGGCGCGTCTCGGTGGTGATGAATTCGGCCTGATCCTCACCTCCGAGCGCGATCCGCAACGTGTGGCAGATTTCGCCGATGCGGTGAACAAGGCGATCATGGTGCCGATCAATTTCGCCAATCGCGAAATCATCCTCACCGCCTCGATCGGCCTCGTTTCGTGGATCGACCAGCAGGAAAGTGCGGCCGGACTGCTCAGCGATGCGGAACTCGCCATGTATCGCGCCAAGCGGGCTGGCGGCAACCGCGTCGAGCCGTTCCGCCCCGCCTTCCGCACCTCGGGCACCGACCGCCTGCAGATGGAAAGCGATCTTCGCCGCGCCATCGAGCGCAAGGAGCTGTCGCTGGCCTACCAGCCGATCGTCAAGCTTGACGATGGCGAGCTGGCCGGTTTTGAGGCGCTGATGCGATGGGAGCACCCCAAGCGCGGCAATATCCCTCCGAGCGAATTCATTCCGATTGCGGAGGCCTCCGGCCTGATCGAGCCTCTCGGCATGTTCGCCCTGGAACGGGCTGCGACCGATCTGATGGACTGGCAGCACGCCATCGAGAAGATGCCGATCTTCATCTCCGTCAATATTTCCAGCGCGCAATTGCTGAACAACGAATTGTACAACGACGTGCGCGGCATGCTGACCCGCACGCGCTGCAATCCGCAGCAGCTGAAGCTGGAGCTGACGGAATCGGTCGTCATGGAAAACCCGGAACAGGCGCGGCTGGTGCTTTCCAAGCTCAAGGAAACCGGCCTCAGCCTCGCCATGGATGATTTCGGCACCGGCTATTCGTCCCTCGCCTATCTCACCCGCTTCCCCTTCGACACGATCAAGCTCGACAAGGCGCTGGTGGCCAATACCAGCGACAAGCGCAACGTTCTGCTGCGCTCCGTCATCGCCATGGCGCGCGCACTCGACATGCAGGTGGTGGCGGAAGGCATCGAAACGCCTGAAGATGCGGCCGAACTGGCCCGCATGAACTGCCATTTCGGCCAGAGCTTCCTGTTCGGCACACCGGTCTCCGGCGATGCGGCGCTGAAGCTTCTGCGGGAGCGGTTCCAGCCGACGAAGCGGGCTTCGTAAGGGATATTGGAGCGTAGGGAATGGAGACATCGCCCTACCACTTCCGTCATTCCGGCCTTGAGCCGGAATCCAGCCGGCACGCGTCTGTGTGGCGGAAAGACCCTTTCAGCCCAAGGACTTGGGCTGACTGGATACCGGATCAAGTCGGCATGACGGGAGGAGGAAACGGCGCGTTTTCTGACTGTTACTCCTCACTTGTCGAGCATTCACTGAACCATCGCACCCTGCTGCACCGGCGTTGGCGCATCCGCGGCCACCCTCCCATGTAGGAGGTCGTGAATGAACTCCATCTTCGCCACCACCGGCGGCGTCAGCACGAAGGGATAAAGGTCCGCCTCCCCCATGCTGCGCTGGATGGAATTGATGGCGACGCTGAGCGGTATCCAGGCTTTCACCAGCTGCGCGGCGCTGCGGGCCTTGTAGGGATCGAACGTCACCTCCGCCGCCATTTCCTCATGCCCGTCAGGATCGATCGCCACGCCGAAGGCACGGGCCGTCTCCAGTGTATCGACGATATGCAGATAATGGGCGAAGCATTCGGCGAAATCCTCCCAGGGGTGGACCGAGGCATAGGAGCTGATGAAATTTTCCTGCCAGTCGGGGCGCGGCCCGCCATCGTAATTGCGTTGCAGGGCGGTGCCATAATCCCCGCGCTCGTCACCGAAGACGGCGCGGCAGGCCTCCAGCCGGTTCTCGTCCCGCACCAGCTTGTTCCAGATGAAGTGCCCGACCTCGTGGCGGAAATGGCCAAGCATGGTGCGGTATGGCTCATTCATATTGGCGCGCACCTGTTCGCGAGTCGCATCGTCGGCCTCGGCCGCGCGGATGGCGATCAGGCCCTCATCGTGACCTGTCATCGCGGGGATGATGGAACCGTCAGGGGCCACCTCATCCACCAGAAAGTCGAAGACAAGACCGCCGGCGGGGTCAGCGTCACGATTGGGATGCGGCAGGCCAAGCCGCAGGATCGAATAAAACAGATGCCGCTGCGCCTGGCTGATGCGGTGCCATTGTTCAATCCCCTGCTCTGTCGCCATATCAGGCACCAGGCGATTGTGGCTGCAGGCCGGGCAAAAGGCATTGGCGCTTTCCGCCGGCACAGACCAGTTGCAGATATCATTCACCTCATTGGCGCAAAACCGCACCTGCTTTTCCGGCTCGGCCACGATCTGCCAGTTCGGTTCACCCGCAGGCGCCAGCGCTTCCATGGAAAGCCGTTCCGGCACGAAAGCCAGGCGATGGCCGCAGGAGACGCAGAAGCGATTGTCGAAATGGACAGGCTGGCCGCAGGATGCGCAGGAAAAAAGCTTCATGGATGAAACCCTTGCGATGGGACGGGTGAAAGAAAAGCAGAGATAAAATGTGAAGGCGCAGGCGTAACAGCCGGGTCGTCATGGCCCTCACATGACAAGAGCGCATGTGCGATAACACATGCGCTCCATGCGCCGTATCGTGGAAGAGGCGCAATGTTTCATGCAGGATTACATGCGGTCTACAGCGCCCTTGACGGCATCCTTCGCCTTGCCGACGGAGGTCTGAACCTTGCCCTTGGTTTCCTGGGCCGCACCCTTGGCGCGCAATTCATTATTGCCCGTCGCTTCGCCGACGTTCTTCTTCACCTTGCCAGCAACTTCGTTGGCTTTACCGGCGATCTTGTCAGATGTGCTACCCATATTACTGCTCCCTAGTTGAGCCGTACTGTCTGTCCGGCTTTCCGGGTAGGTAACGTCAGGGGTCAGGATTTGGTTCCAGCCGAAAGGGGCAGGAATTGTGTTGAGATCAGGCGTGCCCGGCATCCGTGGAGAGCATGCGCGCATCGACGCCCATCAGGGCCAGCGCCCGCTCGTATTTATTGTCCAGCCCACGGTCGAAGATCAGCTCTTCTGCAGCGGGGCAATTCAGCCAGCCATTATTGGCGATCTCGTTTTCCAGCTGGCCCGGACCCCAGCCGGCATAACCGAGCATCATGGTCGCCCTTTGCGGGCCGCGGCCGTTGGAAATGGCGCGGACGATATCGAGCGTTGCAGTGAGCGAAATGTCATCGCTGACCGGAATGCTGGATTCGCTTAAATAGTCATCCGAATGCAGCACGAAACCGCGGCCGGATTCCACCGGGCCGCCGCACTGGATCGGAAATTCGCGGGTCCGGTTGGGCAGCATGATGGCGTCGTTGCTGTCCACCAGCTTCAGATGCAGCAGAATATCCGTAAACGTGATCTGCTGCGGCCGGTTGATGATGAAGCCCATGGCCCCGGCATCCGAATGGGCGCAGATATAGATCACCGCACGGGCAAAATTGCCGTCGTCCAGCCCCGGCATCGCGATGAGGAACTGGCCATCGAGAAAGCCACGTTCGCGTTTGTCCATCAGGGTTGAAAAGCTCACCGGCGCCTCCAGCAGACCGAATTCCGTCGCTCAACGGAAAACGGCGTTCGCACTTCGACAGAGGACAGGATGCGGCATCGCGCCCGATCAATCAACCGAAAATGATGAACCGCACGAATTCGTAACTGGTCCGTCGGGCGATGTTGGGTTAGACGGGAAGCATGAGCGTCAGGATATTCTTTCGATTTTCACATCTTCGTCTCGCGGCCGCATTTGCCGCCCTCCTCGGCGGCATGCAAGCCGCCCAGGCCGAAATTACCGACTGGGCCAGAAGCGAGGGCGGCCTGATGCGCGTGGCAAGCCTTGCCATGGATGCGGACGGCGTGGTGCGCGGCGTGTTGCAGATCGAGCCGAAGGACGGCTGGATCACCTATTGGCGCGAACCGGGCGAAGCAGGCATACCGCCGCAGATAACGCCCGATCCGGCAAGCGGCGTGGCGCTTACCACCATGGCCTATCCGGTTCCGAAGCTGATCGAAAACGGCGACATCACCGATATCGGCTATGACCACGCCGTCAGCCTTCCGTTTCAGCTGAAAGCCGCCGACCCGGCAGCAAGCGGGAAGATAGACCTCACCGCCTTTATCGGCGTGTGCCAGAATATCTGCATTCCCTTCGAAGCGAAGTTTTCCATCGACCGCGGCAATGCGGGTGATGATGACAGCGAGGAACGCCGTCTTCTCGAAGAGGCGCGCGAAACGCTGCCCGAGGCGGCCTCCGACGATTTCAAGGTGATCGATTTCCACATCACGCCTGACAAGACCATGCTCGGCGTGCAGCTGCAGCTTCCGGAAAACGCACCCAAGGAGACCGAAATATTCATCGCGGGTCCCTCCGGTTTTGCCTATTACGAGCCGCAGAACCTGGTGCGCGACAAGCGCAAGCTCTCCTTCTACATGAACATCAAGGGCCTGCCGAAAACCTATCAGGTGCAGGGCAACAGCTGGCCCATTCTGGTCAAGTCAGGCGACCGGGCCATGGAGACCATGCTGAATTTCCCGAAGCCGTGAGCGGCGTTTTGCGGCGGAATTTATCTCGAAAACCGCATGACAGCTTTCATTTCCGTGCTCTATAGTCGCGCGAACCGAACGACTACAGGAGCACGGACATGACCATCAAGATCGGCGAAAAACTGCCTTCCGCAACCTTCAAGGAAAAGACGGCCGACGGCCCGGTGGAAACCACCACGGACGCACTTTTCGGCGGCAAGAAGGTGGTTCTCTTTGCCGTTCCCGGCGCTTTCACCCCCACCTGCTCGCTGAACCACCTGCCGGGTTATCTCGAAAACCGTGACGCCATTCTTTCCAAGGGCGTGGACGATATCGCCGTCGTCGCCGTCAATGACTGGCACGTCATGGGCGCATGGGCGCAATCGTCAGGCGGTCAGGGCAAGATTCATTTCCTCGCCGACTGGGATGCGTCCTTCACCAAGGCGCTCGGCCTCGATGCCGATCTGTCCGGCGGCGGCCTTGGCGTGCGCTCCAAGCGTTATTCGATGCTGGTGGAAGACGGCGTGGTGAAGTCGCTCAACGTTGAAGAGAACCCCGGTCAGGCAACGGTCTCTGCCGCTGCGGCGATGATCGAGCAGCTTTGAGGGCGAGCTTGGTCTCTCCTTGTAAATGTAAAGGCTCCAACTTTCCGTCATGCCGGACTTGATCCGGCATCCGGCCACGGCGCGTCTGCGCCGTGAGAGGAGTCTTTCGCGATCAAGGACTTGATCGCACTGGACCCCGGATCAAGTCCGGGGTGACGGCACACTTAGTGATACGATCTCACGACAGGCATTCGCATTGAAGAATAAAGGGCGGCTCCGCCGCCCTCTCAAACATTCATATCGAACACCAGAAGCCCGGCGAGACCGCCATCGGTGAGCGACACGAGACGCTCCCCCACTTCCATGTGCTGCGGATGGGCGAGATAGTCGTCGCGGGCTTCGGGGCTTTCCAGCGTCACGATGAAACCGTCGACAAAACCGCCATTCAGCCCCTCAGGCGAGACATTCTGGCCGTATTTCACATCAATGATGCCGGGGATGACATCCTTCAGGGCAGCGATCGCCTCGAATATTGCCTGTTTTTCAGAAGACGCCGTTGCGGCCTTGAAGCGTAAAAATACACAATGCAGGATCATCCGGATTTCTCTCCTCCGTTGGGCGCCACTGGAGCACCCCCTTGACGACAAGATAGGTCGGGTTTCGGTTTTCACAACCCCGGATAATGGGGCCCGAGATCAAGTCGGCTCTATTTTCGCCGACCCAAGATAGAGCAGGCTTCCATTACCGCCGTTTGAAGGGCTCCATGCCCTTTCGCGCCAGTTCGTCGGCGCGCTCGTTTTCAGGATGACCGGCATGGCCCTTGACCCAGTGCAGGGTGACCTTGTGGCGTTCCTGCGCCGCTTCCAGCGCCTGCCACAGCTCGACATTCTTGACTGGCTTGTTATCGGCCGTCTTCCAGCCCTTCTTTTTCCAGCCGAAAATCCACTTGGTGATGCCGTCCTTGACATAGGCGCTGTCGGTATAAAGATCGACCTCGCAGGGGCTCTTCAGCGCATTGAGCGCCGAAATCGCCCCCATCAATTCCATGCGGTTATTGGTGGTCTCGGCCTCGCCGCCGGAGAGTTCCTTCTCCACCTCGCCATAGCGCAGCACTGCGCCCCAGCCGCCCGGACCGGGATTGCCGGAGCAGGCGCCATCGGTGAAAATATCGACATGTTTCATTCGCCAGCCAGCCCGTATTCGGCGACATTGGCGATGGAACGGTGGAACCGCAGTTTGCGCAGATATTCCAGCGGGTCCTTCTTCACCACCAGCGCGCCCTCGGGCGTCGTCAGCCAGTCGTAAAGGCGCGTCAGGAAGAAACGCAGCGCCGAACCGCGCGCCAGAAGCGGCAGCGCTTCCAGCTCCGCTTCGCTCAGCGGACGCACCGACTGGTAGCCTTCCAGCAGCGCCTTGCCCTTGGTGACGTTGTAAGCGCCGTCCTTTTCGAAGCACCAGGCATTGAGGCAGATCGACACGTCATAAGCGAGCAGGTCATTGCAGGCGAAATAAAAGTCGATCAGGCCGGAAAGTTCGTCGCCGAGGAAAAACACATTGTCCTGAAACAGATCGGCATGGATGACGCCGGCCGGCAGATCTTTCGGCCAATGGGCGGCGAGATAATCGATCTCAGGGCGAATCTCGTCTTTCAGGCCCTTCTCCACCTCATCAGCGCGCGCTTCGGACTTGTCCCAAAGCACCTTCCAGCCTTCGACGGAGAGCGCATTCGGCCGCTTGATCTCGAAGCCTTCACCGGCCAGATGCATGGCGGCGAGCGCCTTGCCGACTTCCCGGCAATGTTTCGCCTCCGGCTTTCTCAGCCACATGCCTTCGAGGAAGGAAATCAGCGCCGCCGGCCGGCCAGACAGTTCTCCCAGCAATTCGCCATCCTTGCGCGGCAGCGGCAAGGGGCAGGACAGGCCCTTGGCTGCCAGATGCTGCATGAGGCCGAGGAAGAAGGGCAGATCGTTTTTCTCCACGCGCTTTTCATAAAGCGTCAGGATCAGCGGGTCCTTGGTGGTATGCAGCAGGAAATTGGAGTTTTCGACGCCCTCGGCAATGCCCTTGTAAGAGGTGAGGCTGCCGACGTCGTACTGCGTGAGGAAATTCCTCAGATCATCTTCGGTGATATCAGTATAAACTGCCAATTTCAAATCTCTTGATGAAGGACGGAGTGGAAATCTCGATGGATGACGCCTGTGAGACGGAAACCGCTCACAGGCAGCATCATCCAGCTTTAAATGCCGGCGGCGGTTTTCGGCGGCAGCGCATTGCTGGCATTGCCGTTGACGAAGGCCATATCATCCGTCGTCAGCTCGATGCTGCGCAGCTCGCGATTGACGAGGAAATGTTCCGTTTCCTCAACCGTTACGGCAAGATCGAGCGTGGTGTCGAAACGCGCCTTGAAGGCCTCGATGATCTCGTCGACGATAACCTCAGGTGCGGAAGCACCGGCCGAGAGGCCGACGGTGCTGATATCGCCGATTTCATCCCAGTCGATTTCCGAGGCCCGCTGCACCAGCACGGAGCGCTTGGCGCCGGCGCGCAGCGCCACTTCCACCAGCCGCTTGGAATTGGAGGAATTGGGCGCACCGACAACGATGAACAGGTCACAGCCGGGGGCTGCCTGCTTCACCGCATCCTGACGATTGGTGGTTGCGTAACAGATGCTGTCGGCTGCGGGCGCCTGAATGGCCGGGAAACGTTCCTGCAGCCTGGCGATAACGCCGGCGGTGTCATCAACCGACAATGTCGTCTGAGTGACGAAGCCGAGATTTTCACGGTCCAGCGGTTCGTAACGGCCGGCATCCTCCACCGTCTCGATCAGCGAGACGGTACCTTCGGGAAGCTGGCCCATGGTGCCGATGACCTCGGGATGGCCGGCATGGCCGATCAGCACCACATGGCGGCCAAGCCGCTGGTGGCGCATGGCCTGCTTGTGGACCTTGGAGACCAGCGGGCAAGTGGCATCGAGATAAAACAGGTTACGAGCCTGCGCATCCTCAGGTACTGATTTCGGCACGCCATGGGCGGAAAAAACCACCGGCTGCTCACGATGCTCGGTGGGGATTTCGTGCAGCTCCTCGACGAAGACCGCACCCTTGGCTTCCAGCCCCTCCACCACATAGCGGTTATGAACGATTTCGTGGCGGACATAGACAGGCGCGCCATAGGCTTTCAGCGCCAGCACAACGATCTGGATCGCCCGGTCCACGCCCGCGCAAAAGCCGCGCGGTCCGCACAGCCTTATCGTCAAAGGGGGTTTGGAAACGGCGATGTTCATTCCAGCTCCTTGGCCAGCTCCTTGGCCAGCACCGTGGTCTTGCCCGATAAACTGCCCTACCGGACGCGGCGCGCTTTATTCACCCTGCGCCTTGCCGTTCCGGAAATAGGCAAAACCGGCGACGATGACAAGGGCCGCCGCCAAGCCATACCACGTTATCGCATATTGCAGGTGATTGTTGGGCAAATCTATCAGCGTCACGCCGCCTTCAGGCCAGCCACCCGGATTGGGCGTGGCATCGGCATCCACGAAGAGATTGACCAACCGCTCGGACGGAATTTCGGCGCTGGAAGCCATGACCGCCAGATCTTTCCAGTAGAAGATATTCTTGGCGATATCATTGTCAGGCAGCAGCGATGATGGCTTTGCCACGAGCGGCGCGCGCGCCAGCCCTGTTATTTTCACCTCGCCGGTTACCTGCCCGTCGGGCCGTTTGGCGGGCTCTTTCATCTCGAAAGGCACGAAGCCGCGATTGACGAAGAGAATGCGGCCGTCCGCAAGCGTCAGCGGCGTATAGATGTAATAACCGGTCCGGCCCTGATGGGTGGCGAAGAAATGTCGCTCATGGGCATGATCGAAGGTGCCGGAAAGGCTGACCCTGCGATATTCGATATCGCCGCCGCTTTTTGCGATCGCCTCGATATCGGCAAGCGTCACCGGATTTGCACTACGCCGCTCCTCGATATCGGCCATCAACGCCTCTTTCCAGTAGAGTCGCTTCACCTGCCAGGTGCCAAGCCCGAGAAGGATGGCAAGCGCCAGCAGCACCAGCGGCGCGGCGAACCAGACGCGCCTTTCCGCGGCCTTCATGTGGGAAACGTCATTCACGATCAAGCCTGCCTTCGCTTGCATTGTTCTTGTATTGCAGCGCAATCATGATCCCCTTCAGCTTGCGCAGCAGCACCAGGGAGACAATTACCGTAAACGGCAACCACAGCATGACATGCACCCAGACGGGCGGCGCAAAACGCTGATCGACCCAGAGCGCCAGCCCGACGACCAGAAAACCGACGATCAGCATGACAAAGACGGCCGGGCCATCGCCCGCATCGGCAAAACCGTAATCCAGCCCGCAGGCGCTGCAGGCGGGCTTTATGGTCAGAAAACCATCAAACAGCCTGCCGTTGCCGCAACGCGGGCAGCAGCCTTTGAGCCCGACCTTGATGGGATCTACCGGCGCGAAATTGCCGTTTCCGGGTTCTGACATATGACCTCCCGCTTCCGCCTGCAAACCACCCCTCTGGAGAGGGTTCAGGCACGAGGGCAGCAACCGCTGCCCGTGAAGTGTCGACGGAGGCTCCCTCCTCCGTCATCCCCGGGCGTGACCCGAGGATTTGCACAGCACAAATCTGGATTCTCGGGTCGAACCCGAGAATGGCGCCGGGCGTGCGGGAAGCTCGCCCTGGACATCAGGGCGGCGATTGCCGCCCCTCCATTATCGGTGCGATCAGCCGTGCACCGGCGCGCCCCAGCCACCCCAGATATAGATGGCGAAGAACAGGAACAGCCAGACGACGTCAACGAAATGCCAGTACCAGGCGGCCGCTTCGAAACCGAAATGCTGCTTGGGCGTGAAACCGCCGGCAATGGCGCGGAACAGGCAGACAAGCAGGAAGACCGTGCCGACGAAGACGTGGAAACCGTGGAATCCGGTGGCCATGAAGAAGGTCGCGCCATAGATCGAATTCTTGAAGTCGAACGGCGCGTGCATGTATTCGTAAACCTGCACGGTGGAGAACAGGATGCCGAGCGCGACGGTGAGCACCAGACCGGTGATCAGGCCCTTGCGGTCATTGTGCAGCAGGGAATGGTGGGCCCAGGTGACGCAGGTGCCCGACAGAAGCAGGATGACGGTGTTGTAGAGCGGCAGATGCCAGGGATCGATGACCTCGATGCCCTTTGGCGGCCATTGCCCGCCGGTATATTCGAGGCGGGACGCCTGAATGGCCTCGTGCGGGAAGAGGCTGGCATCGAAATAGGCCCAGAACCACGCGACGAAGAACATCACTTCTGAGGCGATGAACATGATCATGCCGTAACGCAGGTGCAGCGAAACGACACGGGTGTGGCTGCCCTCATTGGCTTCTTTGATCGTATCCGCCCACCACGCATACATGGTGTAGAGCACGATAACGAGACCGATATAGAACAGCCAGGGATTGGCGAGTTCCGCACCGAACAGCTTGAAGGAGCCGCCCGACAGGTAACGCATGTAGCAGACGCCGCCAAATGTCAGGATGAAGGCGCCGATTGAGGCCAGAAGCGGCCAGGGGCTTGGATCGATGATGTGGTAATCGTGGTTCTTCTGATGCGTATCTGCCATTGCGACAATCCCCTGGTATCTCTTCCCTGATCCGGCCTTAAGCAAAAGGCCAGATCTCCTCTCACAATTTGCTTTCGCCAGACTCATTCTTTACCGGCAATGACGCAACCGGTTTTTCGGTTTTGGCCGGATAAAACGTGTAGGACAGCGTTAAAGTATGAATGCTCTTGGTCTCGCGCGCCGTGGCGATGTCAGGATCGACAAAAAATACCACCGGCATTTCCAGCGTTTCACCCGGCTGCAGCGTCGTTTCGGTGAAGCAGAAACATTCCACCTTGTTGAAATAGGCCCCTGCTTCCATCGGCGTGACGTTGAAGACCGCCGTGCCCGTGGTCGCCACGGGTGAACGGTTCGTCGCCTTGAAAGTCACCTGCACCGTTTCGCCGATCTTCGGCGTGACCTTCCTGTCGACCGGCTGGAAATCCCAGTTGAGGCCGTTCGACGTATTCGCGTCGAAGGTGACGTTGATGGTCTTGTCGAGAATGACGTCGGAATATTGCTCGACGCGCTGGGTCGTGCCGTTATAGCCGGTGACGCGGCAGAACAGGGTGTAGAGCGGTACGGCGGCATAGGCCATGCCGATCATGGCGCAGAAAAACACCAGACAGAGCACGAGAATGGAGCGATTGCTCACCTTCTGCCTGCCGGTCGCTGCCGTCTGCGTTTCCATATTTGCCATCTCCTCCTCCTCTCCCCTCAATCAGCCCGTCAGTGCGAGCCGATCTTGATGATGGTGATGACGTAGAACAGCACCACCAGGCCGGCGAGCAAAACGCCGAGCGCAATGTTGCGCCCGCGTCTCGATTTTTTCTGAGCCGCGCTCAGTTCCACCGTTTCCATCACAGGACTCCCGACATGACGGCCTTGAGGGCCGGCGCGAAATGATCGGCCAGAAGGCCGGAGAAGATGGCGAAGAGATAAAGCACCGAATAGGCGAACATCTTCTTGGCCGGCAGCATTTTCTCGTCGCCCTCAGGCATGCGCCGGACATCGAACGAACAGTAGACGAAGATTGCGCTCAGCACGGCTGCGAAAATGCCGTAACCGGCGCTCGCCAGACCCGTGAAATAAGGCGCAACAGCCGCAGCCGCGGTCAGCACCGCATAAACGATCATCTGGTTCTTGGTAGAGCGTTCGCCCGCCACATTCGGCATCATCGGAATGCCGACGGCACCGTAATCACGCATCTTGAAGAGCGCCAGCGCCCAGAAATGCGCCGGTGTCCACAGGAAGATGATGAGGAACAGGATGATGCTATCAAGCGAAACGCCGCCGGTGACGCAGGCCCAGCCGAGCATGGGCGGGAAAGCGCCGGCGGCACCGCCGATGACGATGTTCTGCGGCGTCGAGCGCTTCAGCCACATCGTATAGACGACGGCGTAAAAGAAGATGGTGAAGGCAAGCAGGCCGGCCGAGAACCAGTTGACCGCAAGACCGAGAATGACCACCGAAAAGGCCGACAGCGTCAAACCGAAGGCCAAGGCCTCGCGCGGCGCGATACGGCCCGACGGGATCGGCCGCTTTGCGGTGCGGCTCATCACGGCGTCGATATCGGCATCATACCACATGTTGAGCGCGCCGGACGCGCCGGCGCCGACAGCGATGCAGAGAATGGCGATGATGCCGAGCACCGGGTTGATTTCGCCCGGCGCCAGCACGAGGCCCGCAAAGGCCGTGAAGACGACGAGCGACATGACGCGCGGCTTCAGCAACTCGAAATAATCGCGCGCGCCGGCTTCCGAAAGTTCGGAGCCCTTCACGCCCAGCATGTCGCGATTGTCGATAATGCTCATTTCCTGTCCTGTTTTCCTTCAGGCGCCGCCTGTCGCGACATCCCCTGCACCGGCCCGAAAAACGAATGTGATTTCCGGCATGCGCGATGCGTCAATTCATTGGTCCGAACGTTCCGGCATGGGCGGCATCCGGAAGAACCGATACCATTTGCCCGGCCCTGTGACCGCGCCCATCCCGCCATTCGTCTGCGCTGCTCATTCATAAAGGCCAGACTTGGCATTTATCACGTCCGGGGCATGTATCATGTCGGACGATATGCTTCGCTTGGACAAAATGTCACGCAGTAACGGGCATTCCCGCCTCAAGGAAACGGCGCTGGCCAAGGCCGCACCGTCCCTTGTTTTTGAGCGTCCGGAATTCGCGAGCCCTGCCCGCGCCTTCCGGCCGCGCATCAGCGAATGCGCGGCAGCTGTTCCCACTGGTGGTAAGGCGGCGGCGAAGACAGCTGCCATTCGAGCGTGGTCGCACCCTCACCCCAGGGATTGTTGCCGGCGATCCGCTTCTTGGCGAAGGCTTCCCAGACGCCGAAGAGGAAGATACCCACGGCAACGGCCGAGATATAGGAACCGTAAGAAGACACCAGGTTCCAGCCGGCATAGGCATCGGGATAATCGATGTAGCGGCGCGGCATGCCAGCGAGACCAAGGAAGTGCTGCGGGAAGAAGATCAGGTTCACGCCGACGAACATGACCCAGAAATGCAGCTTGCCGATGAACTCGCTGTACATGTAGCCGGTGATCTTCGGGAACCAGTAATACCAGCCGGCGAAAATCGCGAAGACCGCACCGAGCGACAGCACGTAGTGGAAGTGGGCGACGACGTAATAGGTGTCGTGCAGCGAACGGTCGAGACCGGCATTGGCG
Organism: Agrobacterium sp. LAD9; assembly: GCF_003031125.1. NCBI lineage: Bacteria > Pseudomonadati > Pseudomonadota > Alphaproteobacteria > Hyphomicrobiales > Rhizobiaceae > Agrobacterium > Agrobacterium sp. LAD9. The sequence continues at coordinate 642 of NZ_PHGS01000004.1, read as the reverse complement.
AGCTGCACGCCGGTGACGCCACCGACGGTGAACAGGAAGATGAAGCCGATCGCCCAGACCATCGGGGTCGAGAAGGTCAGCGAACCGCCCCACATGGTCGCGATCCACGAGAAGATCTTGATACCCGTCGGCACCGCGATGACCATGGTGGCGAAAACGAAGTAACGCTGCGCTTCGAGCGAAAGGCCGACCGTATACATGTGGTGGGCCCAGACGATGAAGCCGACGGCGCCGATGGCGACCATGGCGTAAGCCATGCCGAGATAACCGAAGACCGGCTTCTTGGAGAAGGTGGACACGATGTGGCTGATGATGCCGAAGCCGGGCAGGATCAGGATGTACACTTCCGGGTGACCGAAGAACCAGAACAGGTGCTGGTAGAGGATCGGATCACCGCCGCCTTCCGGCGAGAAGAATGCCGTGCCGAAGTTGCGATCGGTCAGAAGCATGGTGATGCCACCCGCCAGAACCGGCAGGGAAAGCAGCAGCAGGAATGCGGTGACCAGAACCGACCAGGCAAACAGCGGCATCTTGTGCAGCGTCATGCCCGGAGCGCGCATGTTCAGGATGGTGGTGATGAAGTTGATCGCGCCGAGGATCGAGGATGCGCCGGCAACGTGCAGCGAGAAGATCGCAAGATCC
>NZ_PHGS01000003.1:0-118323 GCF_003031125.1 Agrobacterium sp. LAD9 | reverse complement strand
CCAGAAGGAAATATTGTTGAGGCGCGGGAAAGCCATGCCAGGAGCGCCGATCATGATCGGGATCATCCAGTTGGCGAAACCGCCGATCATCGCCGGCATGACCATGAAGAAGATCATGATGAGCGCGTGCGCTGTCGTGAACACGTTGAACATGTGCTTGCCGCCGTCGATGGCAGCGTCGCCCTCGAAGCCGTAAACCATGGAGGCCAGACCGTGGAAGATCTGAATGCCCGGCTCCTGCAGCTCCATGCGCATGACGACCGACAGACCGCCGCCGATGATACCCGCCATGATGGCGAAGATCAGGTAGAGCGTGCCGATGTCCTTATGGTTGGTGGACAGGAACCAGCGGGCGAAAAAGCCCGGCGTATGGGAATGATGCGCATCATGCGAATGATCGTCATGTGCGGATTGACCATGCGAGTGATGATCGTCGTGTGCGGAAGGTCCAGCCATTGTCGTCACTCCAGGTCTCAGTTGGCTTCGTTGGCGGCAACGTCAACGGTGCGCGGAGCGCCGTCGACGGAGGCCATCAGCGCCCGGTTCGCGCCGTTCAGGTCTGAAGCGGCGGCGGCGTGCCAGGCGTTGTACTGCTGTTCGGAAACCACCCGAATGGCGATCGGCATGAAGGCGTGGTCCTTGCCGCAAAGCTCGGAACATTGGCCATAATAGAGGCCTTCCTTCTCCGGCTTGAACCATGTTTCGTTGAGGCGGCCCGGAACGGCGTCGATCTTGACGCCGAAAGCGGGCATGGCGAAGGCGTGGATGACATCCGTCGGAGCCGCCGTCACCAGAAGGCGAACGGTCTTGCCGACAGGAACGACCATTTCATTGTCTACCGCAAGAAGACGCGGATAGCGGGCCTTGTCCTCCTTGCCCGCAGCAGCGCGATCCTGCTCTTTCAGCAGATAGCTGTCGAAGGAGAGCGGCTCGGCGCCCTCTGCGGCGGCATATTCATAGCTCCACAGCCATTGCGTGGCGGTCGCCTTCAGCGTCAGGTCCGGGTTTTCCGGCTGCGTCAGCTGCGCGTTCAGAAGATTGAACGATGGGAAAGCGAGGAACAGGAGAATGAGAACCGGCGCCAGCGTCCAGACAACCTCGATCGCCGTGTTATGGCTGGTCTTGGAAGCCACCGGATTTTTCGCGGCGCGGAATTTCAAGGCAACGATGATGAGCAGCGCAAGAACGAAAAGCGTAACAGGAACAATGAACCACAGTGTATATTGTTCAAACCAGCGTATTTCGTGCATGATCGGCGTGGCGGCCTCCTGCATGCCCATTTGCCAATGCACCGGCTGATCGGCGTGGGCGCCGACAGCCGTGAGCAGACAGGTCATCCCCGCCAGTGCTGCGTAAATCCTATTCCTCACGGTACCCTCTCCCTCACGCGTCTGATCTAGATCAATCACAGACGCAGAATCCATGCTAATGGTACTAACTTCAAACCACAGTTTGTCCTCTGCCGCAATATGCGTCGGGACACGGATATGCCCCAATTTTGCCATTGGTCAATCCACGGGCGACTTTCCCGCACCCTGTGTCTGAGCTGCCCCGCCGAACGCGATTTCGAACAGCCCAAATGCGACAAAGCCCCGACTTCCAGTCGGTTCCACCGCCGGATAACGAATGACGTGCCGGGCAAATCAGACGCCCATACACGCGGTCAGGTCCTATTTCCGCCCAACTCCGCTGGAATTGAAGGTCCAAGGCTTTTTTTTCCGGATTATGGCGTCAAAATAGCCGCACTGATTCGAATCCCAGAGGTATCCATGCGTCTTTCCCCGCTCGCGCGCACTTTTCTTGCCGCCGCCGGTCTTGCCATCATCGCCCCCGCTGCCGCAGCGCTGGCGCAACAGCAGCCGCCCGGCACGCCGAAGTCGACGCATGGCGCATGGTCTGTCATCTGCGACAAGCCGGCGGGTGCATCCGAAGAACAATGCGCCCTCATGCAGAACGTGATTGCCGATGACCGGCCGGAAGTCGGCCTTTCGGTGGTGGTGCTGAAAACCGCCGACCGCAAGTCGCGCATCCTGCGCATCCTTGCGCCGCTCGGCGTGCTTTTGAAGGACGGCATGGAGCTTTATATCGACAATAATAATATCGGCCGCGCCTATTTCACCCGCTGCTTCTCCGAAGGCTGCTATGTGGAAGTGGATATTGACGACGAGCTCTTGAAGGTTCTGCGCGCCGGCAAGAATGCGGTTTTTGCGCTGCGCGAAGCCGTTGATCAGGATCGCGTGGGTATTCCGATCGAGCTTTCGGGCTTTGCCGAGGGCTACGACGCGCTTCCCTGAAGCCTGACATTACGGGACAGCCTTGCGTCCGTCGGCTCCAGTGCCTAAATCGGTCATGAACGATAATGACTGGAGCCTCCCATGACCGACGATCTTGTAAAACTCTTCGATTGCGACGAAACGCAATTGCGCAAGCTCGTCGGCGAGGCGCTCGCCGGCGCTGACGATGGCGAACTCTTCATCGAACATGCCCAGGCCGAATCGCTGACCTTCGACAATGGCCGGCTGAAGGGCGGCTCCTTCAACACCGATCAGGGTTTTGGCCTGCGCGCCGTTGCCGGTGAAACGGTGGGTTATGCCCATGCGGGCGAGCTTTCGCAAAGCGCACTGAAACGCGCTTCGGATGCGGTGGGTGCGGTTACCAGAGGGTATTCCGGTTCTTATGCCGCGGCACCGCAGCGCACCAACAAGAAACTCTATGGCGACGAGAACCCGATCGGCAGCCCGAGCTTCGAGGAGAAGGTGAAGCTTCTCACCGATATCGACGCCTATCTGCGCGACAAGGACCCGAATGTCCGGCAGGTGACGGCGACCATTTCCGCGAGCTGGCAGGTGGTGGACATCCTGCGCGCCGACGGACATCGCGTCAGCGATATCAGGCCGATGACCCGCATCAACATCTCCGTCGTGGCGGGCGAAGGCGACCGGCAGGAAAGCGGCTCCTACGGCATTGGCGGCCGCGTCGGCTTTGGTGATTTCATCACCACGGAAAACTGGCAACGGGGCGCGGATGAGGCGCTGCGTCAGGCGCTCGTCAATCTCACCGCCATCGATGCGCCGGCGGGCACCATGGATGTGGTGCTTGGCTCCGGCTGGCCGGGCGTGATGCTGCACGAGGCGGTGGGCCATGGCCTCGAGGGCGACTTCAACCGCAAGAAGACCTCCGCCTTTGCCGGCCTGATGGGCGAAATGGTCGCCGCCCCCGGTGTGACCGTGGTGGATGACGGCACCATCGACAGCCGCCGCGGCTCGTTGACGATCGATGACGAAGGCACGCCATCGGGATATAATGTGCTGATCGAGAACGGCAGGCTGGTCGGCTACATGCAGGATCGGCAGAATGCCCGGCTGATGGGTGCGACGCCCACCGGCAACGGCCGCCGGCAGGGGTATGCCTATGTGCCGATGCCGCGCATGACCAATACCTACATGCTGTCAGGCGACAAAACGCCGGAAGAAATCATCTCTTCTGTCAAGAAGGGCATCTATGCTGTCTCCTTCGGCGGCGGCCAGGTGGATATTACCTCAGGCAAATTCGTGTTCGGCTGCACCGAGGCCTATCTCATCGAGAACGGCAGGATCGGCGCGCCGGTGAAGGGCGCGATGCTGATCGGCAATGGGCCGGACGCCATGAAGCGCGTCTCGATGATCGGCAATGATTCCAAACTCGATACCGGCATCGGCAATTGCGGCAAGGCCGGTCAATGGGTGCCTGTTGGCGTCGGTCAGCCGCATCTGCGCATGGATCAGATCACCGTCGGCGGTACGAAGGCGTAAATCTCACGACCTGCCCGTAACGACGCTCAATGCGTATCTGTAGCGCAGACAAAGTGATGTAGCAGTGCATCCCCACATCCGTCACTCCGGTCGACGCGCATCCGCGCGGCGAGAGGGTCTTTTCAGCCCAAGGACTTGGGCTGACTGGATTCCTGTGACAGGCACAGGAATGACGGGAGGAAAATTGCGGGACACCAGAGGCTGAACCTGCCGCGACAATCTCAGCCCGCAGCCTCACACATGGCTGCCATGATGACGTTTCCTCTGGCGTGCAGCCGGGAAGACGGTAAGATCAGCCCTACCGCAGGCCATCCTCCCATCCCGGGCCTGCGCGGCAAAGGAGACCATGACCATCATACGAAATGCCCTCGTTCCTGAAATTGCCGTCAGCGACTGGCAGAAAAGCCGCGCCTTTTATTGCGACCTGATCGGTTTTCATGTGGTCTATGAGCGCCCCGAAGAGGGTTTTACCTATCTGGCGCTGGGGGATGCCCAGCTGATGATCGACCAGATCGGCGCAACCCGGACATTCGTGACTGAAAATGCCGCGCTTGAATTTCCGCTTGGCCGCGGCATGAACCTGCAGCTCGCCGTTCCCTCCCTGCAACCCATCCTTTCCCGGCTGGAGCGATCCTCGATCGACCTCGTCATGCCGCTGGAGGAAAAATGGTACAGGCGCGGCACGGTCGAAGTGGGCAACCGGCAATTCATCGTCGCCGATCCCGATGGTTACCTGATCCGCCCTTTCGAGAGCCTCGGCGAACGCCCTTTCCGGTTCGGTTAAGCCATGTTGCCTTTTCTTCCGCACGCCGTGGTGTTCGACATGGACGGATTGCTGATCGAGAGCGAGAGGCTTTATCGCGATTCATTTCTGGCAGCCTCGGATGAAGGCGGCCATGGCATGAAGGTCGAGACCTACCAGAAGGTCTGCGGCAGCCCGTGGGATGTCATTACCGGCACCATCTTTGCCGATTATGGCGCGGATTTTCCGATCGACAGCTTTCGCGACGCCTGGCTCCGGCACCTTGGTGTGATGATGGCTGATGGCGTGGCGCTGAAACCCGGCGTCATCGAAATTCTCGATCTTCTCGACCGGCTCGATATCCGCCGCGCCATCGCCACCTCGTCGCGGCACGATTCGGTGACCCGCCATCTCGGCCCTTACGATCTTCTCAGACGTTTCGACGCCATCGTCGCACGCGGCGACTATAGCGAACCGAAACCCGCGCCCATGCCCTATCTGACCGCAGCCCGACGGCTTTCCCTCGACCCGGGCCGCTGCCTTGCGCTGGAGGATTCCTATTCAGGCGTACGCTCGGCCACATCGGCGGGCATGATGACGATCATGGTGCCCGATGTCGCGCCGCCGACCGAGGAAATGCGGGAGAAGTGCATAGCCGTTTCGAGCGACCTTCACGCCGTGGCAAGCCTTCTGCAAAAGGCACGGGCCTGAGCGAGATGAAGAGCGGGCTGAAAGCGCGGAGCCGTCACATGTCCTTAGCCATTTGGCGTCATGATGAGGCGCATGCCGGCTCAAACGCCGCTATTGGCCGAGCGCCTTTGTCGGCGCATCCATAACCGGGGTGATCATGCCGCCTGTTGCCCTGTCGCTCGCGACGCTGATCCTGCTGATTCTGTCCGTATTCCAGATTGCGCTTGCAGCCGGCGCGCCTTTCGGACGCCTTGCCTGGGGCGGCACGCACCGGGTATTGCCTGTCCGACAAAGAATTGCCAGCGCGGCTTCGCCGCTCATTTATGCCTTTTTCGCGTCCTTTCCGCTGCAAAAGACGGGCTATGTGGACGTCTTGCCATCCGGCTGGATCGAACCCGGCATCTGGATCATCGCCTGTTATCTCGCGGTGAGCGTTGGATTGAACGCAATGTCGAAAAGCCGCCCTGAGCGGCTGGTGATGACGCCTGTGGCTGCCGCTCTTGCGATCCTGTTCTTTATCATCGCCTTCTCCTAGTCGCACCCCACTAGAGGCGCGATACCGCAAGGATCAAGCCGCCGTTCGGCGGTTCGTCAGGCCCCTGGCCTGAAACGCCACTTACGCTCGATCGCTCCTTCAATATCGAGACCGTTATAATGGGCCAGCAACAGCACATGGCCGAGGAGATCGGCGGTTTCGTCGGCCAGATCCCGCTTCATCTCCTCTTTGCTCCTGCCCTTAATGCGCCCCCGTCCTGTCAGCCGGTTCCAGGCCTGTGTGACCTCGCCAACCTCTTCCTGAAGCTTCAGCATGTACCAGTCCGGGTCGCGGAATATTCCGTTTTCAGCGGCATATTTTTGCGAGGCCTCTTCAAACCGAGGCATCATGTCAGCAAACATTTGTTCATCCTTTGTTCATGCGCTATAACTCTAATCACGATTCTTTGACGGCGTCGACCCGTCAGGGCGTCATGCAGCCATGAACGGAAATTTCCGCGACCTGTGCATGCAAGCGAGATAGAAAAAAGATATTCGAACAACCGTGCCATCGCCCATGTCCCACCTCGATTTTTTCTCATCCCTCATCACCGCCCATAGTCCGACGCTGCTGGCGATGTTTGCGGGTGCGGCGTTTCTCGCCGGTCTCGCCCGCGGCTTTTCCGGCTTCGGCGCAGCGCTGATTTTCATCCCGCTTGCCAGCGCCATCGTCGGGCCGCGCGTCGCCTCGGCGGTACTGCTGGTGGTGGACGGCGTCCTGACGCTCGGCATGATACCGCCCGCCTTTCGCATGGCGGACCGGCGCGAGGTCTTCATCATGGCGGCAGGCGCCTTTGTCGGCATACCGGTCGGCACCCTGCTGCTTTCAAAGGGGGATCCATTGACCCTGCGCTGGCTCATCTCCGGCGTGGTCGTGGTGCTGCTCTTATTTCTGGTGTCCGGCTGGCGTTACAGCGGCCGGCCGAAAACGCCGCTCACCCTCTTTACCGGACTTCTGGCCGGGCTGTTTTCGGGCGCTGCGCAACTGGGCGGTCCGCCCGTCGTCGCCTATTGGCTGGGCGGAGCGCTGAAAGGCGCTTTCGTGCGCGCCAATGTCATTCTTTATTTCGCGGTTTCGACGGTATTTTCCATCGCCAGCTATTTTGTCAGTGGCCTGTTTACCGTTGAAGTCTTCGTGTTTTTCCTGCTGGCATTGCCTTTTTACGGCGCGGGTCTTTATGCCGGCGCGCGACTGCACGGGCTTGCGGACGAAGCGTCGTTCCGGCGCATCTGCTATGGGCTGATCGCCATTTCCGCGATCATCGGCCTGCCGCTGTTTGATTCGCTGCTGAAATAGGCAGGCCGCGATGGCCTGCCCGAGGGCGATTACGGATACATGCGGACCTTGGACCATGCACCGTCAGGCGTCTCGCGACGGAATTCGATGCGGTCGTGCAGGCGGAACTTGCGGTCGTGCCAGAATTCGATGCTGAGCGGACGAATGCGGAAACCGGACCAATGGGACGGGCGCGGAATCTCGCCGATGGCATATCTGGCGGTATATTCGGCGACCGCCTTCTCCAGCGCGAAACGGCCCTCCAGCGGCCGAGACTGCTTGGAAGCCCAGGCGCCGATGCGGCTGCCGCGCGGGCGCGAGGCGTAATAGGCATCCGCTTCCTCGTCGCTCACGATCTCCACCTCGCCGCGCAGGCGCACCTGCCGGCGGAGACTTTTCCAGTGGAAACACATGGCCGCTTTTTTCTGGCCAAGGATCTCCTGTCCCTTCTGGCTTTCAAAATTCGTGTAGAAAACAAAGCCGCGATCGTCGACGCCTTTCAGCAGCACCATGCGCACATTCGGCAGGCCATTTTCGTCCACGGTGGCAAGCGCAACCGCGTTCGGATCGTTGATTTCGGAAGCCGTTGCGTCCTTCAGCCATTCGGCAAAAAGCGTGAACGGTTCATTTTCTTCCGTGAAGTCACTGGATGTTAACCCCGTTTCCGACATATTGACTAAAATGCTCCCGAGCTGATTTGGACCCCAGAGATGATCTCTGGTGAAAGATGGTGACCGTCATAGCAAAGTCGAACAGTCGAACAAAGGGCCTCCTTTCGTCGGTAGCGGAAGTTTCCGCTGTCGTGTCAATGCTCGTGGTGCTGAGCGGCTGCGTCAGCCTCGATCTGTTCGGCGGCGACAAGGTCGACCGCTCGCTTTCCACGGCCTCCGTTCCCAACCAGCCCAACAATGCGCCCCAGACGGACGATGCGACGATCCGCAATGCGGTAACCTCGGCCGATCTCGCCAAGCTCGCCGACCAGCCGCTGCCCTGGGCCAATGCGGCCACCGGCAGCGCCGGCGTCGTCACCGCCATTCACGAAGACAAATCGAGCGGTTTCGTCTGCCGCGCTTTCAAAACGACGCGTCACTCCTTCGAGGGTGTTTCGAGCTATGCCGGACAGGCCTGCCTGTCGGAAACCGGCGAATGGCTGCTGACCCGCTTCGAACAGAAATAATCTGTTTACCCTTCCACAGGGAATAGAGCCGGCCTGCGTGCGGCGCGCTTCCTCCGTAAAGGAGTGATTAGCAACTTATTGCAACAGTCGACGTTGATTAAACCGAGGGCGTGCAGGCGAATGATCGCGGGCAGCCCTTTTCGGAGGGGTTAGTTTCAGGATTGCGCCATGAAGGGCGGCAGCGCCTGAGCCAACGTAACTGGTGTTTCGCATGCGCGATCCATATTCGATCCTCGGCGTAAAACGTGACGCCCGCCACGAGGAAATCAAGGCCGCCTGGCGCACGAAGGCGAAAACCGTCCATCCGGACGCCAATCGCGACGATCCCGATGCCTCGGCGCGATTCGCCGAGATCGGCCAGGCCTATGATCTCCTCAAAGATCCCAAAAAGCGCGATCTCTACGATCAGGCCCGCAGGGCCGCCGAAAAGAAGCAGCGCGGCGAAACCATCATGCAGCAGCGGGAAGCCGCGCGCGAGGCCGCAGAGCGCGCCAAGGCGGCCGAAAAGCTGATGGAAGAACTGGCCCGCGCCGATGCCCGCAACCGGGCGCAGACCGGCCAGAAAACCGACGGCAAGGCGGAAACCGCCGAAGACATCGTCGAGCGGATTTTTGGCGCCGAGGCGCAGAACGATCCCAAGGTGCAGCAGGCTGCGGAAGCGGCAAAGGCTGCCGCGAGCGCCGCAAAAGGCGATATGCCTGCGGCCGGCGAGACCACGCCCGGCGCTGGCGATGACCGGACCGCGCCCGCCTCACTTGCCGTCAATCTCTTCAATGCTCTCGTGCGCCGGTTCCGCACCCCGCAGCCGGCCCCCGAAAAGGCGCCTGATATTACCGCGGAAGCCACCGTCACGGTCGCCGATCTGCTGGAGCACAAGTGGATTACCGTGCCGCTTGCCGACGAACGCGACGTTCGCTTCCAGCTCGAAGCCGGCATGACGGACGGGCATGTGGTGCGGCTGAAGGGACAGGGGCTGAAGCTTCCCAACATGGCCCGCGGCGACCTTGCCGTGACATTGCTGACCGCACGTGAGGACGCGTTTTCCCTTCGTGGTTTCGATATTCACACAACGCTGCCGATATCGCTCAGCGACGCGGTTCTGGGTTGTGAAACGAAAGTCGCGACTCCGCTCGGCGAGGAAAACATCACCATTCCTGCCTGGTCCGGTTCGGACCGCGTGCTGCGCCTCGCCGGCAAGGGCCTTGCCGACGGCAAGGGTGGACAGGGCGATCTCGTCATCGAATTGCGCATCGTCCTGCTCGAAAAGCCGGATGAGAAAGTGACCGACCTGATGCGGCACATGCGCGAAGGCCTTTATTTGTGAAAGTTTTGCGAATAGCCGGGACAACGCACCCTTTGTTACGCTCCCTAACAGTTGATGATCTTTGGCAATCTTGAACAGGATTGCAGCCTATGCCATAGGCAGGACCGATCAAAAGTATTAGGGAGCACAAAATGGCTCAGGCATCCGGTCTTATGGCTGGCAAACGCGGCCTCATCATGGGTGTCGCCAATAATCGTTCCATCGCTTGGGGCATTGCCAAGGCTTGCGCAGACGCAGGCGCGGAAATCGCACTCACCTGGCAGGGCGACGCATTGAAGAAGCGCGTCGAGCCGCTGGCGCAGGAACTTGGCGCCTTCATGGCCGGGCACTGTGACGTGACCGATCTCGAGACGATCGATGCGGTTTTTGCCGGGCTGGAAAAGCACTGGGGCAAGATCGACTTCGTCGTGCACGCCATCGCCTTTTCCGACAAGGATGAGCTGACCGGCCGTTACCTCGACACCAGCCGCGACAACTTCAACCGCACCATGGACATTTCCGTCTTCTCGCTGGCGGCTGTGGCCAAGCGCGCGGAACCGATCATGAATGACGGCGGCTCGATCATCACGCTGACCTATTACGGCGCCGAGAAGGTCATGCCGAACTACAACGTGATGGGCGTGGCCAAGGCTGCTCTCGAGGCCAGCGTGCGTTATCTCGCCGTCGACCTCGGTAACCGCGGCATCCGCGTCAACGCCGTTTCCGCCGGCCCGATCAAGACGCTTGCGGCTTCCGGCATCGGCGACTTCCGTTATATTCTGAAGTGGAACGAATATAATGCGCCGCTGAAGCGCACCGTTTCCATCGAGGAAGTCGGCAAGTCGGCGCTTTACCTGCTGTCCGACCTTTCCACCGGCGTGACCGGCGAAATCCACCATGTCGATTCCGGTTACCACACCATCGGCATGAAGGCCGTGGATGCGCCTGACATTTCGGTGGTGAAGGACTAAGCCTGCGAAGTTTGAAAACGGGGTATCGCCTTGCTCGTCTATGTGATCCGGCACGGACAAACGGACTGGAATGCGATACGCCGGCTTCAGGGCCAGAAAGACATTCCGCTCAACGATTTCGGCCGCCAGCAGGCGGTCGGTAACGGCAAACTCCTTGCGCATCTGCTGGGAGAACAGGCCACGGACTTCGATTATGTGGCAAGCCCGCTCGGGCGCACACGCGAAACCATGGAACTGATGCGCGCGGCGATGGGCCTCGATCCGCTCGCCTATCGCACCGACGATCGCCTGATCGAAGTTTCCTTCGGCGACTGGGAGGGCCAGACCCTGCCGGAGCTGAAAAAAGAATTCCCGGACCGGGTGAAGGCGCGCAAGGCCAACAAGTGGGATTTCATTCCCCCCGGCCAGGATGCCGAAAGTTACGAAATCCTCTCCTGGCGCATCGGCGCATGGCTTTCCTCCGTTGAGGTTCCAACGATCTGCGTCTGCCACGGCGGCGTGATCCGCTCGATCTTCCGGCTGGTATCAGGCATGGACAAGGATGAGGCGTCGCGAACGCAGATTCCGCAGGACCAGATTTTGAAGGTCGAGATCAACAGGAACAGCGCGGAGTGGATTTCGTGAGGGGCATGGGTCACCCCCTCTCCCGTCATTCCGGCCTTGAGCCGAAATCCAGCCAGCCCAAGTCCTTGGGCTGAAAAGATTCATCCCGCCGCGCAGACACGCGTCGGCTGGATGCCGGATCAAGTCCGGCATGACGGAAATGTTGGTGCTTCCCGAACAAGTTTACAGAGGTTCGCCCCGTCACAGGCAACGCTGCAACCGCAGCCTTACTGCACGACCTGAAGATCGTCGACCACGCGTTTCCCATCCACTTCCGTGTAGAAAACCACGACCTTCACGCCTGCTTTCAGGCCTTCGAAATTGAACTCTTCCGGCACGCGATAGGTCTTGCCGTCGTTGAGCGTAATGCTCAGCCCATTGGCATCGATCTTGCTGATCGTGCCTTCCACGTCGACGCTCTGCGCGAAGCTGTTGATGGGCATCAGGAGGTTGGTGGCGGCCAGAAGGGCGGCAATCATCATACGCATCGATCTAGCTTTCGTGGATTTGCGTGAAAACCTTACATGCATGAAGAATTGCCTTTCGAATGTGGCGGAAATTGCCCGCAACCATGACATTTTCAGCCCAATTGATGAACGGATTTGGGATCCCGTTCAAGCCGTTAGTGATTTTTACACCGCATTTCCCGGCAATATTGGAAAACTCCGGATTAGCGTGGAAAACGACGGCGTTTTTACACTTCTGTCATCTGGAAAAAACCTGGCCATTGCCGCCGAATCATTTCCCCCGCCCGGGTCGGCTCCGATGGCGAAGCCTGTCGTTTTCCGGTGTGCTCCGCGTCGTGAACGGTGCGTCACCTTCTTATCGGACTTGCGATGAAAGAAAGGCTTTTGCCTTGGTCCGATTTTCTACTATGACAAGTCCGCTTGTTTTAAACGGCCCCTGTCCGCAGGCGTGCCCTGTTTTCCGGTCTAGAGAAATATGTCGCATAACAGCTTCGGTCATCTTTTTCGCGTTACCACCTGGGGAGAAAGCCATGGGCCCGCTTTGGGCTGCGTGGTGGACGGTTGCCCGCCCGGCATTCGCTTCACGCTGGCCGAGGTGCAGCACTGGATGGACAAGCGCAAGCCCGGCCAGAGCCGCTTCGTCACCCAGCGCCGTGAAGATGACATCGTAAAAGTTCTCTCCGGCGTGATGCTGGATGAGGACGGCGAGACGATGATAACCACCGGCACGCCGATCTCCATGCTGATCGAGAATACCGACCAGCGTTCCAAGGATTACGGCGAGATCGCCAAACGTTTCCGCCCCGGCCATGCCGACTTCACCTATGACCTGAAATACGGCATTCGCGACTATCGCGGCGGCGGGCGTTCCTCGGCACGCGAGACGGCAGCGCGTGTCGCCGCCGGCGCAATCGCCCGCAAGGTGGTGCCGAGCCTCAATGTACGCGGCGCGCTGGTGCAGATCGGCAAGCACAAGATCAACCGCGACAACTGGGATTGGGATCAGGTCGACCAGAACCCGTTCTTCTGCCCGGATGCGGCCATGGTGCCGGTGTGGGAAGAATATCTTGACGGTATCCGCAAGGCCGGCTCCTCCATCGGCGCCGTTATCGAAGTGGTGGCGGAGGGCGTTCCGGCCGGTATTGGCGCCCCCATTTATGCCAAGCTCGACCAGGATATCGCCTCAAACCTGATGTCGATCAACGCCGTCAAGGGTGTGGAGATCGGCGAAGGTTTCGCCTCCGCCGAGCTTTCCGGCGAGGAAAATGCCGATGAGATGCGCATGGGCAATGACGGCAAGCCGATCTTCCTCTCCAACCATGCCGGCGGCATTCTGGGCGGCATCGCGACCGGTGAACCTGTCATCGCGCGCTTCGCCATCAAGCCCACCTCCTCCATTCTGACGGAGCGCCTGTCCATCGATACCGACGGTAATAATGTGGATGTGCGCACCAAGGGGCGCCACGACCCCTGCGTCGGCATCCGCGCCGTGCCGATCGGCGAAGCGATGATCGCCTGCACCGTTGCCGACCATTATCTGCGAGACCGCGGCCAGACCGGCCGGCTGAAGTAAGGGGGACCGCCATGGCCTATGACCAGAAACGCGTTGTCGACGCCATCCGTGCTTTCGAGGCAGGCGAAATCGTCGTCGTGACCGATGATGACGACCGCGAGAATGAAGGCGATCTGATCATTTCGGCGGTGCATTGCACGGCGGAAAAGATGGCTTTCATCGTGCGCCACACCTCCGGCATCGTCTGCGCGCCCATGCCGCGCGAAGAAGCCAAGCGGCTGAACCTCAACGCCATGGTGGCGGAAAATGACAGTGCGCACACGACAGCCTTCACCGTCAGCGTCGATTTCAAGCACGGCACCACGACGGGCATTTCCGCCGATGACCGGACGCTAACCGTGCGCAATCTCGCCAATCCCAATGTCGGGGCTGCCGATTTTACCCGGCCCGGCCACATCTTCCCGCTGATTGCCCGTGAAGGTGGCGTCCTGATGCGCTCCGGCCATACCGAAGCGGCGGTCGATCTCTGCAAGCTTGCGGGCCTGCCGCCCATCGGTGTCATCTGCGAACTCGTCAATGATGACGGCACCGTGACGCGCGGACCGCAGGTCACCGCCTTTGCGGAAAAACACCAGCTCAAGCAGGTGTCCGTCGCCGATCTGATCGCCTATCGCCAACGCAAGGAAACGCTGGTGGAGATGGAATCCTCCTTCACCATCGAAACGCCGTTCGGACCGGCCAAGGCGCAAACCTATTCCCTGCCGTGGGACCGGATGCAGCATATGGCGGTGATTTTCGGCGATATCAGAGACGGTGTCGACATTCCCGTTCGCCTGCACCCGGAAAATGTCGCCGACGACGTGTTCGGCGACCGCCAGCCGGTGCAGCACTATATGCAGAAGATTGCCGAGGAAGGCCGCGGCGTCATCGTCTATCTGCGTGAGGGCTCCGTCGGCGTCGGCCAGGTGGCCGGCCGTCGCAAGGCGCGTGATCCCGACGAGGCGCATGCGCAGGCCCGCTCCCGCGAAAACGAATGGCTGGAAATCGGTCTCGGCGCACAGATCCTCAAAGACCTCGGCATCAGCTCGATCAAGCTGATGACGACGCGCGAGCGTCATTATGTCGGCCTGGAAGGCTTTGGCATCAAGATTTCGGCGACGGATATCGGGTGATTTAGGGGCTTCGCGGGAGCGCTTCGGCTTGGCGCGCTCTTCGCCCGTTCGGCGTCATCCTCGGCCTTGTGCCGAGGATCCATCCCGCAGTTCCCGACGTGACACGCTTGAGATGTTCCGGACACGTGAAGTCATGATCCCGGAAGCCATTGTCTCCGCGGCTTGTGGATCCTCGCCTCAAGGGCGAGGATGACGTCGAGTGTGGCGGCGCTCGCCACTACATTCAGGCACCGCGAAAAGACACCTTCATTTGTCCTCCCGCCAGCCCTCCAGATAATTCACGCTCTCAACCCCGGTAAACTTCGCAAGCCGCGATAGTTCCGCGTCGAGCTTTTCAAGCCGCCCTGCTGAGGCGCGCACGCCAGGCTCCAGCCACAGGCGGCGCACATCCAGCGTGCCGCGCTTGCGATCCGCCTTCATGTCGATGCGGCCGATCATCCGGTCGCCCTCCAGAAGCGGGAAGACATAATAGCCATATTGCCGTTTCGGCTCGGGCACGAAGACCTCGATGCGGTAATAAAAGCCGAACAGCCGTTCCGTGCGGTTTCGGTCGCGCAACAGCGGATCGAAGGGGCTGAGAACACGGACGCGGGCGGAGGGTTCCGGTACATCCGTCAGGTCGGCGGTGAAATCGGCAAAGGCAAGAGACGGGCGGGCGGTGTCTCCGTCGCTGGAGAGAAGCGAAACCTCGCAGAGTTCATCGCGATGGCTCTTGACCCAGTCCCTCGCCTCCTGCGGGGTGACGAGATCGAAAAAGGCGGCGATTTCGCCATGGGTGGCGAAACCAAGCCGCTTCAGCGCCTCACGGCAGGCCCAGTCCACAAATTCGGCGTGCTCCACCTCGGTTTCGTGGTGCTCGCCGGGAATGACGCGCTCGGCGAGATCATAGACCTTCTGGAAATTCACGCGGCCGGATATGGCGAGCTTGCCGGTGTGCCATAAATATTCGAGCGCCGTCTTGGAGGGATGCCAGTTCCACCAGCCGCCAGACTGATGCCCCTCCTCCTTCAACTCCCGCGCCAGAACCGGGCCGGTGGCGGCGATGCGCTCCAGCGTTTCGCCGAAAGCGGCATCGAAGCCCTCTCCATGCCATTTGCGCCAGCGCTCCTGAATGATCGGCTCGCGGCGGCGGAAGCGGTGTTTCCAATAGGGGTAAAATTCCGTCGGTACGATGGAAGCGTCATGCGTCCAGTGCTCGAAAAGCGCGCGGTCCTTTTCCAGCAGCGTGGTCAGATGGTCACGCCTGTAGGTCTGGTTGCGTGAGAAGATAATCTGGTGGTGGGCGCGCTCCACGGTGCCGATGCTGTCCACCTGCACAAAACCGATATCGGTGATGAGCTGCAGCAGGCCATCCTTGGAAAGCGCCTTGCCGGGCGGGGAGCAAAGCCCCTGCCGCGCCAGAAAAATCCGCCTTGCCGCTTCGTTCGAAACCTTGATCGTCATGGCGCAAAAGGTATGACGGCTTTTTCAGGATTGCAATGTTCTTTTTTTGTTCCTTGTTTCACTTCTGTTGATGACGGGGTATAGAACCGGAAAACGAGCGCGAGGATGTAAGCTTGGAAATCCGTTTCGATGCCGCCGGTGTCGCTTTCGAGGGCCGGCAGGCCCTGCAGCCGCTGTCTGTGACATTGACGGAACGGCGCATCGGCGTGATCGGCCTCAATGGTTCCGGCAAGACCACCTTTGCCCGGCTGATCAACGGGCTGAACAAGCCGAGTGCGGGCAAGGTTTCGGTAAACGGTCTCGACACCGTGAGCGACGCCAAAGCGGTATTGCAGACGGTCGGCTTCATCTTCCAGAATCCGCAGAACCAGATCATCCTGCCGATCGTGCGCGACGATGTCGCCTTCGGCCTCAAGCGGCTCGGCATCGGCAGGGCGGAAACCGAAAACCGGGTGAAGGCCGTTCTTGCGCGGCTCGGCATTCCCCATCTGGAAGAGCGGCGCGCGCATGAGCTTTCCGGCGGAGAACTGCAGCTTGCAGCGCTTGCCGCCCTTCTAGTCACCGATCCGCAAATCCTCATTCTCGATGAACCGACCAACCAGCTCGATCTGAAAAACCGTACTATCGTTGAAAAAACCATGGCGGCGCTGTCGCAGGCGCTTGTTGTCATCACCCATGACCTGTCGCTGGTTGCAGGCTTCGACCGCGTGCTGGTTTTCCATGAAGGCGCGCTGGTTGCCGATGCCGGCCCCGAAGAGGCGGTTGCGCATTATCTGGAGGTGGCATCGCGATGAAATCGCTGCATGTCGAAGGCACCGGCTGGCTCTACCGCGTCTCGCCGCGCGTCAAGCTCCTGACGCTTATGGGCTTCAGCATCGCGCTGTTCCTCACCCGCGATCTGCCGCTTCTGGGATGCGCCGTGGTTCTCGCCGCCGCCTTCCTGCGCGAGACGCGCCTGCCCTTCCACGAGATCGCTTTGCGGCTGCGACCGGTGATGCTGACCATCCTGCTCATCGCGGCCTTCAGCTATCTCCTGCTTCCAGCCCATGATGCGAGTGTCAATCTTCTGCGGCTGACGGCGCTGGCGCTGCTTGCCACCGCCGTCACCATCACCGTCAGCATTTCGCAATTCATGGACGAGATTACGCGTGCCGCGGCCCCTCTGGAACGGCTGGGGCTGGTCAAGGCCGCCGATATCGGACTTGCCGTCGGGCTGGTGGTGCGGTTCGTGCCTGAGATCGTCAACCGCTACCATGCGGTGCGCGATGCGCACCGGGCGCGCGGCCTGCCCGTGCGCATGGCCACCATCATCGTGCCGCTCGTCATTATGACGTTGAAGGATGCCGATGCCATCGCCGACGCCATTGACGCGCGCGGCTTCAGAGGCCAAAGCTTGCGGCCAGATAACCATCCGGAGTTTTGAGTGTCATGACGACCCGCGACCTTGTGCTGATTTCGCTGTTTTCCGCCATCATCATCGCACTCGGGCTTCTGCCGCCGATCACGCTCGGTTTCATTCCGGTGCCGATCACCGCGCAGTCGCTCGGCGTCATGCTGGCGGGCGTCGTCCTCGGCGCAAAGCGCGGTACGCTCGCGGTTCTCCTGACAATCCTGATTGCCGCCATCGGCCTGCCGGTGCTTTCGGGCGGACGCGGCGGCCTTTCCATCTTCACCACGCCGACGACGGGCTTCCTGATCGGCTGGATCGCGGCGGTTTTCGTCACCGGCACGCTCTCGGAAAAACTCGTCAATCGCAGCCAGTCTGCCCTTACACAGGGCATCGGCTTTTTCGTCGCCAGCCTGATCGGCGGCGTGGTCGTGCTTTATGCTTTCGGCATCACCTATCTGGCGCTGGTCATCGGTCTTGGTTTCGAAAAGGCCTTCATGGGTTCGCTCGCCTTCATTCCGGGCGATGCGCTGAAGGCTGTGCTTGCAGCGCTGGCCGGCCGCGTCGTGATGGCGGGTTATCCGCTTCTGCCGCAGCGCGCCTGAACACACTTTCTTCGGGAGGAAAAGAATGGCGACGCGTTTATACGAACATCCGATCTTCCTGGAGCATATCACGCCCGAAGGCCACCCCGAGCGGCCGGATCGCCTGCGATCTCTGAACATCGCGCTCGAACATCCGAATTTCGAGCGCCTGATCCGCAAAGAAGCGCCTCAGGCCAATGAAGACGCGGTGTTGCTGGCGCATCCGGAGGAGCACCTGCTTGCCGTCATGCGGCAGATTCCTGAAGAGGATGGCGAGATCAACCGCGTCGAGGCCGACACTTATGTATCACGCAAAAGCCTGCAGGCGGCGCTGACCGGCATCGGTGCGGCCATGGCGGCGGTGGACGACGTGTTTACCGGCGCTGCCGACAATGTCTTCGTCGCGGCCCGCCCGCCCGGCCACCACGCCGAAACAGCCAAGGCCATGGGTTTCTGTCTTTTCAACAATGTGGCAATTGCCGCCCGCCATGCGCAGAAGGCGCACGGGGCAGAGCGCGTCGCCATCATCGACTGGGACGTGCATCACGGCAACGGTACGCAGGATATTTTCTGGAACGACACGTCAGTGCTGTTCTGTTCCACCCACCAGATGCCGCTTTATCCGTGGAGCGGCGACAAGAACGAGACCGGCGTAAAGAACAACGTCGTCAACGCCCCGCTTTCGCCCAATACCGGCAGCGAATATTTTCGCGAGGCGTTCAAATCCCGCGTCCTGCCGGCCATTGCCGATTTTTCGCCTGACCTCATCCTCATCTCCGCTGGTTTCGACGCGCATCACCGCGATCCTCTGGCGCAGATCAATCTGGTGGGTGAGGATTTCGACTGGGCGACGGGCCGGCTTCTGGAAATGGCCGATAAATACGCATCGAACCGGGTCGTCAGCCTGCTTGAAGGCGGTTATGATCTGGAAGGGCTGGCGGAATCGGCAGCCATGCACATATTGAGAATGATGAAGGGTTGAACATGACGGAAAATGCCAACACAGCCGATGTCAGCGGTTATTCCTTCGAAAAAGCCGTCGCCGAGCTGGAAAGCATTGTCGCACGCCTGGAGCGCGGAGACGTGGCGCTGGACGAATCCATCGCCATCTACGAGCGTGGCGAAGCCCTGAAGAAGCACTGCGAAACGCTGTTGAACGCTGCGGAAAAGCGAATCGAGAAAATCCGTCTCGATCGCGCCGGAAAACCGCAGGGCGTCGAGCCTCTCGACGGCGAGTAAACACGTCCTGTTGAACGGTGTGACGCTGCGTTCACCATTACGGCGCTCCCACCCCGTTCCGTTCGTGCTAAGCTTTCGTGTAACGATACGAGGAGCTTGCGATGTCCTTTTTTCCCGGTAACGATCCCGTCGCGGGTGATGCCTTTGCCTGCGACGCCATCGAGAACCTCATCATTCCGCGCACCAGCGATATTGGCGGCTTTGCGGTGCGCCGCGCCTTGCCGACCCGACAGCGTCGTCTCGTCGGCCCCTTTATCTTTTTTGACCGCATGGGACCGGCGATCCTGAAGGCTGGTGAGGCGCTGGACGTCAAGCCGCATCCGCATATCGGGCTTTCCACCGTCACCTATCTGTTCGACGGCGAAATCAAGCATCGCGACAGTCTCGGCACCGAACTCGTCATTCGCCCCGGAGACATCAACCTGATGACCGCCGGGCGCGGCATCGTGCATTCGGAACGCACGCCGGAGAACCTGCGCGGCCATCCGCTTTCCATGTCCGGCCTGCAGACCTGGCTTGCCCTGCCCGACCATATGGAAGAAATCGCCCCGGCCTTTGCCCATACCGCCAAGGAAGACATGCCGCTGATCGATATCAAGGGCGCTTCCGGTAGGGTGGTGATCGGCGAATTCGAGGGCCTTACCTCCCCCGTTTCGGCCTTTACCGATACACTTTATGTCGATCTGACGCTGGAGCCGGGAGTGAAATTTCCCTTTTCCGCCGATCATGAGGAACGGGCGATCTATATTCTCTCCGGTTCGCTCGATGTGGCAGGCGATATCTTCGCCGCCGACCAGTTGCTCGTCTTCCGGCCGGGTGACGACATCACGCTTCAGGCCGGCAGCAATGGCTGTCACATCATGATCTTTGGCGGGGCGGCGCTCAATCAGCGCCGCTACATCTGGTGGAACTTCGTTTCGTCATCAAAAGAACGCATAGAACAGGCCAAACAGGAGTGGAGAACCGGACGCTTCGATATCGTTCCCGGCGACGAAGAAGAGTTTGTCCCTTTGCCGGAAGGTTGAAATTCTATAGAAGTGTACGACATGCAGGAATGGACCGTCGGCTTTCCCTATGAAAGACGCTCTGGCGCCCCCGCTGACCACGAGAAAAGGCCGAACGATTGACCGGAATGCCCCAGACCCCATTGCTCGACCGGGTGAATTTTCCCTCCGATCTCAAGGAGATCGATGATCGCGACCTGCCGGAACTGGCACGGGAACTGCGCGACGAGATGATTGACGCCGTGTCGAAGACCGGTGGCCATCTGGGTGCCGGCCTTGGCGTGGTGGAATTGACGATTGCCATCCACAAGGTCTTCAACACACCGGAAGACCGGCTGATCTTCGATGTCGGCCACCAATGTTACCCGCACAAGATCCTGACCGGCCGTCGCGAGCGCATCCGCACGCTGCGCCAGGAAGGCGGCCTTTCCGGTTTCACCCGGCGGGCCGAAAGCGAATATGACGATTTCGGCGCCGGCCATTCCTCCACCTCCATTTCCGCCGGTCTCGGCATGGCGGTGGCAGCGGGTCTCGACGAAAGCGACCGCAAGGTGATCGCCGTCATCGGCGACGGTTCCATGTCTGCCGGCATGGCGTTCGAGGCGCTCAACAATGCAGGCGCGCTCGACGCGCGGCTGATCGTCATCCTCAACGACAACGACATGTCGATTGCGCCGCCGACCGGCGCGATGAGCGCTTATCTCGCCCGTCTCGCCTCCGGGCGCACCTATATGGGTTTCCGTGATTTCGGCAAGAAACTCACCGCCTATCTCGGCAAGACCATCGACCGCGCCATTACCCGCGCCGTGACCCATGCGCGTGGTTATGTGACCGGCGGTACGCTGTTCGAGGAGCTCGGTTTCTATCACATCGGCCCGATCGACGGCCATTCCTTCGACCACCTGCTGCCTGTTCTGCGCAATGTGCGCGACAACCAGAAAGGCCCCGTCCTCATCCATGTGGTGACGCAGAAGGGCAAGGGTTATGCGCCGGCGGAAGCGGCTGCGGACAAATATCACGGCGTCAACAAGTTCGATGTCATCACCGGCGCGCAGGCGAAAGCCAAGCCGAATGCGCCGAGCTATACCAGCGTCTTTGCCGAAGCGCTGATCCAGGAAGCGACCCTCGACGACAAGATCATCGGCGTCACCGCCGCCATGCCGAATGGTACCGGCCTCGACAAGATGGCCGAGCTTTTCCCGTCCCGCACCTTCGATGTCGGAATTGCCGAACAGCACGCTGTCACCTTCGCGGCGGGGCTTGCGGCTGACGGCTACAAGCCGTTCTGCGCGCTTTATTCCACCTTCCTGCAGCGTGGTTACGACCAGCTGGTGCATGACGTGGCGATCCAGAGCCTGCCCGTACGTTTCCCGATCGACCGCGCCGGGTTCGTCGGCGCTGACGGACCGACCCATGCCGGCTCCTTCGACACCACTTTCCTCGCCACCCTGCCCGGCATGGTGGTGATGGCGGCGGCCGACGAGGCCGAACTGAAACATATGGTGCGCACGGCGGCAGCCTATGACGAAGGCCCGATTTCCTTCCGTTACCCGCGCGGCGAAGGTGTGGGCGTCGAGATGCCCGCACGCGGTGAAATCCTTGAGATCGGCAAGGGCCGCATCATCAAGGAAGGCACCAAGGTCGCGCTGCTCTCCTTCGGCACCCGGCTTGCGGAATGCCTTGCGGCTGCCGAAGACCTGGATGCCGCCGGACTCTCGACGACCGTTGCCGATGCGCGCTTCGCCAAGCCGCTCGATCTCGATCTCATCCGCCAGCTTGCGGCCCATCACGAAGTGCTGGTGACGATCGAGGAAGGCTCAGTCGGCGGTTTTGGCGCGCATGTGCTGCATTTCATGGCAAGCGCCGGATTGCTCGACCACGGCCCCAAAGTCCGGACGCTGACCCTTCCCGACCAGTGGGTGGAGCAGGCCAAGCCCGAGACCATGTATGCCAATGCCGGCCTCGACCGGGCCGGCATCGTGTCCACCGTGTTCAATGCGCTCGGCCAGCGTCAGGCCGGCGTCGGTTTCGCCGGCTAACAACATTGCCGGGACGGGAGGCGGGACTATCCCGCCTCTGCCTCAGGATGCCGCGCCATCGAGAAAGCCGACGACGTTTTCGATCCGTCCCTCGGCATCACGGCTGACGACATCGGTACCACCGGCCACATCGTCCCCGTCAGGCGAAATGAGACGCCATGAGAAACGGGTGAAGTCGCCGTGGCCATCCGGGGTGCCGGCAAGAACGAAACGATATCCCGGGAATTTCTGCCGCGCCGCCTCGATCATCGCGGCAATTCCCTGCTGCCCCTCGCCCTGCATCAGCGGATCGACGTAACGCGTATTTTCCGACCACGCCTGACCAACGAGATGCCTGCGGCGTTCATTGTCCTCCTCGTTCCAGACCGCGAGATAGGTTTCGGCGATTGCGAGATGCTGCGTCATGATTGCGCTCCTTGTGGTTGACGGCCCAAACATGACGGGTGTCGGGAAGCGGAACAATTACCTCGGAGGTAATCGCATTGCCGATATCTTCTGCTAGGCTGCGGGGCATGACACATCATCGAGAACATGTCGGCCAGGTGCTGAAGGAATGGCGTGCCCGCCGCAGGTTGAGCCAGCTCGATCTGGCGATTGAGGCGGAAATATCGGCGCGCCATCTGAGCTTTGTGGAAAGCGGGCGATCATCCCCCAGCCGCGACATGCTCGCGAAACTGGCCGAGCAGCTTTCGATGCCCGCCCGTGCCGCCAACCGGCTGATGCTGGCAGCGGGTTATGCTCCTATCCATTCCGAACGGCCGATGGATGCGCCTGATATGACGGCGGCCCGGCAGGCCGTCGAAACCGTGGTGCATGGGCATATGCCCTTCCCCGCCCTTGCCGTCGACCGGCACTGGAACGTCGTTCTCGCCAATGGGGCGATCACATCGCTTCTGGCCGGTGTTTCCGAGGAACTGCTTCGCCCGCCGCTTAACGCCTTGAGGCTGAGCCTGCATCCGCAGGGTTTGAGTTCGCGCATCGTCAATCTCGCCGAGTGGCGTCATCACCTGCTGGAACGCCTGCGCCGTCAGGTCGAGGAAACGGGAGACGAGGTGCTTTCTCGGCTGCATGCGGAGCTCGCGGCCTATTCCGCGCCAAAGGCCTCGTCCCATGCCGGAGCCGACCCTCTGGCCATACCGCTCCAGCTCCGTGATCCCTCTTCGGGCGGCATATTGAGCTTCATTTCAACCACCACGGTTTTCGGAACGGCAACAGACGTCACACTGGCCGAACTCGTGCTGGAGTGTTTTTACCCCGCCGACGCGGCAACCCGCGAAGCACTGATGCAAGGCGCCAAGGAGTAACACCCGTGCACATCACCTATCTCATCGGATTTCAGGTCCGCCCCGGCCAGCGCGACCGCTTTCTCGAATTGCTGAATGCGCTGCTTGATGCCATGCGGCACGAAAAGACCTTCGTGAACGCAACCCTGCACCGGGATGGTGAAAACGAGAACCGCTTCCTGCTGCATGAGACCTGGAGCGACCATCAGGATGTCATCGACGTTCAGATTCACCGGCCCTATCGGCAGGCATGGCTCGATGCCCTGCCCGATCTTCTGGACGCCCCGCGCGATATTTCCGTATGGCACCCCATGCGGGCGGATCACGCTCGCAGATCTTAGACGAGCGAGTGTCCTGCATCTGCCAGTAGCTCGGACGTTTTCTCCAGGTCTTTCGATTTCACCAGCAGGTGATCGCCATCGAAAGTCGAAACCACGAATATCCCGATGTCATTGGTCGATAGCGGTTCGATCACCGAAAGGACGATGCCCGTCTCATCAAAGGCGAACGGACCCTGAAGTTTGAGACAGTTCCAGCCGATATCGGACTGAACATCATCAGGGATTCGCTCCTGGCGGCAGACAACGGAAAGCTCGTCATCAGTCCGGCTGATGCTGAGAAACCCTGCGCCATCGGCCCAGGCTGGAATGGATGCATCGGCATGGAGCCGGGCCACCCCATAGGCGCCATCCAGAAGTCTTAACTTAACGCGAGGCGCCATCTGAAAACTGCCTTCCCGAAAGCCAGACGCGGCTTTCTTTGAGTTGAAGGGGATTAAACGCCTCTCCCTGATGCAATGCCATCAGTTTCAAAGCCTGATGGCCGTTTCTTCTTTCGCCGTCTTGATGACGACCATGGTGAAAAAGCGCGCCACATTGTGCTGGTCGCGGAACAACCGGTCGCACAGGGCATCGAACTCTTCCATATCCCGCAGGCGCAACATCAGCACGACATCGGATGCGCCGGTGACGGCATAGGCCTGCGACACGGCCTCTTCGGCGCTCGCAATATCCAGAAAGCGCCGCATATGCTGCTCGCCGTGCAATTTCAGCTCCACCGTCACCAGAGCCTTGATCACGCGCCCCGCCTTTGCGGGATTGAGGATCGCCACGATGCGATCGATCACGCCCGACTTGCGCAGCCGCTGCAGGCGGCGCAGGCAACTGGACGGAGACAGCCCGACCTCATCGGCCATATCCACGTTGGTGCGCGATGCATCGTTCTGCAAAAGGTTCAGAAGTTTCCGGTCGATCCGATCCATGCCGGCAGCATATCGCCCACCACTATATTTGCAATAAAATTGCACAAAACTGCAATCTTTGACCGCAAATGCGAACGGGCCGGGATTAGTGAATGGGAACAATCTTCAGGGAGCCTTCACATGTCACTTTTCCTGCCCGTCTGGCAAAAAATGCGGGAAACGCTTGCAATCTACTGGGTGCTTGTGCGGATCACGGTTCCGATCGCCATTCTAACCGAGCTGTTATCGAGGATGGGCGCGATCGAGGCGGTGGCGCCTGCCTTTGCGCCGATCATGAACCACATCGGACTGCCGCCAGAACTCGGTCTTGCCTGGCTGACCGCAATGCTGGTCGGCATTTGGGGCGCGGTGCCGCTCATCTTCACACTTGTACCCGCGTCGTCGCTCACCGTTGCTGATATCACCGTTTTTTCGGCGCTCATCCTGTTCGCCCATGGCCTGCCCATCGAACAGAAGATCATTGAAAAGGCGGGACCGGGCATGATCGTCACCACGGCGCTGCGCGTCGGCGGCGGATTGCTCTATGCCTTTCTCCTGCACCAGCTTCTGGAAGCGACGGGATGGTTGTCAGGCCCGGTAAACCCTGCCTGGATTGCGATGGGCGCCACGCCTGAATGGACCGCCTATTTCCTCGGTCTCGGTGAAACCATGGTCTGGATGCTCGTCATCCTGCTTGCCCTTTCCTTTTGCCTTGAAATCCTCAGGCTCACCGGCCTCCTGGCGCTGATGATGAAAGCGCTTTCGCCCCTGCTGCGTCTTGCGGGCATTCGCGGCGAGGCCGAACATCTCACCGCCATCGGATTGTTCCTGGGAATTTCCTACGGCGCCGGCTTCCTGATCCGCGAGGCGCAATCGGGGACGATATCACCGCGTCAGGTGTTTCTGTCCTGCGTGTTCATGGGTTTTGCCCATAGCGTGATTGAAGACACGCTCGTGGTGATGTCGCTGGGCGCCGATGTCTATGGCGTTCTGGCCGGACGCCTCGTTTTCGCTGTTGCCGCAACCGCCGTCATTGCCGCCCTGCTTCACCGCCTGTCGGATGAGCTGTTCTTTACGCGGATGTTCCGGCTACAGGGCACATAAGCGGCGTTACCCGCCTGAAAACGCCGATGCAAAAAGGGGGCCTTTCGGCCCCCAATTCATAGGTTCACTCTGAAAGCCAGGCTCAGAACTCCGTCCAGTCCTGATCCTTCGCGGCCGGTGCTTCGGCAGCGCCACCGAAGGCGCGGGCGAGGCTCTGGCCGAGCGCACGGGCCGGCGAAGCGACGGGCCTTGCGGTTGTGGAGGCCGATTTTACCGGAGCCTTGCGAACCGGCGCGGCCGGTGCTGACTGGAAGGCAGGCTTTGCCGAAGACTGGCGCGACGCAGAATAGCCGCCGGCGCTCGCAACGGCAGCGCGCGCGCCACCCATCCTGAACTGGCCGAGCAGGCTGTTCAGCGCTTCCGCTTCGCGGGCCAGCGAATGGCTGGCGGCGGTCTGCTGTTCCACCATGGCGGCATTCTGCTGCGTGCCCTGATCCATGGTGTTCACGGCCGTGTTGATTTCCTGCAGGCCGGTTGCCTGTTCGCGGGAAGCGACGACGATGGCGCTGACATGGGCATTGATCTCTTCGACTTCCGCCACGATGAGTTCCAGCGCCTTGCCGGTTTCATCGACAAGATTGACGCCGTTTTCCACCTGCTGGCTGGAAGCACCGATCAGCGTCTTGATTTCCTTGGCGGCATTGGCGGAACGCTGGGCAAGCTCACGGACTTCCTGCGCAACCACCGCAAAACCCTTGCCGGCATCACCGGCGCGAGCGGCTTCCACGCCGGCGTTCAACGCCAGCAGGTTGGTCTGGAAGGCGATATCGTCGATGACACCGATGATGTTGCCGATTTCGCCCGAGGACTTCTCGATTTCGCGCATGGCGGCAACCGCCCTGCGGACCACGACGCCGGATTTTTCCGCACCGGCGCGGGCGCGCTGGACCAGATTGCCGGCATCTTCCGCACCGCGGGCGCTATCACGCACGGTGGTGGTGACTTCTTCCAGTGCGGCAGCGGTTTCCTCGATGGAGGCAGCCTGCTGCTCGGTGCGGCGCGACAGATCGTCGGCAGCGGAGAGCATTTCCGAAGCGCCGGAATTGATGGCGGCAGCGTTCTCGCCAACGGTTTTGAGCGCCTGCTGCAGCTTGTCGACAGCGCTGTTGAAATTGAGGCGCACCGGATCGATGGCAGGCACAAAAGGCGTTTCAATGCGATAGGAAAGATCGCCATCCGCAAGAGCGGCAAGGCCCTTGCCAAGCTCGGCGCTGGCGAAGGCGCTGGCGGCTTCGTCCCGCGCCTTTTCCTCCTCGTTGCGGCGGCGTTCGGTCTCGGTGGCGGAGCGCATGCGCTCGGTCTCGCCGGCAAGGCGGGATTTTTCCAGCCCGGCTTCCTTGAAGACGAGAACGGCCTTCGCCATCTTGCCGACTTCGTCGCCACGATCCGTGGCAGGCACTTCCGTCGCCAGATCGCCATCGGCGAGACGGCTCATGGCCGCCGTCATGCCGACGATCGGCGTGACGATGGAGCGCGACAGCGCCCAGATGAGGGCAACGGCCAGAAGACCGGCAACCGCGCCGCCGCCCAGAAGCGCATATTTAAGGTTCAATGCCGCTGCCTGCTGTTCCGCCGCGTAAGCGGTGGACAGGCCGTTCAGCTGTTCCTTGATCTTGGCGGCGGAGGTGCGGAAGCCATCGAGCTGGCCCTTCGCCTGATTGCGGCCGATCTCGATGATTTCGGAAATCGGCGCTTCAGTCGTCTTGCGCGCAGCGATCTGCGGTTCCGCCAGTTCCTTGAAGAACACGGTGGCGGATTTCTGCATGTCGTCGATGGATTTCAGGATGTCCGGTCGGCCGACGGCCAGCGTGCGGGCTTCATCGAGCTTCTTCAGCATCAGGTCGCGCTGGGCGAACACATCATTATAGGTGCTGTCGCTGCGGAACAGCAGGAAGCCGCGCTGGTTGACGGCCTGTTCCAGCATGGCGGCCGTCGCGCCATCCACTGCCTGGATGATATCCTTGGTGCGGTTGTTTTCGATCGTGACGCGCTCGCTCCCCAGCGTCTGCCAGAATACGACCGCAGACGCGAGCAGACACACACTCATCAGGGCGCAGAAGGTGGCTATGAGCTTCAGGTTAATGGGGAGATTTTTCAGCGACATCGCAAACTCTCTCGGCGACCTGATGCCTCGAAGCAAGCGTCTGCGCTGCAACGGTCGCAATTTTGTGGATGGGAGGAGACGCCGTCATGGCAGGTTCCGGTGGCCGCACGGGCCTTACGCACAAAGTGCTATACAAGCCTTTATATTGGATTAATCGAACATTCTGACTTTGCGGTGCAACATCGCCATTATGGCCGGCAGCGGGCATTGCCGGCCCGTCTCGGCGATAAATCGCTTGCATCGGCGGAGTTTGGCGGTCATTGACACGGAACCATGTCCAAAACATCTGAAAATGAACGGCTTGACCAGCTTCTTGTGTCGCTCGGCCACTTTGCCAGCCGCTCGCGTGCACGCGACGCGATTGCGCGCGGCACCGTGAGCGTCAACGGCAAGACCGTCACCAAACCGAGCCAGACCGTCGCCGGCAATGCCGAGATCGCTATCAGCGATCCCGCGCAGGCTTACGTCTCCCGCGCGGCCCTCAAGCTGACAGCCGCGCTCGATCATTTCCGGCTCGATCCGAAGGGCCATGACTGTCTTGATATCGGCGCTTCGACTGGCGGTTTTACCGAGGTGCTGCTTCATCGTGGTGCTAAACACGTCACCGCCATCGATGTCGGGCACGGGCAGATGCATCCAAGGATCGAGAACGATCCGCGTGTGACCAATCTGGAAGGGCTGAATGCGCGCTACCTGACGGCAGAGGATATCGATGACCGGGCCATCGGTTTCATCGTCTCAGACGTGTCCTTCATTTCGCTGAAGCTCGCACTTGCCCCGGCACTTGAGCTTGCTGGATCAGGCGCTCTGGCTGTCCTGCTGGTGAAGCCGCAATTCGAGGCGGGCCGCGACGCCATCAGCAAGGCCGGGCTCTTGAAGGAGCCGGAAACCGCGCCTGCCGTGGCGGCCGAACTTGAGCGCTGGCTGACGGAGGACATGGGCTGGAAAAGCCTTGGCCTCATTCCCTCGCCGATTTCCGGCGGTGACGGCAATATCGAATTTCTTCTCGGAGGCGAAAAGCCATGAGTACACAGACCGTCACCATCAAGAGCCTCGGCGCGCAGGGCGACGGCATCGCGCACTGTCCCGACGGCCCGGTCTATGTGCCCTTCGCGCTGCCCGGTGAAACGGTCGCCATCGCCAAGGTCAAGGATCACGGCACCGTCATGTCGATAACGGAAGCCTCTGCGGAGCGCCGTGAACCCGCCTGCCGCCACTTCGGTCCCGATGGCAAGAACGGCACCTGCGGCGGCTGTTCCCTGCAGCACCTTTCCGATCAGCCTTACCATGCCTACAAGCGCGAGCTGGTGGTTTCGGCGCTGAAATCGAAGGGCCTGACGCCTGATGTGGACGATCTCGTCATCTGTCGCCCCGGCGAACGCCGCCGCGCGGTGTTCGCCGCCCGCAAGACGGAAAAGGGCCTGCTGCTCGGCTTCAGCCAGGCAAACAGCCATCACATCGTCGCCATCGAGGAATGTCCCGTCACCTCGCCGGGCATCGTCTCGCGGCTGGACGCCATCCGCGCCATCGGCCTTTCCATGGTGGCGAACGCCGAGCCGTTCCGCATCACCGTTCTCGAAACGCTCTCCGGTCTCGATATTTCGGTCGAGGGCATCAAGTCGGTCAATGACAAGCAGCGGCGCACGCTCACGGAAACAGTGCTGGCCATGCGCGGCATTGCCCGCGTCTCGCTTGCCGGCGAAATCCTGATCGAACCGCAGAAGCCGATCATCGAATTCGGCGGTGTTCCCGTTTCGCCGCCGGCCGGCGGTTTCACGCAGGCGACGAAGCAGGCGGAAGACGCCATGGCCGAGCTGGTGCTTGCCCATATCGGCAAATCCAAACGCATTGCCGATCTCTTTTGCGGTTCCGGCACGTTTGCGCTGAGGCTTGCGCGCGTCGGCAGAGTTCATGCGGTGGAAGCGGAAGACAAGCCGTTGAAGGCACTGGATTTCGCCGCCCGCAACACGCAGGGCCTGAAGCCGGCGAGCGTCGAGAAGCGCGATCTCTTCCGCCGGCCGCTGATGACAAGCGAACTGAAGAATTACGATGCAGTCGTGTTCGATCCGCCGCGCGCCGGTGCGGAATCCCAGTGCAAGGAACTGGCCCGCAGCACGGTGAAGAAGATCGTTGCCGTGAGCTGCAACCCGCTGACGCTTGCGCGCGATCTCGCCATCCTGACCGAGGGCGGCTATCGCATCACCCGCGTCACGCCGGTTGACCAGTTCCTGTGGTCGCCGCATGTGGAAGCGGTGGCGACGCTGGAGAAATAAACAATCGGGCGCAGAGCCGCTCAGCGAAGCTGACGCAACGATTCATATGCCCGCAATCCCAACGGCCCTCATTCCTGTGCTTGTCACAGGAATCCAGCCGACGCGCGTCTGCGCGGCGGAAGGAGTCTTTTCAGCCCAAGGACTTGGGCTGGCTGGATTAGCACAGGAATGAGGGTGGAGAGGAAGCCTGGGAGTCTTACCAGGCCGTATCGACCGTGCCGTTGCCGACCACGCCCGAGCAGCGGCAGGCACCGCCCACACGGCCCC
This sequence comes from Agrobacterium sp. LAD9, assembly GCF_003031125.1. Taxonomy (NCBI): domain Bacteria; kingdom Pseudomonadati; phylum Pseudomonadota; class Alphaproteobacteria; order Hyphomicrobiales; family Rhizobiaceae; genus Agrobacterium; species Agrobacterium sp. LAD9. The sequence continues at coordinate 88,117 of NZ_PHGS01000003.1, read as the reverse complement.
GCTCCAGCGGGCAGATATAGGGCCGGCGGCGGTTGGCGCTGTCCGGCGGGGTGATGACGCAGACGAAACGCGCACGGCGCTGGCGGTCGCGGTTGTTGCCGGAATAGAAGTTCGGGCTATCGTCGTCCGTGGACTGCGCCAGAATGACGTCGTTGGTGGAAGCCGCTGGAGCGCGTGTTATCGCCGCCGCTTCGGCAATCGTCGCGGCGGATAGGAAGACAGTCAGGGCGAAAACGAAGTGACGCATGTGGGTGGCCTTCGGACAATGACGTTGCGTTATCTAACCCAAGCCATATTGCCCGGTTGCTTAACCGCAAGGAATTCCTGCCCGCACACTTAACGACGCATGAATGCCTCGAAGGCGGCTCGCGCTTCCGCACTTTGCAGCTGCGCGATGAAATGGCGGCCTTCCTCTTCGATGCGGGCGAGAATATCGGCCGGGTTGCCGCGAACCAGATCGCGGGCGATCTTCAGCGCCTGCTGTGGTTTGGCGGCAAGGCGGGTGGCAAGCGCCAGCGTTTCGGTTTCGACATGTTCGGGGGCGGCGACTTTCCAGATCATCCCGGCCTGCAATGCCTGCTCGGCGGAAAAACCCTCGCCCATGGCAAGCAGCGCAAAGGCGCGCTGGTGGCCCATAAGCTTCGGCACAAGCAGGCTGGAGGCCGCTTCCGGCACCAGCGCCAGATCCACGAAGGGCGTCTTGAACAGGCTACGGCTGGAAGCGACCGTCAGGTCGCAATGCAGGTTCAGCGTCGTGCCGATGCCGATGGCGAGCCCGTCCACGCCTGATACCATTGGCTTGTCGAAGGCGACGAGCGCTTTCAAAAGTTCCAATGCGGCGAGTTTGCCCTTACCGCCCGACATGGCGAAGGCGAGAAAATCGGCCATGTCGTTACCGGCGGAAAAGCAGCCTTCCGTACCGAGAAACGCAACGACGCGGATGTCCGGATCCGCATTGGCGGCATGCAGGGCCTCGGCCATGCGCAGATACATGGCATCGGTGATGGCGTTTTTCTTGTCCGGCCGGTTGAAGCGGATGGTCAGAACCTCCGGCGCATGACCCACCCGCTCGACGAGAATATGATCGTTCGACATCTGAGCCTCCTCAAGCCAGTACGGTGCGGGCGGCGGCAAGGCTTGCCGCGCCTGATATAACGCGATCCTTCAGCGCCGCCGTTTCCGCCAGCAGGTTTTCCGCTGCGAAGCGGCAAAGTGCGGCGCGATGCCCACCCCTGCCATCATCGACAGAGACCAATGCGCCCTTGGCGAGATAGCCGCCTGTCAGCGCCAGACCGAAGAGGCGCTGATAGGGTGTCGCGCCGGCGAGTGCCGTTTCGGTTTCGCCCGCCTTGATGCGGTCCAGCAGCCAGTCAGTCGCCGTTTCCAGATCGTTGAGGCTGGCTTCAAGATAAGGGGCCGTCTCACCGAGATCATCGCGGTTCGATGCGGCTGTCCGGGCGGCGATCTCGCGCAGTTCGGCGATGAAACCGCGCACCTGCGCGCCCTCGGAGAGCGGAAGTTTGCGCAGCACCAGATCGATGGCCTGAATGCCGTTTGTGCCTTCGTAGATCGGGGCGATGCGGGCATCACGCAGATAACGCGCCGCGCCGGTTTCCTCGATGAAGCCCATGCCGCCATGCACCTGAATGCCCATGGAGGCGACATCCACACCGGCATCGGTGGAGAAGGATTTGGCGATCGGGGTCAGAAGGGCAGCGCGCTCCTGCCAGTGAGCGCGCTGCCGGGCGTCTTCGCTCGCATGCGCCATATCGATGGCATGCGCGCAGCTGAAGGAAATCGCCCGCGACCCTTGAGTCAGCGCCTTCATCGTCAGAAGCGTTCTGGCGATATCAGGATGTTCGATAATCGGGCTCATGCCGGAGCCCTGCCAGCCGGGCGCCTTGCCCTGCGTGCGCTCCCTGGCGTATTCGATCGCCTTCTGGGTCGCCGCTTCGCAGATCGCAACACCCTGCATGCCGACGGCAAGGCGGGCGTTGTTCATCATGGTGAACATGCAGGCGAGACCCTTGTTCTCTTCGCCGACCAGCCAGCCGAGAGCGCCCTTTTCATCTCCGAATTTGCCATCGCCGAAGATCATCGTGCAGGTGGGCGAACCATGAATGCCGAGCTTGTGCTCCAGCGAATGGCAGAAAAGGTCATTGCGGCCACCCGGCGCACCGTTTTCATCAGGCAGGAATTTCGGAACGAGGAACAGCGAGATGCCGCGCGTGCCGGCCGGTGCATCCGGAAGGCGGGCGAGAACGAGGTGGATGATGTTGTCAGCCGCGTCGTGTTCGCCCCAGGTGATGAAAATCTTCTGGCCGAAGATGCGGTAGGTGCCGTCACCATTGCGCTCCGCCCGGGTCTTCAGAACCCCGAGATCCGAACCCGCATGCGGCTCGGTCAGGTTCATGGTGCCGGTCCATTCACCGGAAACGAGTTTCGGCAGATAGATGCGCTTGAGATCATTGCTGCCGTGGGCGACGATGGCTTCCACCGCGCCCATGGTCAGCGTCGGCGCCAGCGCGAAGGCCATGGAGCCGGAATTCCACATTTCGAGTGCAGCGACATTCAGCATATGCGGCAGGTTCTGGCCGCCGAACTCTTCCGGCGCGGTCAGGCTGTTCCAGCCCGCTTCCGTCCAGCGGCGGTAAAGATCGGCCCAACCGTCAGGCGTCGTCACCTTGCCGTCGGCGAGCTTCGCGCCCTGACGGTCGCCAATATCGGCAAGCGGTGCGACCTGTTCGGTGGCGAAACGGCCAGCTTCCTGCAGGATGGCATCCACGAGGTCTTCACCGAGATCGCCAAGCACACCCTTTGAAAGCGCGTCTCCAAGACCCGCTACATGTTTGAGTGTAAAGGCGATATCATCCACCGGCGCGCTATACATGCTGCCTCCTCCCGAAGCTCTGGCATCTTGCTACTGGCTTCGGGCTAAATGATTTTTACGTAAACGTCAATTTGAAAATTCCCGTCATTTCGACGGGATTGTTATAAAACTGTCATATGAATTTGCTCAGCATGCGCTGAAAGTCGCCCGACGACGCCGCTGCTCCCACACCGGAACGACGGGCGCCTCCCTCCTCCCATCCAGCCGGTCAGGACTGCCACGATGGATCTCATAACGCCAGTTATTCCAGGCCTTGTCTGGGCCTATCAATTCCACCCCGGCACAGCCCCGTGCCGCCGGCTTGCACCCGATGCTGGCTTTCACGAAATGGCCGAGTGCGAAGGCTTCTTCTGGCTGCATCTCAATCTCGCCGATCAGCGCGTGGCGGGTTTTCTCGAGACCATCGACGGTCTCGATCCGGCAGCGCGCGCAAGCCTCACCACCCATGAGACACATCCGTCCATCGTGGTCGATGAAAAATCGCTCTATGGCACGCTTGTCGATTTCCAGCGGGAATTCGACAAGGAAACGCGCGATTTCGGCTGGTTGCATTTTGCGGTAAGCGACCGCTTCATCATCACCACCCGCCTGCAGCCGCTGCATTCGGTGGACCGGCTGAAGGCGGCGGTCGACAAGAATTCCAACCGCTATCTCACACCGTCACATGTGTTCGAAGGCCTCGTCGCCGAATTCCAGCGCTCGCTCATCAATCTGGTGATGGAGACGACGGAGGAACTGAACGCCATCGAGGATCTGGTCTATGACAGCGAGACACGCGACGAACGGCGGCGGCTCGCCCCGCTGCGCCGCACGGTGGTTCGCCTGCACCGGCATCTGCGCACCGTGCTGACGCTGATGCGGCGGGCTTCGGCCGCCGATGATGACGAAATGCCTGACGGTTTCGAGGATGTCGCCTCACGCCTCATGGGCCGCCTTGAGGCTGTCGATCATGACGTCTATGCCCTGCAGGAGCGTGCAAGGCTGCTGCATGAAGAAATCGATTCCAAACTCTCGTCCGAAACCAACCGGCACCTTTATATCCTGTCGCTGATGACGGCATTCCTGCTGCCGCCATCGCTCGTGACCGGTTTCTTCGGCATGAATACGGATGAACTGCCGTTTACCGTCGGCACCGGCGGCACGCTGTCGGCCAGCATCTTCATCGTGATTTCGGTTGCACTCGCCTGGTTCGTACTGAAGCGCGCACGAATCCTCTAACGCAAAAAGCCGCCCGGTCGTAACCGGACGGCTCTGTCAATTTCAGCCTGACATTCTATCAGCTGTAGGGCGAATAGCAGGGCTGGCGCGGGCCATGGTAAGGCTGGAACGTGTTGCTATAGGCATCGTAGGACCGATAGCGGCCATAGCACCAGTTCACATGCGCCTGGCTCATACCGCCACGGCGGACCGGACGATATTCGCGATAGACCGGACGCGGACGATATTCGGGAACCGGACGGTAGACTTCACGCGGCTGCGACAGGGCGCCGCCGATGATCGCACCCGTCGCAAAGGCTGCGAGCGGGAACCAGTAACCGTCATGATGACGATAACCCGGGCGGTAATCACGATAGCCGCGATGGCCGCCATACCAGCCTCGACGTCCGCCATCCCAGTCGCGACGATCGCGCCAGTACTGCACATTCACGATATTCTTGCTGGCGTCGTTGCCCACCGTCTCGACACTCTTCGGCGCCATTGGTAGTGGCATCGCTGCTTCTGCCGGAACAATCGCTCCTGCTACCACGATCGCAGAAAGACCGACAGCCAAGATATTCTTCATATAGTCTCTCATCTGACTTCCTCCATTCACGACGGTCGACAGGCCGTTGGACGTGAATAATAACACCTTTTTCTTCTTACTCAGCCAGTTTGTCGGTTCTGGCCGGAACATTACAGGTTGCAGGCTAGGCGTTTTCGCCTGAACCCAGCATTAACGATCCATTCACGCTTCGGTTACCCGGCCCGGCCGCCTGAAAGCAAAAGCCCGGATCAAAATCCGGGCTTTCGAAAACCACTATCAGCGGCTGTAAGGCGATACGCATATGCGGCGCGGACCGCTATTTGGCTGGTAGCTGTTGTCGTAAGCGCGATACGAGCGCCAGCGGTTCTGGCACCATTCGACATGGCTGCCGCCATAGGCCGGGCGCGGCTGCGACATGGCGCCGCCGATGATCGCGCCTGCGGCAAAGGCTGCAAGCGGGAACCAGTAACCGTTGTGATAACGGTAGCCCGGACGGCGATCGCGATAACCGCGGTGACCATTGTAATATCCATCACGCGGCGGGCGCGGGCGATACATGCGGTCGCCGTACCTGCGGTCGCCTCTGCGGTCCCATTCGCGGTACTGCACCGGCACAACATTATTGTCGGCCGTGATCGCCGGCTTCGGCATCGGCACGGGCGCCTGGAACGCCTGCGATGGCGTAAAGCTGGTGAGGAACACGACTATCGCCGTGGCGACACTCGTTGTCCGGAAATTCATCATGATCTTCCTCCGTTTGCTTCAGCGCGTTGGACCACGCCTTTTCACCCACTCGCTCTTGTCGGAGATATGGGACAGCCCCGTTCTACGCCCGAAAAGAATTCGATGACGTGCAAACGAGTTTAGAGAAATTTAGTTCCAAGACAACTATCCGGTGAAAGACGAATGAGATGAAACGCCTGCTCGTGTCAGGCTTCCACCTTCACGTCAGTCAGAGGCCGCGAGCAGCAGGCAAGAATATAGCCTTCCTCGATTTCCTCATCGAGAATGCCGCCATTGTGGTTCATCTCCACCTCACCCGAAAGCTTCAGCACCCGGCAGGTGCCGCAGATGCCGGATTCGCAGGCAGCGCCGATACGGACGCCGGCGGCGCGCGCCGTCATCAGAACCGTCTGGCCGGGCTGGCAGGGCATTTCCTTGCCGGAAAGGGTGAAACCCACCATCGAAAGTGCCTCGCCATCCGCACCGGTGAGGACGTTTTCACCAACGGTGACCGGGGCAGCCGGCGCGAAGCTTTCCTGATGGTAGCGACTCATATCGAAGCCGGATGCGTCGAGCATCGAGCGGACGGCGGCCATGAACGGCTCCGGCCCGCAACAGAAGACGGTGCGCTCCATGAAATCTGGCGCCAGAAGCGCGATCTTGGCCTTGTCGACCATGCCTTTCAGGCCAGACCACAGGTCGGTGCGACCGCATTTCTCGACAATGAAGCCGAGCGACAGGTTCGGCATGAAACGGGCGAGATATTCCAGTTCGTGACGGAAGACGATATCGCCGGGTGTGCGCGAACAATTGACGAAGGCAATGTCGCTCTGCGGCGCGCGGTCACTCATGTCGCGCACCATCGACATCATCGGCGTGACGCCTGAGCCTGCCGAAATGAAGAGATATTTGTCGCCGGGATGCTTGACGTAGGAAAAGTCGCCGAGCGGCCCCAGCGCCCGGATTTTCATGCCGGGCTTCAGATTGTCGAACATCCAGCGCGTGCCGATGCTGTTGGCCTGCGCTTTGACCGTGACCGACAGCGCATAGGGTCGCGACGGGCTGGAGGACAAGGTGTAGGTGCGGTAGAGCGGCTCCGCACCCACGGGCAATTCCAGCGTGACGAACTGGCCCGGCAGATAACGGAACCAGTTCTGGTCCTCCGAGCGGAACAGAAACGTCATGACGTCCGGGGTCTCGGGCGTCACTGAAATGCATTCCAGCAGCTGGAGCTTGTCGCTCCACGGCTTCATCTCGTCTATGTGCTTGTAGGTCACAACCATATTCATCTTCGCATCACGCTACAGCAGAGAGCCGGGCCTTATCGCCGGAGAGCCGGTCGACCATGAAATCGGAATACCAGTTGACGAACTGCATCACGCCGCCCTCGTCCTCCATGGAATAGGGGCCGGGCTCATAGGCGGGCGAGCGAATGCCGAAGGCATTTTCCTCGACGATGCGGCGGTCCTGGTCGTTGGTTTCGTTCCAGACGTGGGTGAGATCTTCGAGATCGTAATCCACGCCTTCGACCGCATCCTTGTGCACCAGCCATTTGGTGGTGACCATGGTTTCCGTGGCGCTGAGCGGCAGCACGCGGAAGGAAATGGTGTGGTCGCCGAGGAAATGATTCCAGGTCGTCGGGTAATGGAACAGGAGCAGCGCGCCGATATGGCTGATGCTGACATCCTCAGAAAGCGGCCGGCGCACGGCGCGCTTGCCAGACATGGTGTAGCTTTCCGCTTCACCAATCAGCGGCATGCGGGCGACGCGGAACTGGCCCTTCGGGTCGATCTTGAAGCGGCTCGGCAGGCCGGCGGCCTCGCAGCGCGCCCAGTGGCCGCCGATTTCGGGGTCGCTGGCACCGCCATCCGTTCCCGTCACGCTCGGGTTTTCGGGATAGGTGCGGCAGAGTTCCGGGTGGTTGGCGGCGCAATGGTAGCACTCGCGGTTGTTTTCCCAGACGAGCTTCCAATTGCCCTTTTCGATGATCGTGCTTTCATGCGCGACCTTCGCTTCCCAGATGCGGTGCGGAGCCATGTAGCTCTCGACTTCCTTGCGCATGGGCTCGAAATCCGCCGGCTGATCGGCAAGGCAGATGAAGACGTAACCAGCGACGGTTTCGCAGGCGACAGGCTTCAGGCCGAAATCGCCCTTGTCGAACTCTTCACCCATGTGACGTGCGAAGAGCAGCTTGCCGTCGAGATCGTAGGTCCACTGGTGGTAAGGACAGACAAGGCGCGCCGACTGGCCCTTCTGCGTGGTGCAGACGCGGGAGCCGCGGTGGCGACAGGAATTGTGGAAGGCGCGGATCTGCCCATCGCGACCGCGAACGATGACGACGGAATAGGCGCCGACCTGAACGGTGAAATAGCTGCCGGACTTCTGCACTTCGCAATCATGGCCGACAAACAGCCAGTCGCGATACCAGATCGTTTCCATATCCAGCTTGAAATAATCCGGGTCCGTGTAGAAGGGCTGTTCCAGGCTGAAGCCTTCGCGGCGGTTTTTCAGCTGGCGCAATACGGTATCACGCAATTCCATGGCCAAATCCTCGATCAAACCGCCCTGCCCGACACCATTTGCGGGGTTGCGGAAGCATGTACTCATCTAAACACCGGCGGTCATTTGCGGCAGCACAAACAGCGACATCGGCTTCCGCATTGGCGACAAATTGCGACATGCGCAATTCGCCGTCGCAGCCCATTCCGCTGGGAAATCCGACAGCTATTCAATGTCGGAAATCACGTCGCAATATGACGCATGATGTCGCGCGCTTTACTCCCCACCCGTTAAAAAACGGGAGGCGCGACGCAACGGAGTATTAACGCGCCCTAAACTATCTTGCCGGATCGACAGCAACGAGGGCGCTTCCGGTGGAGAAGGCGACACGCATACGCTATTTCGATGCGAGCAGGCATTCGGTCACACCGATAAGATCGAAGACCGCGCATTCGGATTTCCTGCGGACAGGGCGCATCAGCCGTTATGAAGAGCGCTGGTTGCCGAGGGAGCGCGTCTATTACAGTCATGATGAAGTGGCTGCGCTGACCGGGCGAAAGCTGGAAGCCGCCGCTGATGCCACCCACAACCGTCTCAACGCCTTTCACCAGTCCATCCGTTTCCCGAAGATGGTTTTTCACCATCTGCTCAATGACAGGCCACATCTCGGCTATTGTCATGTCACGGCGGCGAAAACGAGCTTCGATGCCGAGCGCCATGTGCTCTGGTCCTTCTATTTCGCAAATTTCTTCGCCGAACTGAGCGGGGCCGGAAACTTCTTCGAAAATATCGATGCGCGTTATTCGCGGATGTATTTCGCCGTCGCCATCAACGCGCTTCCGGATCAGGAAATCGCCGTCGACACCTCCATCCATCGCGGCGGCCTGCTGTTCCAGACCCATGATCCGCGCGTGGCGCTGAAAAATGTGCTCATGCTCGGCGCGCGGTCCGAGGAGATGCGCAAGGTCATCAAGGCGATATAGAAGCGATAGAGCGCCCCGGCGCTTTATCTTTATTTGTTTTATGCATGTCGTTATCCCGAAACCGCAGACCACTTTCGGGCGACATGCATTAGCGCTTCCCACTCCGCCCTGAAATACGCTATTGACCGCCCTGAAAGGCAGCATCATGGCGCGTCATATCAATATAGACAACGAGCGGGAAACAGCCCTGCAGGCAGCAGCAACCGAGCTTGCCGCCGGCCAGCCCATCGCCCTGCCCACGGAAACGGTCTACGGCCTTGCCGCCGACGCCACCAACCCGGCGGCGATTACCCGCATTTACGAGACGAAGGGCCGGCCGCAGTTCAACCCTCTGATCTGCCACATGGCCGATATCGCCATGGCCGAACGTTACGCCGTCTTCGATCCCATATCGCTGAAGCTCGCAGAGGCCTTCTGGCCCGGCCCGCTGACACTGGTGCTGCCGCTCAAACAAGAAAGCGACATTCATTCGCTGGCGACAGCCGGGCTCGATACCGTCGGCATTCGTGTGCCCCAGGGTTTTGCCGGTGATCTGATCCGCCGCTTCGGCAGGCCGCTCGCCGCCCCCAGCGCCAATAGTTCCGGCAAGATCAGCCCGACAAGTGCCGCCCATGTGGAGGCGGATCTCGGCCAAAAGATCAATCTCATTCTCGATGGCGGGGCCGCGTCCGTCGGTGTGGAATCCACCATCGTCAAGGTGGAAGAGGACGGCCGGGTGCGGCTGCTTCGTCCCGGCGGCATCGTCACCGAGGACATCGAACGTGTTGCGGGCAAAAGCCTCGAACGTCCGAAAAAAGCTTCCGCCGCCATTGAGGCACCGGGAATGCTGGCCTCGCATTATGCACCGGGTGCTGCCGTGCGTCTCGGCGCCACAACGGTTCTGCCGGGCGAAGCGCTGATCCGCTTCGGCGGCATCGCCATATCAGGCGAAGAGGCCGCGCGCACCGTTCTCGACCTTAGCCCCATCGGCGATCTTGCCGAGGCCGCCGCCAATCTGTTCGATTATCTGAAAGCCGCCGATGCGAGCGGTGCGGACACCATCGCCATCACCGCCATTCCCACCCATGGCCTCGGAGAGGCGATCAACGACCGCCTTTCCCGCGCCGCCGCGCCGCGAGGCTGACGGCACCCCACCCTTTCGCCCATGTTTCAAAAGACAGCGAGATGCCGCCCATGACGACCACCGCCATCCCCTCCTCCGACATCCTTGACCGCTTTGCCGCCATTGTCGGCGAAAAGAACGCGGTGCGTGACCCGGCGGAAATGGCGCCGCGGCTGGTGGAAAATCGCGGCCTTTATCGCGGCGCCTCGCCGTTGCTGCTCAAGCCCGGTTCGGTCGAAGAGGTCTCGGCCATTCTGCAGCTCGCCAGCGAGACCGGCACTGCCATCGTGCCGCAGACCGGCAATACCGGCCTTGTGGGCGGCCAGACGCCGCGTGCCGATGGCGCCGACATCATCCTGTCGCTGGAACGCATGAACCGCATCCGCGATATCGATCCGGTCGCCAATATCATCGTCGCCGATGCCGGCTGCATTCTCGACGACATCCACAAGGCCGCCGACACGGTGGAGCGCATGTTCCCGCTGTCGCTCGGCTCTCAAGGGTCCTGCCGTATCGGCGGCAATCTCGCCACCAATGCCGGCGGCACGGCGGTTCTGGCCTATGGCAATATGCGCCAGCTGTGCCTCGGGCTCGAAGTGGTGCTGCCGACAGGCGAAATCTGGAACGGGCTGCGCCGGCTGAAGAAGGACAACACCGGTTACGATCTGCGTGATCTCTTCATCGGCTCGGAAGGCACGCTTGGCGTCATCACCGGCGCGGTGCTGAAGCTCTTCCCGAAGCCGCTCGGCCACCAAGTGGCCTTTGCGGGGCTGACCTCCACCGAAGATGCGCTGAAGCTGTTTGAAATGGCCTCCAACCTCTGCGGCACGGCGCTGACCGGCTTCGAACTCATGCCGCGAATCGGCGTCGAATTCACCGCCAGACATATTCCCGGCGTGCGCGATCCCCTGGAGCAACCGCACGACTGGTACGCGCTCATCGATATCTCCACCTCCGATTCGGCGGAGACGGCGGATAGCATGATGCAATCGCTGCTGGAGCGCGGTTTTGAGGCCGGGCTGGTTCAGGACGCCGTGATCGCCGCATCGGAGGCGCAGCGACAGGCGCTCTGGCACATGCGCGAGAGCATGTCGGATGCACAGAAGCCCGAAGGCGGGTCGATCAAGCACGATGTTTCCGTTCCGGTTTCAAAAATACCGGAATTCATGGCGACGGCGGAAAAGGCGGTTCTCGCCGCCATCCCGGGCGCGCGTGTCTGTGCCTTCGGCCATCTGGGTGACGGCAATATCCACTACAATATTTCCCAGCCTGTCGGTGCCGACAAGGCCGAATTCCTCGGCCGCTGGCGGGATATGAACGAGATCGTGCATGGCATCGTGCTGTCGCTCGGCGGTTCCATTTCGGCCGAACACGGCATAGGGCAATTGAAGCGCGATGAACTGGCCGCCATTCGCCCCGGCATCGAAATGGAGCTGATGCGACGCATCAAGCATGCTTTCGACCCCGCCGGCATCATGAATCCCGGCAAGGTTCTGGCCGGGTAAGACGCGCCCGTTAAGCCGAAGCCCGCAGCGCCCAGGCGGGCACTATTTCCGCATTCAGCCGGCGCGGTTTCTGCGCGCCGACAAATTGCGTCAGGCTCATGCCCGATTTCGCAATCGACACGGCATGCTTCTTTGGCAGAAGATACCCGTGTTCCAATGGCGGAATACGGCGCAGCACGCGGCTGAAGACATTGCGCCGGTGATAGCGCGAGGGCGAGAAGCGGGCCGGCTGTGCGCAGATCGCCACATATTCCAGAATCTCGTCGATCCAGCCCGCCTGCGGGCGCGCACCAGGCTCGATCAGAAGCAGCCAGCCGCCGCGCGCGGACTTCACGACATCCTCGATGTCCCATTGCCCATAAAAACGGCAACCGGCGGCATCGGCGACGCGCGACGACCCATCGCGCGAACCGTGATCAAGAATCACAACATCACTCACAAGCCCTTCCACGGCCCCGGTGACAAGCGCAGACAGCGTATGCGCAAGCTCCGGTTCGTGATCCCGGCATTCCATTATGACTGTCAACATCTGCATAGCTCTAACGCATCGCACAATAAATTGCCACTGTGCTGATCGCGGTAAAATCCGTGGCTGCTTATGCCGAACGTCACACGGCCTCCGCACGCGGTCAGGCATATCGCGGTCACGCCCCTGTCTGATGCGCGAGCTGAATCTGCAATTTTGTTCTTGTAATGTTCTCATTCCTGATGTAGGAATTTAATCATTCGGAAGGCGATAAAAGCCCGTCCGGACGGAAACGGTTTAGGGCGTTGAGCGTGCCTCGAAAGGCGTGCGACGTCCTGGGAGCATCCAGATGAGAAACCATACGCTTTCGGGGCAGGCTGCCTTCCAGCCGAGCCATATGCCTGACATTGCCAATGCGCTGGCCGATGCATCTGGCCTGCGCATCGAGATCGACCGCCGTCGCGGCCGTGGCGCCGGGCTCAATCCGGACGGACGTTTCGAGACCTTGCAGCACGAGGTTTTCGACGATGGCTGGCAGACGCTCGAGGACATGCCGGAGTTCCGCACCGAGGTGCAGGTGGAGAAGCCACGCAGCATCATCACCCGCAATGAATCGCCCGACATCCCGTTCGACCGCTCCATCAATCCCTATCGCGGCTGCGAACATGGCTGTATCTATTGTTTCGCAAGGCCGACACACAGCTATATGGGACTTTCGGCCGGTCTGGATTTCGAATCGAAGCTCTTCGCCAAGCCGGATGCGGCAAAGCTGCTGGAAAGGGAACTGGCGAAACCGGGCTACAAGCCAAGGGTGATCGCCATTGGCACCAATACTGACCCTTATCAGCCGATTGAGCGCGAATGGCGCATCATGCGGCAGATACTGGAAGTGCTGGCCAAGGCCGATCATCCCGTCGCCATCGTCACCAAATCGGCGCTGATCAAGCGGGATATCGACATTCTGGCGCCCATGGCCAAAAAGGGTCTCGCCAAGGTCGGCATTTCCGTGACGACGCTGGACCGCAAGCTCGCGCGCAACATGGAGCCGCGCGCTGCCACGCCGGAGAAGCGGCTGGACGCGGTGAAGGCGCTGACCGAGGCGGGCATTCCCGTGGCCGTGATGATGGCGCCTGTCATTCCGGCACTCAACGATCATGAAATCGAGCGCATTCTCGAGGCCGGCAAGGCCGCCGGCGCCACTGAAGCGTCTTATGTGCTTTTGCGCCTGCCGCTGGAGGTGAGCCCGCTGTTCCGCGACTGGCTGCTGCGCAACTATCCGGACCGTTACCGCCATGTCATGTCGCTGGTGCGCTCCATGCGTGACGGCAAGGATTATGACGCGGAATTCGGAAAACGCATGAAGGGCGCCGGCCCCTATGCCTGGCAGATCGGCAGGCGTTTCGAGATGGCCACGAAGCGGCTTGGCCTCATCCGCCGCGGCATCCAGCTGCGTGACGATCTCTTCGTGCCGCCGGGCGGTGCAGGCGTGCAATTGTCGCTGCTTTGAGAAGTAAACGCTGAAAGTGACTGAGGTGATGGATGCCCGAACTGAACTCGACGTTATCCTCGGGCTTGACCCGAGGATATAAACCGAGCGCGATAATGGATCCTCGGGTCAAGCCCGAGGATGACGTCGAGCATGAAGGATAACTCGCCAACAATCGGGGGCTCTGTGAGCCTAGATTAAACGGAATTCAAAACGATAGGGAGCAACCTTCTCATCTTGTTGCTCCCCACGAAATGCCCGGCGGGTTTTCCCTGGCCCGCCGGACATCGCCCCCGGAGCCGCCGCCTCGCGTGCGATCGTTTTTCCTCCGCCGCCCCGTTGGAGGATCAAAGGTCATGATGACCTTCGGGGCACGGTGAGCCACGCCCCTTGACCCCGGCTCACCATGCCTGTCATCGCCCGCTTCCGGGGGCTTGCAGGAGATCGGGTGTGTGTGCCAGTTTCGCCGCATGAAACGCACGGCCACACCCGATTCTCCTGCTCTTTTTGATCTTGCCGATGCCGGCCCGGATTTTTCCTTCGAACTGGAAGCGAAAAAGAAGGGCCTCTGGCCCGTCGCCGGCACGGATGAGGCAGGCCGGGGGCCTTTGGCCGGACCGGTGGTTGCGGCAGCCGTCATTCTCGATCCGGACAATATTCCCAAGGGGATGGACGATTCCAAGAAGCTGACCAAGCAGAAGCGGGAAAGCCTGTTCGTACAGATCATGGAAACCTCGATCGTATCCGTCGCCTCCTCCGGCCCCGGCCTGATCGATAGCATGAATATCCTGCGCGCCAGCCTGGACGCCATGCGCCGCGCCGTGCTCGGTCTCGAAATCTCCCCTGCCCTCGTTCTCGCCGACGGCCGCGACCGGCCGCCGGGTATCACCTGCGAAGCCAAGGCCGTCATCAAGGGCGATTCCCGCTCCCTCTCCATCGCCGCAGCCTCGATCATCGCCAAGGTGACGCGCGACCGGATGATGGAACGCGCCGGTGTGGTGCACACATCCTACGGCTTCGAAGGCCATGCCGGCTACGGTACGCCCGCCCACCTGCGCGCCATCGAAAGCCACGGCCCCTGCCCGTTGCACAGGATGAGCTTTCGGCCGCTGAAGCGGGACTGATCGTGAATGAAGGTCCGGCAATCACTTCCGCGATAGGCCAAAGCGGACCCCGGGTTTCAAACTATCGACCGCCAGGCAATCCCAAGCGCTGCAGACAGGGCCAGCGTGACTATCACGGACAGCTTGAGCCGGAAAATGGCGAATGCCGCGAGCAATGTCAGGGCGAGCGACGGCAGCAGGAGTGATGAGAAGACTGGGACATCCAATGCCAGCGGGCCGAGGGCCACGGGTCGGACTTCCTCAAACAGCACGTGAAGTCCAAACCAGACCGCCAGGTTGAGGATCACCCCGACGACGGCCGCAGTGATGGCCGACATCGCCCCGCCAAGCGCCGCGTTACCGCGCATCTTCTCGATGAAGGGCGCGCCAGCGAATATCCAAAGGAAACTCGGCAGGAAGGTTACCCAGGTCGTCAGGATCGCTCCGAGAGTTGCCGCCGCCAGCGGCGACAACGCCCCCGGATCGCGATAGCCCGCGAGAAAGCCGACGAACTGCGTTACCATAATGAGAGGACCGGGCGTCGTCTCGGCCATACCGAGACCATCGAGCATTTCTCCCGGACGAAGCCATCCATAGTTTTCCACCGCAGCCTGAGCGACGTAGGCGAGCACGGCATAGGCGCCGCCGAAGGTGACGACGGCCATCTGGCTAAAGAACAGACCCATCTTCGAAAACACATTGTCCCAACCGAGCACCAGGATCAGCGTCGCGACGGGAATGAGCCAGAGCGCCGCAAGAGTGCCAGAGGTTTTGAGCGACCAGGCAAGGTTGGGCCTGGCGTGAGGAGGAATGTCCTCGCCGAGGATGGAATCCCTGTCTTCGAGTATCTTGCCCGATCCCGACTTGTGTCCGCCGTTTGCCTTGAAGGCGGGAAGCCCTGCCCGCCCCCCGAAGCAGCCGATGATTGCGGCCGCGAGGATGATCAGTGGAAAGGGCACGTGAAGGAAGAAGATCGCGACGAAGGCGGCGGCCGCCATGGCGACCATCACATTGTTTTTCAGCGCCCTGCTGCCGATCCGAAAGACCGCCTGAACGACAACGGCGAGGACCGCGCATTTCAGCCCGAAGAACATGCCCTCGATCGCGGTGACGTCGCCGAAGATAACGTAGATGTAACTGAGCGCCAGAATGGATAGAAATCCCGGCAAGACGAACAGCAGGCCGGCGATCATGCCGCCCCTGGTCTTGTTCAGCAGCCAGCCGATATAGATGGCAAGCTGGTGAGCCTCCGGCCCCGGCAGCAGCATGCAGTAGTTGAGGGCATGCAGGAAACGGTGCTCACCCACCCAGTGCTTCTCGTCAACGACGATGCGGTGCATCACTGCTATCTGGCCTGCTGGGCCGCCGAAGCTGAGCGCTGCCACGCGCGCCCATACCTTCACGGCTTCGGAAAGCGGAACGATGTCGTCTTCGCCCGCATCCAGGCGGACACTGGTCTTTGCAAGGTCGGTCATGGTCTCATGCCTTCCTCGGGTTGGGCCAGTTGTGGGTCTCCTCGGTTGCATCACGGCACCATCTGTAAAACGCATCGTAGAGCGTCATGCCGGCCGCGAGTTGTTCGAGGTCGTCGTTGAACATCCGGGATAAGCCGAGTGAGGCGGCAAGCAGTCCCGGCACTTCGGGGGCGAGTTCGGGTCTGGACGTATCTGCTCCCCGGACGATTGTCGCGAGGCGGAGCATGGGTTCCGTCGCAAGGCCGAATTCCTCGACCATGACGTCGAAGGTGCAAAGCTCGCCACGGTGGCTCCAGTAGACCTCTTCAATGTCGAAGGGCGTGGCGTTGAAGCGATCGGCGACCGCTGATACTTCCGCCGCCGCTACAAACAGGAAGACCGCCGAAGGATCGACGAAGCGCCGGATCAGCCACGGGCAGGCGATGCGGTCGATTTTCGGACGCGAGCGGGTTACCCAGACCGTCCGGCCACGGCTGTCGCGGGGCGGCAGCCTATCGTCGGGGACCAGGGCCGCTTTCGACGCACGCCAGGCTTCGAAGCCGCCTTCGAGAACCTCGGCGGCACTGCCAACCGCACGAAGGTGAGCGGCAACACCGTGACCGAGCTTCTGGCCTTTCTGACAGAGGACGACCAATGGCCCGGTAAGCCCTTCGGCCCAGTCCATCACTTGGCGGTAATCGCGCCGAATCGCTCCCGGTATGAGGCGGGGATCAGCAGCAAAGTCCTCGTCAGTGCGGACGTCGATAATCGTCGGCGCGTTGGGCGTGCCGATAATGCGATTGAGCTTTTCGGGTGTGATTTCAAGAAATGACGGCATCGCGCGTCCCTCCGTTTTCTCGGGTTCAAAGGACGCGATTCTTCGGCCGTGGCCTCATGGGGCGATCGCTACCCCATAGGTAAAAATTCGCACCGGAATTGGAATATGTCAAGCAGGTGACCGGGCGTCCTATCGGACCACACCAGCAAATGGCGCTTCTGTGCCTCGCTATCGAATAAGCCTTCCCGACGATAAGTTGGTTGCGTCAGAAAATGCACAGCATGTCCGCTGTTGGTGCAAAGCGGAAGAGCAATCCGATATCCGCCATTAAGAAGACTTTGGCCAAAGCGGGTCGATCACCCACCTTTGGCGCTATAACTCCAACCAGATTTGACAACAAAAAACCCCTCACAGCTCTCGCCGGAGGGGTTCTTATCAGTCCGAGATAAATCTCAGTTCAGCTTGGACTTCACTTCGCCAATCGTGGCGGTGAAAAGCTTGGCCTTAGTGGCAGCCGTGGTCTTTTCGGCTAGCAGCTTCTCGGAAGCGGCAATGGCGATATCGACTGCGGCGGCGCGGACGGCGCCGATGGCGTCTTCTTCGGCCTGCTTGATCTTCTGTTCCGAAAGAGCCGTACGGCGGGCGACGAATTCTTCCGTCTTCTGCTTGGCTTCTTCGGTGAGCGCTGCGGCTTCACGCTCGGCGGCAGCAACGATGCCGGCGGCTTCAGCTTCGGCTTCCTTGCGCTTGCGCTGATATTCGGCCAGCAGGTGCTGGGCCTCTTCGCGCAGGCGCTTGGCTTCGGCCAGCTCGTCCTGAATGTTCTGCGCGCGCTCGTCCAGAGACTTGGAGAGCATGCCCGGAACCTTGAGATAGGCGATCAGGACGAAAAAGAGAACAAGACCGACGAGAGCGAAAAATGATGCATCAAACGCCATATCAGGCTCCCTTCACAGTCGAAGCGGCTGCAATGGCGGCCTTGACGTCGGTATCCTTGACCTTAGTGCCGACCAGCTGGTCAACGATCGCAGTCGCGGTTTCCTCAGCAATGGCGCCGACATCGGCGAAAGCCTGTTCCTTGATACCAGCGATGCGCTTTTCGGCGGCGGCAAGCTTTTCAGCAAGTCCGGCCTCGATGGCGGCGCGGTCGGCATCGGCCTTCGCTTTAGCGGAGTCACGTGCCGCGGCGCCGATAGAGCTTGCCTTGGCGCGGGCTGCCGCGAGTTCTTTTTCATAGGTTTCGACGGCAGCGTCGGCTTCGCTTTTCAGGCGTGCCGCTTCATCGAGATCCTGTGCGATGCGTCCATGACGGTTTTCGAGAATGCCGCCGACGCGCGGAACGATGACCTTCTGCATGAGCAGGTAGAAAAGGCCGAACGTAATCGCCAGCCAGAGAACCTGCGATGCATAAGTAGACTGGTCGAACGGCGGGAATACGCCGGAAGCACCGTGTTCAGCGCCGTGCGCCACACCGGTTTCCGTGTGCGTGGCTTCCGGTTGCGGCTGGCCGACAGCCGGAGTTTCCGTATGCGTTTCACCTACGGTCGGTGCTGACTGGGCATAAGCCTCGGTCACGAACATGCTCACCTCCAGGGGGACTGCAAATGCGAAGGATCACGGCACGCTATGTTGCGGGCCGTGATCCAGACCTGATGCTGATATTAAACAGCGAACAGGAGAAGGAGAGCAACGAGCAGCGAGAAGATGCCCAGAGCTTCCGTAACGGCAAAGCCGAATACCAGACGGCCGAACTGGCTGTCGGCAGCAGAGGGGTTGCGCAGTGCGCCGGACAGGTAATCACCGAAGATACGGCCGAGTGCGAGGGACGTACCAGCCATGCCGAGGCATGCGAGACCTGCGCCGATGTACTTTGCTGCTTCCGCTTCCATGTGAGACTCCTTGAGATATTGGTTGTTGCGGCTGTTTTTGACGCCCGTTGCCGGGGCCAGCGACTTTACTTCTCAGTGACCACCATGCACGGCGTCGTTCAGGTACATGCAAGTCAGTACCGCGAAGACATAAGCCTGCAGGAAGGCAACGAGAAATTCGAGAGCGGTCATGGCGACCGTCATGATGAGAGGCAGAACTGCGCCACCGATGCCGAGCGCGCCGAGCGCACCCATGGAGGCGACGAAGCCTGCGAAAACCTTGAGCGTGATGTGGCCGGCCAGCATGTTCGCGAAAAGACGAACGGAAAGGCTGATCGGGCGCGACAGGAACGAAATCATTTCAATTGACGCGACAAGCGGCAAAAGCGCCTTCGGCACGCCCGAGGGGGCGAAAATGCCGAAGAAGTGCAGGCCGTGCTTGTAGAAACCGTAAACGATGACCGTGCCGATGACGAGGCAGGCAAGCGCGAAGGTGACGATGATCTGGCTGGTGACCGTGAAGAAATACGGGAACATGCCAAGCAGGTTTGCCGTCAGCACGAACATGAACAGCGAGAACACGAATGGGAAGAACACCATGCCCTTCTTGCCGGCGCCTTCGCGCAGCATGGAGGCGATGAACTCGTAGGACATTTCAGCAACGGACTGCATGCGGGTCGGGATCAGACCGCGGTTCGACGTTGCGAAATAAAGGAAACCGGAAGCGGCAGCCACGGTCGCGACCATAAAGAGCGACGCATTGGTGAAGGAAAAATCGACGCCGCCAATTTCGATCGGAATGATCGGCTGCACCAAGAACTGATGGGTCGGATCGTTTGCCACCGGCTGCCCTCTTTACCTGTCGCCGCCTGTCGCGGCATCTCAACTGCAAGAAAAAACAGCTTAAACGCCGTCTTTTCCACCCTCGTCCTGTCTGTCCGCCTTTTCCAGCAGCGGCGGCTTGGCCACCGCGCCGGTCGAGCGCAACACATTCAATACGCCTGCGCAGAAACCGAGAAGAAGAAGAACGATCATCCCCCACGGCGTCGTGCCGACAAAATAGTCCAGAAGATAACCCAGCATAGCGCCGACCACGATGGCCGAAATGAACTCCGATGAGAGCTTAACCGCCATCGCAAAACCTTTCCGGTTTTCCGCAGCGTTGGTCTCCGCCCTCACTTCCGCCTCATCCTCCGCCTTCACCTTTGCCAGCTCTTCGGCAAGGCGCTTGCGGCGCTCGTCCAGACTATCGTCACGGTTGCCAGTCATCTTAAAATCCCACCCATTTTCTCCGTTCCAGCCATGCCAGAACCCTTTGGAGTTGTAAACGGTGACGGATTAAGCCTGTTCCAGCCCGCTCTGAAGTCGCGCGCAACATAGTTTTAGGGGCTTCTCTAGTCAAGGCACTGCGAGCGGTTGTTTTGGCACAAATTAATCATGCAAAAACAACAGCTTGACATCAAATCGCGGTTTAGCGGCGATGTTTCCCCAGGGAATCGGCATTTTTGACACGCAAAATGCGACAAATCGGCGGTGGTATCAGCTCCAGCCGCCACCATAGGTACGGTAAAAGACGTGCAGGCCGATCCTGCCGACCTTCTTCATGGACTTGCCCCAGGCGGGACGCACATAAACGGCGTGATAATGGGTAGCGGAGCCCACTTCGTTTAACCAGATTTTGCCGGCGGTGGTGGCCATGGCCACTTCGCGCGCCATCTTCCAGTGGCGTTCGGAGTTCACCCGGTCCTTGATATTGTCGCAGGCGAAAGAAAACTGGCAGCGGTTGCGCCAGTCCTTGTTCTGATAAACGACGCCGCAGATGGTTTTCGGATAAGCGGGGTTGCGCACGCGGTTGAGGATGACCTGTGCCACGGCCGCCTGTCCCTTCACCGATTCTCCGCGCGCCTCGAAATAGATGCCTGAAGCCAGGCATTGCTGTTCGGCTGCGGAAAACACGGCGGCCGGCAGCGGGGTGGCTGCCCAGGCGTGATCGTCCTGGCTGATCTGCGGCACGAAACGACCGGCCTCGGGCTTTTTGAGAATGGCGTCGAAGGGCGACTCGCGGGCGAAATCCGGCTCGGCCGGCGCGTAAGCCGTGGCGAGAATATCCGGCGTCCTGTTGGTGATGAGTTCGGCCAGCATCGGCGAGACGCTTTTGTCCGCCTTCTTTTCCTCACGACGGAAATAGAAGGAGGCGAGTTCCACGTCCTTGCCGCGCTTCGGCTTGACGAAAGCCGTGCGGTCCTTGCGCTTCAGCGGCTCGATATCCAGCATGCTGGTGCGCTGCAGGACGGAACCGGCGGTGAAGGCCTTGGGCGGCTGCATGATTTCGGTTGCGACGATGCGGCCCTTCTTGGCGGCGCGGTTGACGCGCTCGCTGTCCGGCGTCGTTGCCTCACCCTTCTTGTTGGTGACAAAGGCGACCTTGCTGCCATTGGGCAGGGTCATGCCGCCGCCATGCAATGCGGCCTCCCCTGCGGCATCATCGAACGTCAGCGAGGCATTATGAACGGAGCCTGCCGGAGATGCCGTCAGCACCATGCGCCATTGCTCCCCGCCCTTGTCCAGCCCAGCCAGAAGCGAGGCCAGATCCGCACGCGCAGCGAGGGATGGAAAAACGAGCCAGGCGGCAAGGCCGAAGACGACGGGCGAGGTCCATTTTGACACCCACCCCTGAAGGGACACGGGGGACCGACGACGCATTACTCTTTTCGAACGCAAAACCAGCACTCCGAACACCGACAACCATATTTGCTACAGGTGTTCGAGAATCTCTTATTAACCTTGATGCTTGGTTAACGCCGGGCACGGACGCGGTTTCACGTTAATGTGTGAACATATTCTAATGCGCGTCGCGCTGCTTTAGATTCCATAGTATCGGACACAGCTTCATGCACGGCATCCCCACCGCCGTCATTCCGGTCTTGAGCCGGCATGACGGAAGGAAGGAGCGCTTTAGACTGCCGAGAGGCATGCTCCCGTCGTCAGACGACGACGTGCGAACCCAGTTCCACCACGCGGTTGGCGGGCAAGCGGAAGTAGTCCGAGGGATCGGCGGCCGTTTCGGCGAGTGCGATGAAGAGGCGGTTCTGCCAGCCCGGCATGCCCGATTTCGGATCCGGCACCAGCTTGCGGCGGCCGAGATAAAACGAGGTGGACATGATGTCGAACTTGTAGCCGGTACGGCGCAGATAGCCGAGCGCCTGGGTGACGTTCTGCGTTTCCATGAAGCCGAAATGCAGTTCGACCACGGCAAAACGATCACTCAGTTTCGTCAGCGTATAACGATCCTCGGGGTGAACGCGCGGCTGGTCTTCGGTGCGGATCGTCAGGATGACGTTCTTGTCGTGCAGAACGTGGTTATGCTTGAGATTGTGCAGCAGTGCCGCCGGCGCGGCCTCCGGATCGCCGGTCAAGAAAATCGCGGTGCCGGGCACACGCACCGGCGCATGGGCGCTTTCCTTTTCCACCGAAGCGACGAAAGCCTTTAACGGCACATCACCGCGGCGGGTCTTGGCGAAGAGGATTTTCGAGCCGCGCTGCCAGGTGGTCATGATGACGGTGAAGGCAATTGCCAAGAGCACCGGCACGTAGCCGCCATCGTGAATCTTGAGCAGATTCGCGCCAAGGAAGATCAGTTCCAGCGCCAGAAGCGGGGCCAGCACGGCGATTGCCAGCCAGACCGACCATTGCCAGCGCTTGCGCACGAATTCGAAGAACATCAGGCTGGTGACGACCATCGCGCCCGTCACGGAAATACCGTAGGCGGTGGCCAGCGCATCCGAACTCTTGAAGGTGAGCACCAGCGCGACGACGCCGAACAGCAGGATGGTGTTGACGGCGGGCAGGTAGATCTGCCCCGTATTGGTTTCCGAGGTGAAGAGGATTTCCATGCGCGGCAGGTAGCCGAGATGGATCGCCTGACGCACGAGCGAAAACGCACCTGTTATGACCGCCTGGCTGGCGATGATGGTGGCGGCAGTCGCCAGAATGACGGCCGGCAGGATCGCCCATTGCGGGAACATCAGATAGAACGGATTGGACATCGCCGCCGGGTCTTTCAGCACCAGCGCGCCCTGACCGAGATAGTTCAGCGTCAATGCCGGGAAAACCAGACAGAACCACGCCCACTGGATGGGACGGCGACCGAAATGGCCGAGATCGGCGTAAAGCGCTTCCGCCCCTGTTATCGTCAGGAAGACCGCGCCCAGCACGACGATGCCGTAAAAACCTTCATTCGCCAGAAACTCGACCGCATGCCACGGGTTGAAGGCAAAGAGAATGCTGAAATCGTCGGCAATATGGATGAGGCCCGCAAGCCCCATGACGATGAACCAGACAGCGGTGATCGGCCCGAAGAACTTCGCCACCGTGCCCGTGCCGTGAGACTGAATGGCGAAGAGGCCAATGAGAATGCCGACGGAAATCGGAATGATGAACTCGTCCATTTCCGGCGTGACGAGTTTCAGGCCTTCCACCGCCGAAAGCACCGATAGTGCCGGGGTGATCATGGCATCGCCGAGAAACAGGGCGGCACCGATGAGGCCGAGCACGATGAGCACGCCGCGATGGGTGCCCGCCGTCTTCATCAGCAGCGCCAGCAGCGAAAGCGTGCCGCCTTCGCCGTCATTGTCGGCGCGCAGCAGCAGCGTGATATATTTGAAGGTGACGATGATCGTCAAAGACCAGATCATCAGTGATGTCAGGCCGATGACTTCTTCCTGAGTCACCCCGTCATAGGCGATGGGCCGCAGGGCTTCGCGAAAGGCATAGAGCGGGCTGGTGCCGATATCGCCATAGACGACGCCGATCGAACCAAGGATCGCGGCGTAAAGCCCCTTGTTCTTGTGCTCGTCATCGGCATCCGGTTTCTCGGCAACGTCCTTGTCAACGATCTGGGACATGATGATCCTGGCTCCTCAGAGCCAGCCCTTCCAACGAAAAAAGAGAAACGGGATGATTGCGGACATCAGCATGATAACAAGCGCCAGGGGATAACCGAACGTCCAGTTCAACTCCGGCATGAGTTGAAAGTTCATTCCGTAAACCGAGGCCACCAGCGTGGGCGGCAAAAACACCACCGAGGCAATCGAGAATATCTTGATGATGCCGTTCTGCTCGATGTTGATGATGCCGAGCGAGGCGTCAAGCAGGAAGGTCAGATTGCCGGAAACGAAGGAGGCATGTTCGTTCAGCGACTGAATATCGCGCCCGATCGACTTGCCCTGTTCCCTCGCTCCCTTGTCCTCGCGAGCCTGATCGCTGGTGGAGAGGAAGGTCTGCAGCCGCGCCAGCGATGCGAGGCTGACGCGGACCTTCGAGATCAGCCGGTGATAGGCGGCGATATTGGTCAGGCGGTCTTCGAGATAGCGCGGCGCCTTGCGTTTGGAACGGGCCTGGCTGCCGAGAATGTCGGCGGCGAGATTATCGATGCCAGTGACCGAGTTTTCGAGAATTTCCGCCGTGCGGTCGACGATTGTTTCGAGCAGTTTCAAAAGCAGCGCCGTGCCGCTGCGCATTTCGTGCGGCGCGCGGGTAATGGCGGCAATGAAAAGGTGGAATGATTTCGGCTCGGCATAACGGATTGTCACCAGACGCTTGCCAACCAGAACGAAGGCGACATCGGTGAGGCGCGGATCATCCGAATCCGCCTTCCACACCAGAGACGCGGTCATGAAGACATTGGCGTCTTCCATATAGAGACGACTGGAAGGCTCGATATCCTTCAGGTCTTCGCGCGTCGGCAGTTCCACGCCCAGCAGCTTTTCCACATGCTGCTCTTCCGCCCTGTCTGGATTGACGAGATCGATCCAGACGATGTCGTCGGGAATCGGTCCGGAGCCGTCGACTGCCGACAGGCTGATCGCCTCGCAATTGGCGCGATAGGCTTTTATCAATCCGCTTCTCCGCTCCACATCGCGGGCTTGCCGCAATGCTGCTTAACATATCCTGTTTGCCGTCGGCAAACCTTTGGACGACACTTCAGGGAGCGCCGGACCAGGCGGGATTTCACAATCTCGCCAGCCCGATGAACCAAGAGCCAAACGGCGCAGGCGTATGCGCCCAAAGCGAGATGCAATCAAGCAATATTTTTTCGCGACAGCATTGCAGGCGAAGCATCTCTGGAGTTCAAATCCGGAAATGCTACCAGATACTTTCGGTTAATCTTCTGTTTTCAAAGGATTATTCAAAGCGGGCAGATGCCTGCCCGCTTTGCGTCCGCGACTGGCGCATTATTCGAAAACGATCCTCGGCGCGGCTTTTTGCTCGCTCGCACCAATGCGCGCCCAGACTTTTTGCGCGATATCGCGGTAGATCGCGGCCTGCGGGCCATCAGGCTCGGCGGCGACAACAGGCGTTCCGGCATCCGACATTTCGCGGATGGAGATGGTGAGCGGCACTTCGCCGAGGAAGGGCACGCCGATCCTTTCCGCTTCCGCCTTCGCCCCGCCATGGCCGAAAATATCATAACGAGCGCCGGTATCGGGCGCGATGAAATAGCTCATATTCTCGATAACCCCGAGCAGCGGCACCTCCACCTTGCGGAACATGGTGATGCCCTTGCGCGCGTCGATCAGCGCCAGATCCTGCGGTGTGGAGACGATGACCGCGCCGGCGAGCGGCACCTGCTGGGCGATGGTAAGCTGCGCATCGCCGGTGCCGGGCGGCATGTCCAGCACCAGCACATCCAACTCGCCCCAGGCCACTTCGCGCAGCATCTGCATCAGCGCGGACTGCACCATCGGCCCGCGCCAGATCATCGCTGCTTCCTCATCCACCAGAAAACCCATGGACATGACCTTCAGTCCATAATTTTCCATGGGAAGGATGATGCGGTCTTCCTGCTGCTTCGGACGGCCGGAAATTTTCAGCAATCGCGGCAGCGAAGGGCCGTAAATATCGGCATCGAGCATGCCGACCTTCAGGCCGAGCGACTGGAGACCCAGCGCCAGATTGACCGCGGTCGTCGACTTGCCTACCCCGCCCTTGCCCGAGGCCACGGCGATGATGGCCCGCACGCCCGGTACGCCCACCTTTGACGAACCGGGCTGTGTGGCCGGCCGGCCGGGTGCGGCGGCGGGGCGCGCCGGCGCCGGTTGCTGCTGGCCGGGCTTGCGATCGGCCGTCAGCGCGACGACCGCGCCGACGATACCCTCAACGCCCTTGGCCGCCTGTTCCGCGGCAAGCCGCAGCGGCTCCATCTCCGCAGCCTTGTCGGCCGGTACGGTGATCGAGAAATAGGCTTTCGCATCGGCGATGAAGATTTCCGAGACCATGCCGAGTGCGATGATGCTCTTACCGCTGCCGGGATAGATCACCGCTTCCAGCGCCTTTTCCACCTGGCTCTTGCTGACCTCTGCCATATTCCTGCTCCGCTACATCGTCCGACCGGGTATTGCGTGCCATCCATAGACAAGCCGGAGCGCTTCGCCAATGCCAAAGCGCGACAGTCAGGCATTCGCGACGATTTAACGCTGCCGTTTCAGATTTCGTCGTCCATCGCCAGCGTTTCCGGATCGAAAACATGGCCGTCGAAAAAACAGTCGGGGCCGACCACCAGACCCGTGCGCGACGCGCCGACATGAACAGGCTCGCGCAACGTGCCTTCGAGTTTCAGATTGGCACCCGGCACCGGCACGAAAAGCGGCTTCATGGCCTTGCGGAAAATATCCGGCCGGTAGGCGTTGCGGGCGGCCTCCACCACGGCGGCATCGAGCCGGTAATCGGCGGAAACCTCGCCCCAGCGCAACATCTGGCTGAAGAACCACAGGGCCTGGCTCTGCCATGGGAAATTGGCGGCCTTGGCGCTCGTCACGAAAAACTCCTGAAACCGCTGCATGTCCCGCTGCGAGGTGGAAATATAGCCCGTCAGCGCCGGCAGCAGGAATTCGCCGTTCTCATCCAGATATTGAGGCGCGGCGAGGATGCCGGCCAGTTCCTCTATGTTGGCGGCATTGGCGCACCATTCACCGGCACGGTAAAGCGCCCGCAGCAGCCCTTCCAGAAGGGCGGCGTTTTCCTCTGCCCAGCGCGTCTTCACGGCCAGTATCTTTTCAGGCGCATTGTGCCAGATCAGCGCGCCCGTGGTGACGATACGGCCGCCGCCGCCCAGCACCACGGCGCTGCCCGCCGGTTCGGCGGTACAGAGCGCATCGACCTTGCCGCTTTCCAGCAGAGACGGCATCGCCTTCGGCAGGGCTTCGACGATTTCCATGTCCCGGCCGAGCAGCACGCCGCAGCTTCCGAGTAGATAACGCAGGGCATAAAATGGCGTGGAGACAATATCCTCAACCGCAAAGACCGGCGGGTTTTCACCTGCTGCGCGGCGCGCGGCGCAGACGCGGGCCATGGCCCGCCCAAAAGCCGCCGGATCCGGCAGCTTCAGGCCTTCGCGGTAAAGTTCGTCATAAAATCCGTGCGAAACGGTCGTTGCCGATCCGCCAAGGGAAAGTGTGAAAACGCCGACAATATCGCCCGGCAGATCATCCAGGCCAACAGCGGAACCAACAGGAACCGGGGCGGGCAGATGCGCGACATGAACGCCATCCTCGCCAAGCGCCGCAAGCACGGCGCGCGCGGACTGTTTTCGGAAAAGTTCGAGTTCTATGCCCTCATCGGCAGCAAAGCCTTTTTCGGCAGCGGCTATCAGCACGGCGCAGTCGATAGTCGGAGAAAATCCTGCTTTTACCCTATGCCGTTCCGGCAAACGATTTCTCCTTTCCGGTGATTCGAAAGGAGGATCGCCCAGGAAGCGCTTTATCACAATGATAAAATTACGGTTTCGCTATTTTATCAGGCCGACCCGCAGCGCTTTGGCGACAGCCTGGGTGCGGTTGACCGTGTCGAGTTTTTTCGTTGCGCGGTTCAGGTAATGATTGATGGTGTGTTCCGACAGCATCATGATTTCAGCAATTTCAGCGCTGGTCTTGCCGGCGGCGGTCCAGTTCAGACAGTCGATCTCCCGCTCGCTCAATGTTTCGGGAACCCTCAAATCGAGGCGTCGTATTTCAGATAGCCGGGCAAAGACATGGCTGGAAATGTAGAAAAGCTCGGCAAGCCGGTTGGCCGGCAGAGACGTCTTGTTGCCGGAAAACGAGACCGCGCCGCGTCGCATGGTGATGTCGTGAACGGGAAACCACACCGAATTGATCATCTCGAAACGTTCGAAAAGGTTGATCACGGTTTTCTTGGCGATTTCTCCGTCGCCTCTGACCAGAAAATCCATCGAGACGGAAAAGGGGACGGTCGATTTTTTCAACTGCGCCATCACCCGGCTGGTCTGCAGCATGCCCTCTTCATCGTAGCGCTGCAAAAGCTCGGCCGGCCAGCTGGTGATAACAGTATATTGCGACAGTTCGCTCGCCACTTCCGAGGACAGGTCGAGCACCATGAAAGCCCTGAATTCCCAGGCCTCCGTCAGCCGCTTCAGAAACCGGAATATATCGAATTGCGTGTTGAGATCAGCGATCTCGCGAACGCAATCAACACCAATCGACTGAACGGCGGCCGTCTCTGTTTTCTGCATCAAAGCTGTTCTTCGAGAATGAGAAAATGCCGCCGCAAAGGCCCGCCTTTGCCCGGAAATTGTTGCGGATGTTACTCACCAAAACGATTCATGCAAACAAAAGTTGAAAACTTAATTCAGAATAGTCGAAAATAATATCAAATGCACCTGAATGGACGCGTCCCCGCGCTTTCCATAAGGGAAAATCCACCGGCTAACGCCCCGTTTTTTCCTCAACCATCCGCAACCGGGGATAATCTGCAGGCAAGATCATCGGAAATTCTATCGGCAGTCTCGCGCACCAGAGGGGCCCATTTGCGAAGCTGTTCCACATCCACACGATAGGCCGGACCGGTGACGGAGATCGCCGCGCGAAAATTGCGCCCGGGCGCCCGGACCGGTGCGGCAACGCAATGAATCCCGATCTCGTGCTCCTGAAGGTCGAAACCGTAGCCATTGTCGCGAATGGTCGCCACGTCAGCCATCAGCGCGTCCGTCGTCGTGATCGTGTTTTCCGTGAAGCGATGAAAATCGAGTTCCGCAGTCAGCGCCGCCAGTTCATCACCGGCGAGCAGCGACAGCGCCGCCTTGCCCACCCCCGTGCAATAGACCGGTGAGGTTTTGCCGACCTGCGAATGCATGCGCAATGTGTGCTGCCCCTCCATCTTGTCGAGATAGGTCACCTGCCTGCCGTTCAACGCGGCGAGATGCACGGACTCCTGCGTCACCTCCTGCAACGCTGCCAGATGCGGGGCCGCGACGCTGCGCAGGTCATTGCCGCTCCAGGCTTTCGCTGCCAGTTGCAGCAGTCTCAGCCCCACGGCATAGGTCTGATCGGCAGCGTGATCGATAAGGCCCTCGGCGACGAGATGGGCGAGCTGGCGGTGAACCGAGCCGCGCGGCTGACCGCAGGCTTCGACCACATCGGTAAAGCGCATCGGCTTGTCGGCAAAGGCGATCAACTCCAGCAGCGAGACGGCCTTGCCGAGCGTGCCCGTGTCACTCCCGGTTTTCCGTTGCACCATCGGAACCGCATCAGGCTTTTGCCCATTGGGCTTTTTATTATCGGCCATGGCAACATCCACCGTCATCTGTCTTGACATAAGCGTGACGCCAAGAGAATAATTCCATTTAGTAAAATCTAGTTCCAAATAATGGAACAATCAAGCCTTTCAATGGATGAGATGACGCCGATGACGCAAGCCCAATTTCCGGACCTCAAGGATGCGGGCGTGCTCGTCACCGGCGGCGGTTCCGGCATCGGGGCATCGCTGGTGGAAGCCTTCGCGATGCAGGGAGCGACGGTTTCCTTCATCGACATCGCCGAAGAGCCAAGCCTGGCGCTCGTAAAGCGGCTTGCGACAACGGCGCAGCATCCGGTCCACTTCTTCAAAACCGACCTTCGCAATATCGCGGCGATCGGAAAGACGGTGGAGGCGGCGGCCTTGGCCACCGGCGGCATCAGGGTACTCGTCAACAATGCCGCCTGGGACGACCGCCACGATATAGAAACGGTGACCGAAGCCTATTGGGACGCCAATCAGGCGGTCAATCTCAAGCAGATGTTCTTCTCGGTTCAGGCAGCCCTGCCCTATCTCCGGCAGGCGAAGGGCGCCTCTATCGTCAATTTTTCGTCCATCTCGTTTCTGCTCAACATGGGCGAGCTGCCATCCTATGCGGCGGCCAAGGCCGGCATTATCGGGTTGACGAAAAGCCTCGCCGGCCGGCTGGGCCCGGAAAACATCCGCGTCAACACGCTGCTGCCCGGCATGATCGTGACGGAGCGGCAGAAGGAACTATGGCTGACGGATGAGGGCATTACCGCCACCACGGCGCGGCAATGTCTGAAGCGCACGCTCGTCGCCGCCGACCTGGCGGGTCCGTGCCTGTTTCTCGCATCATCGGCATCGAGCGCCATCACGGCGCAATCCATAATCGTAGACGGAGGCCTTCTATAATGTCTGAACCCGCTTTCATCGCCGTCGACTGGGGTACAACCAGTTTCCGGCTCTGGCTCATGAGCCGATCGGGCGCGGTGCTGGCGGAGCGCAGAAGCACGGAAGGCATGACCACCGCCATGCGGACCGGTTTTGCCGAGGTGCTGCAATCGCATCTCGACGCTATCGGCGCACCGGAAGATCTGCCGGTTCTCGTCTGCGGCATGGCGGGAGCGCGGCAGGGCTGGGTCGAAGCGGGTTATATCGACGTGCCGGCATCGCTTTCGGCGGTTCTCGATGGCGCGGTTCGCGTGCCGGGCCAGGTGCGGGATGTGCGCATTCTGCCGGGATTGGCGCAGCGGGATAAAAACGCGCCCGACGTGATGCGCGGCGAAGAAACGCAATTGCTTGGCGCTCTCGCTTCTTCGGACGCCGGTGAAAAACTCGTCTGCATGCCCGGCACCCATTCCAAATGGGTGACCGTCAAGGATGGCGGCGTGACGGGTTTTGCCACTTTCATGACCGGCGAACTCTTCGAAGTCATCTCGAAACAGACGATCCTTTCCCATGCGGTGGCAGAGGCCGAAGCCTTTACCGGCGAGCATGAGGCTTTCACGGCGGCCGTGCGCGATATTTACGCCCATCCCGCGCTTGCGACCAATCGCTTTTTCACCCTGCGCTCCGGGCAATTGCTGCACGGGCTTACCGCGACCGACGCCAAGGCCAAGCTCTCCGGCATCATGATCGGGCTGGAAATCGCCGGTGCGCATTCGACGGCACAGCGGGAGACGCCCGTGGTGCTGATCGGCTCCGGTGCGCTCGGCGCGCTTTACGAGGGTGCCTTCGCAGCCCTCGATATTCAATATACGGTCATCGACGCCGACGAGGCCGTGCGGCGCGGATTGCTCGCCGCTGCAAATGCCATCTGGCCATAGGATAAAGAGACATCATGCGTATTCCCTTCCCTTCCATCAAATATCCGCTGATCGCCATCCTGCGCGGTCTGAAGCCCGAGGAAACCGAAGGCGTTGTCGGCGCGTTGATCGAGACCGGCTTCCGCGCCATCGAAATCCCGCTCAATTCGCCCGATCCGTTCCGCTCGATCGAGATCGCCGCAAAGATGGCGCCCGCCGATTGCCTGATCGGCGCCGGCACCGTGCTTAGCGTGGAAGAGGTGGAATCGCTGGATGCGGCCGGCGGCAAGCTGATGGTCAGCCCCAATGCCGATGCCGACGTTATCGTCGCCGCCCGCGTCAAGGGCATGGTGACGATGCCGGGCGTTCTCACCCCCACCGAGGCGCTGGTGGCCGCAAAGGCCGGGGCGACCGGGCTGAAGTTCTTTCCCGCCAGCATCATCGGCCCCGCGGGTATCAATGCGATCCGGACCATCCTGCCGAAGGATCTGGTCATCGCCGCTGTCGGCGGCGTCTCGGACAGGAACTTCGCGGAATATACCAACGCCGGCATTACGGCTTTCGGGCTTGGCACCAGCCTTTACAAGCCGGGCATGACGGCGGCGGAGGTGCGCGAACGCGCCACCGTCACACTTTCAGCCTATGATGCAGCCATCGGAGGATAAGAGCTTGGCGACTGTTTTTCCCTTTGCCGGACGTGTTCTGGACGAGACGCCGATGCTGCTCGGCGAAGGCCCGACCTTCGACCCTGCGACCGGCACCGCCTGGTGGTTCAATATTCTCGAGCGGGAACTGCACGAGCTGCATCTCGCGTCCGGCCGCAAGACCGTGCACGCCCTGCCCTTCATGGGCAGCGCGCTCGCCAAGGTCAGCGACAGCAGGCAGCTGATCGCCTCCGATGACGGGCTTTTCCTGCGAGACACGGCGACCGGCGTGCTGACGCTGCATGCCGAGCTGGAAAAGGACCTGCCCGGCAACCGCTCCAATGACGGGCGCATGCACCCGTCCGGCGCGCTGTGGATCGGCACCATGGGTCGCAAGGCGGAGACAGGCGCGGGCAGCATCTACCATGTTTCCAAAGGCATCGTGACGAAGCTCTTTGCCGAGATCAGCATTCCGAATTCGATCTGCTTCTCGCCCGATGGCGCGACGGGATATTACGTCGATACCAAGGTGAACAAGCTGATGCGGGTGCCGCTTGACGCCGGGACCGGCCTGCCCTCCGGCAAGGCGGAAGTCTTCATCGATTCCACGGGTATCAAAGGCGGCGTGGACGGATCCGTCTGCGATGCCGAAGGGCATATCTGGAACGCCCGCTGGGGTGAGGGTGCGGTCGATCGTTACGATATGGACGGCAATCACATCGCCCGATATGAGGTGCCCGGCAAACAGACGACCTGCCCGGCCTTCATCGGCCCCGACGCGTCACGCCTTCTTGTCACCTCGGCGCGCGAACATCTAGACGACGACGCCATTGCCGCCAATCCGCAGCATGGGTTGACGTTCGAGCTCGGGGTTGACGTCAAGGGCCGGTTTGAGCCGCTTTACAGGCTCTGAGACGCGGCACGCACCGCACTCTCCTCATTCCTGTGCTTGTCACAGGAATCTAGCCAGCCCAAGTCCTTGGGCTGAAAGGAGTCGTTTCGCCGCGCAGACGCGCGTCGGCTGGATTCCTGTGACAAGCACAGGAATGAGGGAAGTTGGAGATTGCGTCCGCCGCCTTGCAGCCGCGGCCAGACCGCTCTGTCTCAGGAAATATCCGACAATATCTCGCGGTAATTCTCGTGCAGATACCGCTGGGTCGCCGCGGCATCGGCGGGGCGGCCGTAGAAATAGCCCTGCCCCATGGCGCAACCGAGCGCGCGCAGCTTTTCCTCTTCCGCCCGTTCTTCTATCCC
Organism: Agrobacterium sp. LAD9; assembly: GCF_003031125.1. Classification (NCBI taxonomy): domain Bacteria; kingdom Pseudomonadati; phylum Pseudomonadota; class Alphaproteobacteria; order Hyphomicrobiales; family Rhizobiaceae; genus Agrobacterium; species Agrobacterium sp. LAD9. The sequence goes on along the minus strand of NZ_PHGS01000003.1, from coordinate 55,262 downwards.
CTCGGCCACGACTTCGAGATCGAGCCCTTCGCACATGGCGACGATGGCCTTGATGATATGTTCGGAAGGACGATCGCTGCTGATGCGTGACACGAAGGCGCGGTCGATCTTTACCTTGTCGAAGGTGAAATCCCGCAGGCGGCCGAGGCTCGACTGGCCGGTGCCGAAATCGTCAAGCGAAATGCGAACGCCGGCGCTCTGCAATTCGCTGATGATGCGTTGCGCGGTATCGGCTGATGTCATGACAGCCGTTTCGGTGATCTCAAGTTCCAGCCGATGCGGATCGAGGCCGACACGCGAGAGAATGGACAGAATATTGTCCGCCGTGCTGGGGTCCATCAATTGCGCGGAAGAGAGATTGAAGGACAGGAAGAGTTCACGCGGCCAGAACAGGGCCGCTTCCGCCGCCTTTCTGAGCAGGGCTTCCGACAGCGCATCGATGAAACCGCGCTCTTCGGCGAGCGGCACAAAAACCGCGGGCGATACGAAACCGAGATCGGGATCGTTCCAGCGGGCCAGCGCCTCGAAACCAATGACCTTTGCCTCTTCCAGCCGGACGATGGGCTGGAAATGCACATCGATGGCATCGGTGATGATGGCGTTTCTAAGCGCCTGTTCCAGCTGCGTGGCGCGCTTCATCTCCTGAGCGATCTCACGCGAATAGACCGTGATCTGGCCGCGGCCACGCCGCTTCGAACGGTATAGCGCCGTCTCGGCGCTTTTCAGCAAATCCTCGAATTCATCGCCGGCGAAGGGATAGATGGCGAAACCGAAGGAGGAAGAAAGCCGGACGTTGCGGTCGCCGAGATCATAAGGGGCAGAAAGCACGTCCTTGATCATGTTGCCGATACGTTCGGCGCCAGTGCGCTCGAAGACCAGCGGCAGCACGAAAGCGAATTCGTCACCGTCATGGCGCGTCACGACCGCGCCATCGGGAATGCAGGCCTTCAGCCGGTGCGCGACCTGACAGAGGATTTCATCGCCCGCCTGCACGCCGAAAAGATCGTTGATGGGTTTGAAGCCGTCTATATTGGCAATGCCGACCGTGAAGGGGGCGGGATCGCTGGAGCGCTCGCTGGCAAGCATCCTGATCTTGTCCCGCAAACGGTAGCGGTTGCCCAGCCCCGTCAGCGGGTCGCTGTAGGCCATCGCCTGCAACTCGTTCTGGCTGACCTGCAACGATTGCGGCTCTGCCCGTTTCATTCCTGCATCTCGTGAATCCTGTGTCGACCGCGCTCACAATGCAGGGCAAGTATTAAAAAAGCCATAGCCTCCCGGCAATGGCAATTTCAGGCCTGCAGCCGCAGGGCGTCCTTGCCGAAAAGCCGCAGGAAAACAGCCTCGACCATGTCAGGACTGACGGGTTTCAGCAGCATGTCGTCCATGCCGGAGGCCCGGCACTTGTCGAGATCGCCCTCGAATGCGTGGGTGATGACACCGACGATGGGAATATGTTTCTCGCCGCCCAGGCCGCGCATGCGGCGGGCGACCTCGAAGCCGTCGATATCGCCCAGCGTCGTGTCGAGCAGGACGGCGGAAGGCGGCTGTTCCACAAAGAGACGCAAGGCTTCCTCGCCAGAGGTGGCGAGCCGCCAGGAAAGCCCCAGGCCTTCGAGTATCTGCGAGAAGACGATCTGGTTAACCCTGTTATCCTCGACGAGAAGTATCTCGCAGACGCCGCCGGTCTTGAGTATTTCGGGCAGATCCTCCGTCATGATCTCCCAGTCCTCGTCAGCGGTTTTCTCCTTCGGGGAGGATTTCAACCCGGCCGCAAGATAATGCAGCAGGGAAGCATCTATCTCCTCTTCCTCGATGGTGACGACGGGCAGATCATGCGCGGCAGCAATATCGAGGCAAGCGACGCTCATCTGGGCGTCGACAACGACCACATCGATGCTCACACCGGCGGAAGCCGCGACATCGATGAATGCGCGCTGCTCGTCCTCGCTCGTCACCGCCGCATGGTCCATGCCGCCCGCGGTCAGAAGACGACCGGCGGCTTCCGCAAAGCGCCCGTTTTCAGAGACGACCAACACCGCCTTGCTCTTTAAAACCCCGCCGCGATTGTCCGTTTCCTCGTCCCTGCCATAGATGGAGGCCACGAAAGGAACATGTTCGAGCGAGGGGATGACGGGCGTGCCATTGGCATCGATGGTGGCAAGAGCGGTCACGTCCTCCATCGTCGTCACCAGGAAATATCGGCCGGGCCGGCCCACACGCTGCTTGCGGGTGATTGTCAGCACCTCTTCGCCATTCAGGCGTCGCACCCTTTCGGGAATGACAGCCGGCGTACCGCTATCCAGCACTATACGATCGGCGGCATCGATCCGTCCGGCGACCTTGCGCGAGTGGAGATCGAAAACGGTACGGCCGAGAATGCTCTCGGGACTGGTTTCGACCAGGGCGCTGGCGGATTTGTTGAGGGCGACATAGGCCATGTTCCGATCCTTGACGAAGACGGGAAATGGCAGATTGTCGAGAATTTCCTCAACGAGCTGTACGCGCTCAAGGTCGATGCGCCATTGCTCTTCGCGTTTCTTCTGTTCGGAAATATCGGCAACCACGCTGATGCCGAGGCCGGACGGCAGGCGGTTCATGACGAAGCGCAGGAAGCGCTCTCCCTTCAGCCGTTCGGTTTTTTCCGATCTTTCCTTCCAGTGCAGCGCCAGCCGCTCGCCGATCCATTCCTCCCGGCCGAGCGGGCGGGCATTGGCGGAGAGGCTTTCCGCCTCGAGCAGATAACAATCATATAGCGCGCTCAGATAGTCGCGCAGCCGCGCGCCCGGGCCGATAACGGCCTCTTCCAGCGGAAAAAAGCTGAGGAGTTTCCGGCTTGCAAAAATAATGTGATCATTACGGTCGTAAACGACGATCGCCGCGCCAAGCGCGTCGCAAAGGGCATCAAGCATCACCGTATGAACGCCCGCGCCAGAGGACGCCAAATCACTCAACTGCAAACTCCCGCCTGTTTTTCAGGGGTCAGGCTTATGTTTCTAGTGGAATCGTCCAGGGCAAATGCCGGGATGAAACGAAAAATTCCGAAAAAGAGACATCAGGGTTTGCAACTTGAAGCAGTCTTGAGGGGAAGATGACGCTCACCCATAGTCGACGTCACACGCCGCCCGGCGAAGGCGGCCCCGTTCCTGCGGTCATTTCAAGCCGCCTCACCATAATCAAGGCCGATTAAAGGCGGATTAACGCTTAACGCCATGTTGACCGAAATGATCAAATGCCCAAGGGACCGTAAAACATGTGCAAATTTCCACAGCCCGAGTTTTTTGCTTTCGAAGCCGTAGCGAATCCGCGAAAATGACGATCATGGCCATCAAGCAGCTTTCAGAAACCCTTATCAACCAGATCGCCGCCGGCGAGGTCATCGAAAGACCCTCCAGCGCCACGAAGGAACTGGTGGAAAACGCCATCGACGCAGGCGCGACCAGGATCGAGATCGCCACGGCGGGCGGCGGCAAGGGGCTGGTGCGGATTACCGATAACGGTTCCGGCATGTCACCTGCCGATCTGGAGCTTGCGGTGCGGCGTCACTGCACCTCGAAAATTTCCGATACGCTGGATGATATCCGCACGCTCGGGTTTCGTGGCGAGGCGCTGCCCTCCATCGGCTCGGTCGCCAAGCTGACGATTACCAGCCGCCAACAGGGCGCGGAACAGGGTTCGGTGATTTCCGTTACCGGCGGCAAGGTTTCCGATGTCCGGCCCGCCGCCTCGAATGCCGGCACAATCGTCGAGGTGCGCGACCTGTTTTTCGCCACCCCCGCGCGGCTGAAATTCCTGAAGACGGAACGGGCCGAGGCGGCCGCGATTACCGAAGTCGTCAAGCGCATGGCGATCGCCTTCCCGCATATCCGTTTCGTGCTATCAGGCACCGACCGTTCGACGCTCGAAATTCCTTCGACCGGCGACGATCATCTGGCCCGCATGGCGCAGATTCTGGGTGCCGAGTTCAAGGACAACGCCATCGAGATCGATGCCGGGCGCGAGGATGTGACGCTGACCGGTTTTGCCGGTGTTCCGACCTTCAATCGCGGCAACTCGGCGCATCAATATGTCTTCGTCAATGGCCGCCCGGTGCAGGACAAACTGCTTTTATCCGCCATTCGCGGCGCTTATGCCGAAACAGTGCCGCATGGGCGATATCCGGTCGCGGTGCTGTCCATCACGCTTGACCCCGCCTTTGTGGATGTGAACGTGCATCCGGCGAAATCCGACGTGCGTTTTCGCGATCCCGGCCTCATTCGCGGGCTGATCGTCGGGGCGATCCGCCAGGCGTTGACGCGCGACGGCGACAGGGCCGCGACGACGGGCGCGAGCCAGATGATGAATGCGTTCCGCCCCGGCTATAGCCCGTCCGGCCTCAGGCCCTCGCCTTCCATGGCAGCAGCCGCGCCGTGGTCCGCCGCCACCTCACCGTCGCGGCCGCTTGCGGTTTCCGGGGACATGCAATTTGCCGAGGCGGTGCAATCGCGCTTTTCCGACATCACCATGCCGACGGCGCGGGCCGAGCCTCGGGAGATTTACGAGACCGCCGCGAGCCCCTCGCCGGAACCCGTGCTTTACCCGCTCGGCGCCGCGCGGGCGCAGCTGCACGAGAACTACATCATCGCCCAGACGGAAAACGGCCTTGTCATCGTCGACCAGCATGCCGCGCATGAGCGGCTGGTGTTTGAGGAAATGCGCAATGCACTGCATTCCCGGCGTCCGCCGTCGCAGGTGCTGCTCATCCCTGAAATCATCGACCTGCCGGAAGAGGATTGCGACCGGCTGATGGATCACGCCGCCGGGTTCGATGCACTGGGGCTCGTCATCGAACGTTTCGGGCCGGGCGCGGTCGCCGTCCGGGAAACACCTGCCATGCTGGGTGAGGTCAATGTGCAGGGGCTGGTGCGTCAGCTTGCCGACGAGATCGCCGAATGGGACGCCGCCTCCACGCTTGCCAACAAGCTGGAATATGTCGCGGCCACCATGGCCTGCCACGGCTCGGTGCGTTCCGGCCGGCGTATGCGGCCGGAAGAGATGAACGCGCTTCTACGGCAGATGGAAAACACGCCGGGTTCCGGTCAATGCAATCATGGCCGACCGACCTATATCGAACTGAAACTTTCCGATATAGAACGGCTCTTCGGCCGCAGCTGACACCTTCATCCAGCCGCAAGCAGGCGGGGCTGGCCTTGCGCCGCGCCGGGCTATATAAATTCAGGATACTGGAGCATCCGGATTGTTCAGGAAAACGCTACGCCGTTTCGGACTGGGTGCCCTGACAGGACAGAGCAGGAGACGAAAACGGATGAACAGATTTGAAGGAGGCGGCAACCGCCTCGCCGTCATCGAATATCTCGACGGTGACTTCCGCATCGTCCAGACCGGCTCGCATGTCATCTGCGCCATGACAGGCAAGACAATCCCGGTTGATGAGCTGCGCTACTGGAGCGTGGCGAGGCAGGAAGCCTATGTGGATGCGGCGGCTTCGCTGGAGGCCGAAAAGAAGGCTGGTAATTTGCCCGCCTGATAAGGGCGCGGAAGCACGCCCATAAAGAGCCATGCGTGAGAAGGCTTTTTCACGCTGAGACTGCTCAACTCTCCACCCTCATCCCTGTGCTCGTCACAGGGATCCAGCCAGCCCAAGTCCTTGGGCTGACAAGGCTCTTCCCGCCACGCAGACGCGTGTCGACTGGATTCCTGTGACAAGCACAGGAATGAGGAGAGGTAAGGTGGCGGGCGGCTTACATTCGGAAAAAGCTTAAAGCGACGTCCGCGCATTTTCCCGCAGCAAACGCGCGCGGCAGTTCCCTACCGCCGTCTCGATGATCGTCGTGGCCGCGTTGGGGTCATCGAACACCATGTCGATTTCGATCACCAGGCTGTTCCACAGTAATTCTTCCGCCCGGCCGTGGTGGCCGTTGAGCCGCACCGCATCCTTGGCCGTCGTCACCAGCTGCAAATTTTGCTTGCCGGCGTCCTGCAGAAGATCGGCGATCTCGTCGTCGCTGAAGTGGTGATGATCCGGGAAAGAGCGCTGCAGCACGATCTCGCCGCCGAGCGCCTCGACGGTTCTGAAGAATTTGGCCGGGTCGGCAATGCCCGCATAGGCCAGCACGCGCCTTCCCCTGAAGTCCTGCGGCTCCTGTGGGGTGATCGCCGCAACGAAGACGGGTTTGGCAGCCTTTGCCGCCTGCCTGACCAGCGCATCGGCCGCATGGCCTTTGCCGACCTTCAGGAGCCCGGTCATATGCCGCATCTGTTCGGCAAGCGGCGCTCTTACCGGACCGCCCGGCACGAGATGGCCGTTGCCGATGCCGCGCACCGTATCGATGACAACCAGCGCATAATCCAGCGTCAGGCGCGCGCTCTGGAAACCATCATCCATGATGATGAGATCGACGCCTTCCTTCACCAGCCGGTGCGCACCTTCCACCCGCTTGCGGGAAATGACCGTGATCGCCTCGCGCGCCAGAAGCAGCGGCTCGTCTCCGACATCGGCGGAGCGGTGCTGTCCGGGATCGACAAGGGTGGTAACGTCAAGCGTGCCGCCATAACCGCGGCTGAGGAATCCGGGTTTCAGGCCTTTTGCAACGGCGGCTCTCGCAATTGCCATCGCTGTCGGCGTCTTGCCGGCGCCACCCACGGTGAAGTTGCCGATGCAGATGACCGGAACGGGAACACTTGCCCGTTTCGCTGTCCGCATCCGCCGGCCGGCAACCTTCCCGTAAAGAAGCGAGAAAGGAGACAGGAGCCACGCCTGCCAGCCCGCTTTCTGCCACCAGAACGGCGGCGCTTCAGAAACCATCTATTCCCGCTCCCGGCCGCGTCGCCCACGGCATTCCGTTCGCTTGTCACATGTCAGGGAGGTTGTTTGCCAGAAAAAACCGTAAATTGCAAAAATGGATTAGACGGTTCCACCGGGCCATGCCGGGCCCGGCGGAAATCTAACCGGGTTCAGAGAGCCCGTTCCGGCAAAAGCGCTTCGAGAGCGGTAATGTCCTCGAAACAATAATCAGCATCCGCACCCAGGCTTTCGCGCGAGCCTGTTCCCGTCAGGACGGCGATACGCAGACCGGCTCCGGCATTTTTCGCCATGTGCAGATCGTGGTTATTGTCGCCGACAACGGCCACGCGTTCCGGCGGGAAGCCGATCGCCTCGCAAAATCCCAGAACCATGCCGGGCTGCGGCTTGGTGCCGTAACCGCTGTCATATCCCGCGACGAAATCGACGTCGTTTTCGAAACCGAAGCGGATGGCCGTCTGTCGAATGGAGTTTTCATTGTCGCTGGAGGCAATGCCGAGCTTGTAGCCGCGCGCCTTCAACCTTGCGAAAAATGCCTTGAGATCGGTCACCGGCACGGATTTATCCGCAGCCTCGGTGAACAGCCGGTCAAGGCGAGCAGTCAGTTCCCCGACATCGCAGGGCGAGCCCGCGGCAACCAGACCGGCGGCAATTTCCGCCGTGTTGCCGGCGGCCAGCAGGCTGTCCGGCACCACATGACCGGTAACGGGGTCCATGCCGCAGGCGGAGAGAAGCCGGTCGGCGAGAACGGGATCGCCCTTGGCCGCGATGGCCGCAAGTTCGCGGTTCACCGGTCCCCAGCTGGCGTCATAGCCTAAAAGCGTTCCGTCCTTGTCGAAAAGGACTGCGGCGATCGATTGCGCCGCGTTGAGTTCGATATCCGCTACCATGAACCGATGGCGCTCCGCGGTTGCAGCTTGGCGGAAACGGTGAGCGGATTGATATAGGGCTCCAGCGCCTTGACGGTGGAGGACAGCGCGCCGCGCATATCCTGAATGACCCGGTTGCCCGCATCGATCATCTTGTAACGCTCATTGTCGTTGACCAGGAGGTAATGCACCGCCTTGGCCAGCATCTCGACATCCCGAATGATACGACCGCCGCCGGCACGGATGAGCTTCTGATAGGCTTCGCGGAAATTCTGCACATGCGCGCCTGACAGGACGGCGCAGCCGAGCATCGCAGGCTCGAGCGGGTTCTGCCCGCCTTCGGCCGTCAGCGAGCGGCCAACAAAGGCAAGTTCGGTCAGCCGCAGGTAAAGCCCCATTTCGCCGATGGAATCGCCGAGGAAAATATCGGTTTCCGGCGTTATCACGTCATTGCGGCTGCGACGCGCCACGGTGAGCCCCATGCCCTTCAGCATGGCTTCCACATCATCGCCGCGCTCGGGATGGCGCGGCACGATGATGGTCAACTGGCCATTGCGGGACTTGATCGCCGCATGCACGGTGGCGGCAGCCTTCTCCTCGCCGTCGAAAGTGGAGATGGCGGCCCATGTCTTGCGATTGCCGACCTGCTTGCGATAGTGCTCCAGAAGCGCCTCGTCACAGGGCGGCGGGTCGGTATCGCCCTTGAGATTGCCCGAAATCACCACCGGCCAGGAGCCGAGATCACGGAAACGTTCGGCATCGAGATCGGACTGAGCAACCACCAGCGCCAGCTTTGAAAACAGCGATTCCGCAATATCATGCCGGGCTTTCCAGCGGTCGAAGGAACGGTCGGAGAGACGGGCATTGACCCGGATCTGCGGAATGTGCCGGCGCTCCAGCTCCATCATCGTCACCGGCCAGATTTCCGATTCCGCTGTGATGGCGGCATCCGGCGCCCAGTAGGTGAGGAAGCGATTGACCGCGATCTTGATGTCGAGCGGCACATATTGGTGGATCACGTCATCGCCGAGCCGGGTGCGGGTCAGTTCGGCCGAGGTGACCGTGCCGGTGGTCAGAAGCACGAAGATATCGCGCTTGCGGATTTCACGGATCAGCGGGATGAGGGCAAGGGTTTCGCCGACACTTGCGGCGTGGAACCAGACGAGCGGGCCGCGCGGGCGCTCGGCGCTCGCATAACCGAAACGTTCGAGCCGGCGGCGCTTGTCTTCCTTGCCCTTCGCGGCCCGATAGGACAGATAGGGCTTGGCGAACGGGTACGCGGCGATACCGGCAATGCGGTAACCGGAAAGAGCGAAACGTGCGAGACGGCTGCTCATGACATTCTGCCCTTGATCATTCCGCGCAATGCCCTGCCCCTGTTCTGGTTGTTATCGCCGCCTACTTCTTCTTAAATTGCGTCATTTTTTGTCATCGGAAACGAAAGCGCGATCACATTTTCTCGCAACGGCATTCCCGGCCTGCGCCGCTCGCGCAGGAATCACGGGAAAGCTCGCCTTCACCCAATAGTATTACAACGCAAGGGCAAAAGGACTCAAATTTTATCGTCCGGATTGAGAAGACGGTGCATATGCACGATAAAATAACGCATATGGGCGTTATCAACAGTCATTTGCGCCTTGGACTTCCATGCGGTGAGCGCGGAAGCATAGTCCGGATAGATGCCGACGATATCGAGCGCGTTCAAATCCCGGAACTGAACATCCTGAAGGTTTTCAAGTTCGCCGCCGAAGACGAGGTGCAGCAGCTGTTTCGGTTTGCCAGATTCCGTCATTTCTTAGTCTCTTTCTTAAACGCTGAGAGAGGCCTTCATCTGCGGGATTTCCCGGCAAACGTCAACTGTCAGACAGATGTGAAAACGCTTTCAAAAGTGCAGGCAGCGCATAATCTGCTGCAGCGCACAATGCGGGGTGGTTAACCTGCCGGCGATTATACATCAGAGGTTTTCCATCGAGCCCGACCAGACGACCACCGGCCTTCTCCAGAATGAGGTCGGCGGCGGCCAGATCCCACTCGTGCGAGTTGGCCTTGACCAGCGTTCCGTCGATGCGGCCATCCGCCACCATGGCCAGCCGGTAGGCGAGCGAGGGCACGTGTGGAATGCGTTTGACGGTGCAGCGCACCTCTTCCGGCAGATGCGTGATCACGTCTTCGGGCGCTGCCAGATGGAAGATGCCGGCATTTTCGCGCGCGGCAAAAACGGGTGACCCGTTCTTCAGAGCTTCACCACCTTCAAATGTGGTAAACTCCTCCGCAAGCGCCGGGGCGACAAGAGCCGCGACCACCGGTCGGCCTTCATGCACCACCGCGACGCTGACGCACCATGTATCCCGGCCGCCGATGAAGGCGCGGGTACCGTCAATGGGGTCGACGACGAAGACGGTGGAGCGGGAAAGCCTGTCCGTATCGTCATCCGTCTCTTCGGAAAGCCAGCCATAATCCGGCCGGGCGGAGCGCAGGATGGTTTCGAGGATTTCATTGGCGGCGTAATCGGCCGCGCTGACCGGCGAAAGCCCGCCATTTTTCCACCAGACCTCGGGATCCTTGCGGAAGAAACCGAGGGCCGTCTCACCCGCCTTGCGGGCGGCTTTAAGGACCAGCCGCAGATCGGAGGCCCAGCGGGCTTCAGCCATATCGTTCATTTTGCCGTCTTTTCCGCGCGCCTCAAACGGCGCGCCCGTTTTTCTCTTCGCACTTGCACATAAAGTGTCGGCGAAAACAACCCGCAGGCCGCCTCACTTGCCCGCGATCGTCATGCCTTCAATGGCGAGCGTCGGGGCCGCGACGCCGTATTTGCGATCGATATCATTGGCCGGCGTGACCCGCATGAACATGTCCTTCAGGTTCGAGGCAATGGTGACCTCGGAAACCGCGAAGGTCTTTTCGCCATTCTCGATCCAGAAACCGCTGGCGCCGCAACTATATTCACCCGTGATCATATTGGCCCCGTGGCCGATCAGCTCGGTGACGTAAAAGCCGGTTCCGACCTGCCTCAGCAAGTCCTCCGGCGAGAGATCGCCCGGCTCCAGCGCGAGATTGGTAGAGGCCGGCGAAACCGCCGTGCCGCCGCGCACGCCGCGCCCGTTGGTTTCAAGGCCAAGTTCCCGCGCCGCCGAAGTGGAAAGGAACCAGTGCTTCAAAACACCGTCCTCGATCATCGTCATCTTCTCGCCCCTGACACCCTCGCCATCGAAGGGACGCGAGGACGGGCCGCGCACGATCTGCGGGTCGTCGGTGAGATAGAGGCCCTTTTTCAGAACCTGCTGACCCATTTTATCGCGCAGGAAGCTGGTCTTGCGGGCAACCGAAGCGCCGTTGATCGCGCCGGCAATCGCACCGACGAAGCCGCGGGCGATGCGTGGATCGAAAACCACAGTGATGTTGCTGCCGGTATCGACCTGGCGCGGGCCGACACGCCGCACGACTTTTTCACCGGCGCGGCGGCCGATCTCTTCGGCCGCATCCAGATCGGCATAATAAAGGCGGCTGTCGAAATCGTAGTCGCGCTCCATCTTCGTGCCTTCGCCGGCGATGACGCTGACGGAGCGACTGAAGCGGCTGCCCATATAGCTGCCGGAAAAACCGTGTGACGTAGCGAGGACGAGACCGCCCATGCCACTTGATGCACCCGCACCGGAGGAATTGCTGACGCCCTTGACGCCGAGTGCTGCTTCTTCAGAAGCAAGGGCTGCCTCACGCAGCTGATCGGCCGAGACCTCAGTCGCATCGAAAAGCTGGAGATCGTCATACGACGTCGCAAGCCGCTCCTTGTCCGCCAGGCAGGCAAAGGGATCTTCCGGCGAGACCTTGGCCATGGCGACGGCCCGTTCCGCCAGCGTCTTCAGATCGAAGCCGGGATTGGCGGACACGCTCGCCACCCGGCGGCCAACGAAGACGCGCAGGGAAAAATCGTCGCTTTCGGAGGATTCGGTGCTTTCCACCTTGCCGAGCCGCACGCCGACCGACTGCGAGCGCGAGCGGACGACAACGGCATCCGCCTCATCCGCACCGGCGGCACGGGCAAGATCGACAAGTTCGCTGGCGCGATCGAGAAGTTTGGAAGAATCTATTTCTGAGGACATGAGTTGGCCTTTCATTCCTGTTCCATTTATTGTGCCAGCAACCCCGCATCAAGGGCGAAACGCCGCTTTCTCCATTCGGACGGTTTTGTCGCCACCCTATTCGAAAGTCCGCCCGCATGACCGAGCACGACGCTCTCTTTTCCGAACCATTGCTGCTTCTGGCCGGCGCAGTCATCGCGGCCTCCGTTTTCCGCAAGCTCGGGCTTGGCACCGTGCTCGGTTATCTGGTCGCCGGCATCATCATCGGCCCGTTCCTGCATCTGGTCACGGATGCGAAGGACATCTTCAACGTCTCGGAACTGGGCGTCGTTTTCCTGCTCTTCATCATCGGCCTTGAACTCAAGCCTTCACGCATCTGGCAGATGCGGCGCGATATTTTAGGCCTGGGGTTGGCTCAGGTGCTGGTGACCGGCAGCGTGCTGGCGGCCATTGCATGGTGGGCGGGGCTGATCGACTGGCGGGGAAGCGTGGTTGCGGGTTTCGGTCTTGCGCTTTCCTCCACCGCCTTTGCGCTGCAAATCCTTGCCGATGACGGCGACATGAATACGCGGCATGGCAACCGGTCCTTCTCTATCCTGCTGTTTCAGGACCTTGCCATCGTGCCGCTTCTTGCCCTCGTCACCATTCTTTCCAACCGCCCGGATGTGCCGACGGATTCGATGGTGTCCGATCTCATCGCCTCCGTCGTTGCTGTGGCGGGCATGGTGCTGGCCGGGCGTTACCTGCTCACGCCGATGTTCCAGATCATCGCCCGCACGGGTGCGCGTGAAGTGATGATCGCGGCCATGGAGATGGTCGGGCTTTCCATGGGCATGGGTGCGCTGCTGGCGGGGCTGATGCTGTCGGAATCTTCCTATCGCCATGAGCTGGAGGCCGATATCGAGCCGTTCCGCGGGCTGTTTCTGGCGCTGTTCTTCATGGCCGTCGGCATGTCACTGCACATCCATATCGTTTATGAGCACATCGTCCTCATCCTGATCGCCGTGCCGGCGATGATGGCGGTGAAGGCTGCCCTGATCTATGGCCTCTGCCGCATCGCGGGCTCCTCGCGTTATGCATCGAGCCGGATTGCGCTGCTTCTGGCGCAGGGCGGCGAATTCGGTTTCGTGCTTTTCACCACGGCGGCGGCCTCCGGGCTGTTTCCGCAGGCAACCGCCTCGATCCTCGTTGCCGTTGTCACGCTTTCCATGGCGCTGACGCCGCTTCTGGCCGTGATTTCGCGGCGGCTGACGGCGGAGGATGCGGAAGAGGACAAGCTGGAAGAGGATTTCGACGGGGCGGGCGCGGATGTGCTGATGATCGGCTTTTCCCGTTTCGGCCAGATCGCCTCGCAAATCCTTCTCGCCGGCGGGCGCGACGTAACCGTCATCGACAGTTCCGCCGACCGTGTGCGTCAGGCCGCCCGCTTCGGCTTTCGCATCTTTTTCGGTGACGGCACCCGCAAGGACGTGCTGATCGCCGCCGGCATAGAAAGGGCCGATCTCGTGGCGGTCTGTACCCATAAAAAGGAGGTCACCGACCGTATCATCGACATGATCCAGTCAGAATTTCCAAGCGTGCGCATCTATGCCCGCTCTTATGACCGCGTGCATTCCCTCGACCTCAGGAAAAGAGGCGTGGAATATGAAATCCGCGAGACGCTGGAATCCGGCCTGCTGTTCGGCAGGCGCATTCTGGAGGGGCTGGACATGGACGGCGAAAGGGCGTTGGCAATCGCCGACGATATTCGCGAACGCGACGAGCAGCGGCTGGAGCTTCAGGCCGTCGAAGGCCTCGCCGCCGGCCGGCAGATGCTGCACAACAAGCCGGTGCGCGAGGTGAAGCCGGAACCGCTGATGAAGCCGAAGACCAAGGCGGAAAAGTGGGAGGAGGAAGAGGGTTCGGAGGAGAGCGAGACGGAAGTTTCGCTGTGATTCAAAGGCGATGGCTGAAAGAGCGCCACTTGTTTCCCAGCGAATATCCAGGACGTACCGCTCAAGCCTCCACACCCTGCCCGCGATGAAACAGCTCCACCTGCATGTCGATCTGCCGTTTCAGGTCGTCCTTGATGCTAGCCGACGCGTTCAGCACCTCCTCGGACTTCAGGAAATCCAGCACGCCGAAACGGTGCACCGGCGGGCGCAGGAAAATATGCGGCGGGCGTAGCCTCAGTTTCAGGGCGATTGCCGCCTGCATCATCAGCTGGCTGGCGCCGAACAGACTGTCCAGCCGGTTCGGCATGGTGGTGCCGTCGCCTTCGGGGCCGCCGACAACATCGACGCCGATGACGATATCGGCCCGATCCAGCAGATGTTCGTAGGGCACGGGGTTGAAGATGCCGCCATCGATCATGATGCGGCCATCGATACGAACAGGCATGAACAGTGCCGGAATGGCCGCGGATGCCGCCAGCGCCTGGATGATCTCCCCGCGTTCCACCACCACTTCGGTCTGCGCGTAATAGTCTGTGGTTATCACTTTGAGCGGAATGGCAAGCTCCGAAAAATCCTTCGGCAGAGCCTGCGGCATCAGCGCGTGCAGAATGAGTTCGAGGTTGAACTGCCCAAGGCGAAAACCGTCCACCGCGTGTCGCATCGATGCCGGGCCGAGGCTCCAGAGCCGGTTGGCGACCGAGCCCTTTCGTCCCATGAGTTCAAGCGTGTATTCGCGGATTTCGCGGCCGGTCATGCCGGCTGCCATGCCCGCGCCGATGATGGAGCCGATGGAAGAACCGGAAATCGCGACGGGCCGGATGCCGAGTTCGTCCAGCGCCTCGATGACGTTGATGTGGCAGATGCCCCGCGCCCCGCCGCCGCCGAGCGCCAGTCCGAATGTCGGCTCGTGGCCACCCGCGCCGTCAACTTGGAGAACCTCTTCCCCGGCGCGGACGATCGTGACGCTTTCGTTTACACCCTGCTCCATGCGAACACCCAAATTCTTTCCGCAGCAAAGACTCTGCCTATTTGGCAAACAAGACAAGACCGTGGCGTGACGGGAGGTGTTCCTATTAGAGTGTTTTCGCTTTTCTTCGAATCGCGAAAACACTCCAACTCTTTGTTCTGCCGCATTTCCGGACGGAAAACCGGGCTCCACTTTTCCTGGAAAGGTTCTAGGGCTCGTAGCGGTAGAAATGCATTTTCGTGTCGCCGAAGATGCGGCTTTCGAGCGGCTTGAATACCGGATCGACCTTCACCGCCACATCGCCGCGCTCTTCCAGAATGGCAAGCGCGCCAGGTGTCAGCCAGCCGCCGCCATGGGCTGCCGAGAAAGCCTTCTCACCATGGCCATGGCCATAGGGCGGGTCGGCGAACAGAAGATCGAAGGGCTCGATATTGTTGACGCCGCCGAGCTTGGTGGCGTCACGCCGCAAAATGCGGGCGCGGCCATGCAGACCCAGCGCATCGATATTTTCCCAGAGCAGCCCCCTGCCCTCCACGCCGTTTTCGACGAAGAGCGCCACACGACAGCCGCGCGAAAGCGCCTCCAGACCAACCGCGCCCGTTCCGGCAAAAACGTCCAGAACGCGCGTGCCGTCCAGACTTTCCGGATAGGCGTGGCTTAAAATGTTGAAGAGGCTTTCCCGCGTCCTGTCGATGGTCGGACGAATGGAATTCGATTTCGGCGCGGCCAGTGTCCGGCCGCGGAACTCACCGCCTACGATCCGCATTACGTGTCATTCCCCTGCCTCCAGAAGGTTTGCCACCCGGGCCTTTGCCGCCCGGCTTGCCGCCGCCGGGACCACCGGGGCCTTTGCTCTTGCCTGAGAAACCAGAACGTTCGCCACGCTCGCCCGATTTCCCGAAGGACGGCTTGCCGAATCCGGGTTTACCGCCCGGCTTGCCGCCACGAGGCTTGTCTCCCGCCGGGCGCTCGCCGCGTGGGCGCTCACCGTCTTCACGGGGCCTGTCACGGAACGGACGGTCACCGAAAGGTTTTTCACCGCGGGCGGTGCGATCACCGAAACTCTTCTCGCCGCGTGGGCGGTCACTGCGCGGACGATCACCCTCTTCACGCGGCTTGTCACGGAACGGCCGGTCGCCGAAAGGTTTGCCG
The DNA here is from genome assembly GCF_003031125.1 of Agrobacterium sp. LAD9. NCBI lineage: Bacteria > Pseudomonadati > Pseudomonadota > Alphaproteobacteria > Hyphomicrobiales > Rhizobiaceae > Agrobacterium > Agrobacterium sp. LAD9. The sequence continues at coordinate 39,462 of NZ_PHGS01000003.1, read as the reverse complement.
CCGCGCGCCGGGCGGTCACCGAAGCTCTTTTCGCCGCGCGGACGGTCGCCACGCGGGCGATCACCTTCTTCACGCGGCTTGTCGCGGAATGGCCGGTCGCCGAACGGCTTTCCGCCGCGGCCACCACGATCGCCAAAGCTCTTTTCGCCGCGCGGACGGTCGCCGCGTCCGCGGCCACCTTCTTCTTCGCGGGGGGAATCTGAGCGGATCCACTCGCCCTCGGCATCCGCATGCCGCACAACGTTGCGGCGCGCCTCGTCCTGGGCGGAAGGCTTCTTGAAGAGGTTTTCGGCTTCCGCGCGGGCGGAAGACTTGCGCTCCTTGCCATCACGGGTGGGCCTTGCACCGGGCGCCATCCAGACATTGGCCGTGCGGCTGGTGCCGGCGGGCTGGCGTGGGCGGCGGTCGTCGCCATCATCCTCGCTGCGGCCCTTTGCGCCAAATTTCCCGGCGGGCTTGGAGCCGAACTTGCCAGCCGGCTTGTCGCCGCGCTTGGTATCCAGCCGTCCGAGCGCCTTTTCGCGACGGTCTTCCGGCTTGCCGGCAGCCTTGTCGAAACGCGGCTTGCCTTCCGGCGCATCGCTCTTTGCCCATTCGGACTTCACCGCCCGCTTCGGCGTGTTGTCTTCCTCGTCTTCAACGGGCGCATTATAGATCGGCGCGTCAAAATTGGCGCCGGCCTGTTCGATCAGACGCGGTCCGAGCTGGTCGCGCAGCATGCGGCCGCGCACTTCCAGCACCTTGCCTTCGGCGAGATCGCCGAGCTGGAACGGACCGTAGGAAACGCGGATCAGGCGGTTGACCTCGAGGCCGAGTGCGCCGAGCACGTTCTTGATCTCGCGGTTCTTGCCTTCACGCAGGCCCATGCTGATCCAGACGTTGTGACCCTGGGTACGGTCGAGCGTCGCGTCGATTGCGCCGTAGAGCACGCCATCGACGGCAATGCCTTCCTTCAGCTTGTCGAGCGCTGCCTGATCGACCTCGCCATGGGCGCGGACGCGGTAACGGCGCAGCCAGCCGGTGGTCGGCAGTTCCAGCACGCGGGAAAGACCGCCATCATTGGTGAGCAGCAGCAGGCCTTCGGTATTGATATCGAGGCGGCCGATGGACAGAACGCGCGGCAGTTCGCTCGGCAGATTGTCGAAAACGGTCGGGCGGCCTTCCGGGTCGGAATTGGTCGTCACCAGACCGGCGGGCTTGTGATAGAGCCACAGGCGCGTGCGCTCGGCACCGCGAATCGGCATGCCGTCGACTTCGATCTTGTCCGACAGCGTGGCGTTGACCACCGGCGTATCCAGCTTGACGCCGTTCAGCGACACGCGGCCTTCCATGATCATGCGCTCGACATCGCGGCGCGAGGCCACACCTGCGCGCGCCATGATCTTGGAAATGCGCTCGGGCTTGGAGCCGCCAACGGTTTCCGGCGCCGGGGCGGCCTTTGCCTCGGTCGGTTTCTTTTCGCGCTCTGCGGCGGGCTTGCCGGGGCCTTTCGGCTTCTTGTCGCGGCTAATTGTCTTGCCGCCGTCACGCTTCGGCTTGTCTTTAAAAGTCATTTGCTGTTTGCCTGTTGTTTGGGCTGTCCTATCAGGTCCAAGCACAAGGGTTAAGAGGAAATTGAAACGCAATGGCCGAAAGGACGCATTTCATGGAACTGGCGCTGGCGGAAGCCCGTGCCGCCGGCGAGCGGCAGGAGGTTCCGATCGGCGCCGTACTGGTTCTGGACGGCCGCGTCATCGCCCGTTCCGGCAACCGCACCCGTGAATTGAATGATGTGACGGCGCACGCCGAAATCGCCGTGATCCGCATGGCCTGCGAAGCGCTGGAGCAGGAACGCCTGCCCGGCGCTGATCTCTACGTGACACTGGAGCCCTGCACCATGTGTGCTGCGGCGATTTCATTCGCCCGTATCCGCCGGCTCTATTATGGCGCGGAAGACCCGAAGGGCGGCGCGGTGCATAATGGCGTGCGCTTCTTCAGCCAGCCGACCTGCCACCACGCGCCGGATGTCTATTCCGGGCTGGCGGAAAGCGAAAGTGCCGACATCCTGCGGCAATTCTTTCGCGAGAAACGCCTCGACGATTGAGCGGCCGGCGGGAGGCTCATGCTTTCCCGCAGGCCATCAGCCATTCGTTTTTACTGGAAGGGGTTCCACCAGCTCTTGCCGGTGCCGGCGACTGCCGCTTCTTTCTTGCGGCGCTTTTCTTTCTTCTGCTCCGGCTCGCCGAGATCGGTCAGCTGATCCTGCGGGACGCTGCGATATTCAGCCGGCGGGTCGGTGAGGAACTTGCGCTGGGCGTTGACGACGGAGCCGCCCTGGGCTTCGGCCTTCGCCTTGCGGAAGGCTTCCCATTTCTGGCTTTCGGTCATCTGGCCGGCAGTGCCGTTACCGGCGAGCAACGGCGAGCGGTAATGCGGGTTGTTCTTGTTGGCATCCGCTTCGTCGCGCAGACGTTCGCGGGTTTCTTCCGGCGATTCCACCCATTGCGGGTTGTTTTCGCGGCTTGCCATGTTCTGCTGCGGCGTGGCCAGCTGTTCGGCACGGGTCTGGGCGGGAACGACGAGACCCGGGCGGGGGCTGTATTTCAGGTTGCGCTTGCTCTGGTCACCGGTGATCGAGGTCGCATTGCCAAGATCGTCGACAAGCTGTTCAGCCGCCGTCTTGCCCGTACCGTAGGTCGGGCTCGTGCAGGCGCCGAGCAACACGCCTATCGCCGTGATGCCAACAACCGTGCGAAACATGCCCAAACCCTGCGCATTACCCTGCATCGTCTTCATCGAAACCCTTCCAGCCGTCCGTCCCACTGCGCCAGACATCGTCTTTCGGCAGGCGGCAGCCCGCATTGCCGTGCAAATCCGGCCATTTTCAGGCAGGTGTACCGGATGAAGAGGCAAAGCGCAATTCATCCGGCCATTTTCATTATGCCAGGGCTGCAAGCTCGCGCAGCGCGGCCGCATCGCGGGCGGAAACCTCCGGATAGTCCGGATCGGAACCGACATCGGTGGTGATGCGCCAGGAGCGAGCGCATTTTACGCCCTCCGCCAGCTTCTGCTCGACCACGACCTTTGCCACTTCCGGCAGGCGGAAGCCATCGGCGGGGCCTTCGTCACCAACCACCGAGATGGCCGAGGTGATGCAGATTTCGGCGAAATCCTGCCCCTTCAGCGCCGCCAGAAGATCGGCGTCGGCAATGTGCACGACGGGTGCCGCTTCGAGCGAGGAGCCGATACGCTTTTCGCGGCGTTCGACTTCCAGCGCGCCTGTCACGACCGTGCGGACCTTGCGGATTTTCTCCCACTTCGCTTCCAGCGCATCGTTCTTCCATTCGGCCGGGATTTCCGGGAACTGGACGAGATGCACCGATTCCGCATCCGGATAACGCGATAGCCACGCTTCTTCCGTCGTGAAGGGCAGCATGGGCGCGAGCCACGAAACGAGGCAGTCGAACAGCTTGGCGATGACCGACAGCGATGCCCGGCGCTTCAGCGACGACGGCGCGTCGCAATAAAGCGTGTCCTTGCGGATATCGAAATAGAAAGCCGAAAGCTCGACATTGGCGAAATCCACCAGCGCGCGGGCGATCTTCTTGAACTCGAAGCCGTCATAACCCTCGCGCACGACCTTATCCAGATCGGACAGGCGATGCAGCACCAGCTTTTCCAGCTCCGGCAGATCGTCATAGGCGATCTCTTCGCCCTTATAATGGGCGAGCGTACCGAGCATCCAGCGGATGGTGTTACGCAGCTTGCGATAGGCATCGACATTGGTCTGGATGATGGCCTTGCCGAGACGCTGGTCTTCCCAGTAATCCGTCGTCATGACCCACAGGCGCAGGATATCGGCGCCGGCGTCCTTCATGACTTCCTGCGGCGAGACGACGTTGCCCTTGGACTTGGACATCTTCTCGCCCTTCTCATCCATGGTGAAACCATGGGTGACAACGGCGTTATAGGGCGCGCGGCCGCGCGTCGCGCAGCTTTCGAGCAGCGACGAATGGAACCAGCCGCGATGCTGGTCGGAACCTTCCAGATAGACATCCGCCGGCCACTTCATGTCCGGGCGGTCTTCAAGCGTGAAGGTGTGGGTGCAACCGCTGTCGAACCACACATCGAGGATGTCCATGACCTGCTGCCATTTGGCGTGGTCGTGGTCATTGCCGAGGAAACGTTCCTTGGCGCCTTCGGCAAACCAGGCATCCGCACCTTCAGCTTCGAAAGCCTCGATGATACGGGCGTTGACGGCCTCGTCGACCAGAACCTCACCATGCTCGTCGGCGAAAACGGCGATCGGCACGCCCCAGCTGCGCTGGCGCGACAGAACCCAGTCGGGCCGGCCTTCGATCATGGCGCGCAGGCGGTTCTGGCCGGAAGCCGGAACGAAACGGGTCTGATCGATGGCGTTCAAGGAGCGCGAACGCAGCGTCGTGCCGTCGCCCAGTTCCTTGTCCATATAGACGAACCATTGCGGCGTGTTGCGGAAGATGACCGGCTTCTTGGAGCGCCAGCTATGCGGATAGCTGTGCTTCAGGCGGCCGCGGGCAAAGAGGTTATGGGCCGCGATCAGCGCCTTGATGACGCGGTCGTTGGCGTCGCCCTTCTTGCCGTTGTCGTCCATGACGCGGGCAGCGCCGCCTTCGGCGGACGGGCCGAAACCGGGAGCGTCCTCGGTGTAGAAACCGTCATCACCAACCGGGAACGGGATGGCCGACGAGACGCCGCGCGCTTCCAGCTCGCGCTGATGCGCGGTCCAGACGTCAAAGTCCTCGCGGCCATGGCTCGGCGCGGTGTGCACGAAGCCCGTACCGGCATCGTCGGTGACGTGATCGCCTTCGAGAAGCGGAACCGGGAAATCGTAACCGAGCGCCGCCAAAGGATGGGCGCAGGTGATGGCGGCCAGTTCTTCGGTTTTCACGTCGCGAACGAGCTTGAAGGTCAGCTTCGCCTTGGCGGCGGCCTCATCGGCCAGCTTCTTGGCGAAGATCAGCTTTTCACCCGGCTGCGGACCGAAATCGTTCTGGGCGCTCTCGACTTCGAACAGGCCATATTCGACCCGCGAAGAAAACGCGATGGCGCGGTTGCCGGGGATGGTCCACGGTGTGGTCGTCCAGATGACGACGGAAACGCCGGCAAGCGCGGGCGCAGCGTCCTTTACCGGGAACTTCACCCAGATCATGTCACTCTCGACATCCGCATATTCGACTTCGGCTTCCGCCAGCGCCGTGCGCTCGACGACCGACCACATGATCGGCTTGGAGCCGCGATAGAGCTGGCCGCTCTTGGCGATCTTCAGGAGTTCGCCGGCGATGCGGGCTTCGGCGTGGAAGTTCATCGTCGTGTAGGGGTTTTCGAAGTCGCCCTCGATGCCGAGACGCTTGAACTCTTCCGACTGGACCTTGATCCAGCCGGCCGCGAAGTCACGGCATTCCTTACGGAATTCGTTGACCGGAACCTCGTCCTTGTTCTTGCCCTTGGCGCGATAGGCTTCTTCGATCTTCCATTCGATCGGCAGGCCGTGGCAATCCCAGCCCGGAACGTAATTGGCATCGTAACCGCGCATCTGGAACGAGCGGGTGATGACGTCCTTCAGGATCTTGTTCAGCGCATGGCCGATGTGGATGTTGCCGTTGGCATAGGGCGGGCCGTCATGCAGCACGAATTTCTCGCGGCCGGCGGCGGAAGCGCGGAGCTTTTTATACAGCCCCATTTCCTGCCAGCGCTTCACCGTTTCCGGTTCTTTCTGCGGCAGGCCGGCACGCATCGGGAAATCCGTCTGCGGCAAATAGAGGGTCGAGGAATAGTCGAATTTTTCTGCGGTGTCGCTCATAATTGTACCGTTGTTGCGCGCCGTGTCGGTCGCGCCGTCTCAATTTCAAAGAGGGCAAATACGGAAAGCGCCATGTCAAATGCCATGACGAGCGCCAAAATCCCGGACCTTCCGGCTCTTCAGAGCGGGCGGAAGGCCGGGCCAATAATTCGGCCAATCTGAACTGTAAACTTCAACCGGTATTGGGACATGGCCGGTTGTTTATGCGGTTTTCCGGTAAAAAGGAAGAGAAAAGCGACGGCAATATCGGCCGGAATACGGGCTTGCCGGCCTCATCAGCTCAAAACGCAATCTTCGCATCCAACGCGCTGAGCGGGCGCACGCCCGATAGCATCGCTCTCGCCTCTTCTTCATCGCGCCTGATCTGGGCAACGAGCGGATCGAGGCCATCGAATTTCAATTCATCGCGCAGGTGCCCGAAGAAGGAGACCGAACAGACCTCACCGTAGAGATCGCCGGAGAAATCGAAGACGAATGTTTCGAGCAGCGCCGCGCCGTTTTCGGTGACGGTCGGACGATAACCGAAGCTTGCCACGCCATCGTGGATAGAACCATCGGGGCGACGGAACCGCACGGCATAGATGCCGGCCTTCAGTTCCGTTTCCGGGGCGAGCGCCATGTTGGCGGTGGGATAACCCAGCGTGCGCCCCAGCTTCTGGCCGCCAATGACCTCGCTTTCCACCGTGAAGCGGTATCCGAGCAGGCCTGCGGCGCCTGCCACATCACCGTCGCACAGAAGCGAGCGGATACGGCTGGAGGAGACGACATCCGCACCCTCGTCGCGGAAGGCATCCACCAGCGTCACATCAAAACCATGGCGTTTGCCGGCCTCCATCAGGAATGCCGGGCCACCTTCGCGGCCCTTGCCGAAATGGAAATCGAAGCCGGTGACGACGGCGCTGGCATGAAGCCAGTCGACCAGGATGGATTGAACGAATTCCTCCGCCGAGCGCTGCGAAAATTCCCGGTCGAAGGGATATTCGATGACGGAGCGGAAACCGATGGCCTCAAGGATGCGCGCCTTCAAAGGCGCGGGCGTGAGGCGAAACACCGGCGTGTCGGGACGGAAGACGGAACGGGGATGCGGCTCGAAGGTCAGTACCAGCGCGGGAACGCCACGGGCTTCCGCCAGTTCCAGAGCACGATCCAGCACAGCCCGGTGGCCGCGATGCACGCCGTCGAAATTGCCGATGGCGATGACGCCGCCACGAAGAGCTTCCGGCAGCGGCTCCTTTTTTTCATTGCGGTGAAAGACGGTCATGGCAATCGATCCATTCCTGCGCCAGCTATTCCTCAGGCAAGATATCCTCAGGCGAGACGGGGCATCCACCAGCCGGGAGCTGCACCCTGCCCCTTCAGATAGGCGTTCAGAAGCGCCTCGTCCGTCTGGCCGTTCAGCGTATATTCCGCCGCGTGAATGCCGCCGCTGATATAAAGAAGGTTGAGGCCGCTCGCAATCGCGCCCTTCACATCCGTCGGCATGCCATCGCCAATGGCGAGCACGCGATCCTTCGGGAAGGAGCCGCGCACTTCCTTGGCGGCAGCTAAGCAGGCTTCGTAGATCGGCGCGTGCGGTTTGCCGGCAATGCGGACTTCGCCGCCGAGCTGTTCGTAATAGGCGGCCATGGCGCCGGCGCAGGGAATGATGCGCTCGCCGCGTTCCACCACCAGATCGGGGTTGGCGCAGATCATCGGCACCTTGCGGGCAATGAAGCCCTTGAGCATTTCGGTATAGTCTTCGGGCGTCTCCGTCTCGTCGTCGAAGAAGCCGGTGCAGACCACGGATTCCGTTTCCGCCTCGCCGACACATTCGACATCGAGACCTTCCAGCAGCGGCATGTCCCGTTCCGGGCCGAGCAGGAAGACCTTTTTTGGGCCTTCCGCGATCAGACCACGGGTAACGTCGCCCGAGGTGATGATACGGTCATAGGCCTCATCAGGCACGCCGAGAACGCGAAGCTGGGCGATGACGCCGGGGGCGGGACGCGGCGAATTGGTGATGAGCACCACCGTCTTGCCAGCCTTGCGCGCTTCCCGCAGCGCAACCGCCGCATCCGGAAAGGCGCTGACCCCATTGTGCAGCACACCCCAGACATCCGAAAGAATAACGTCGAACCCATCAGTGATTTCGCCGAGAGTGAGAATGCGGTGGGCCATGAGATGCTTTCCGGATGCGAGAAGAGGGTGAGCGTCACATCGCAAAGCGGGACGCCGATGGCAAGGAAAAAAGCGGTGCGTGACCGGTCTTCGGCCCCGCCTGACGCAGCATGAACACAAATGTCCCGCAGATGGATGCGACGCGCATCGCGCGAAAAGAATGTCGTCATGGCGCGCATCCGCACATGGGAAATTTCTGTCATGGAACGCTGATAACCATAAGCCATGAAATTTTTCAGACAGGGCGTTCTTGACTCCGGCAGATGCCCTCCTTATCTCGGTTCCGCTGGCACTCGATAAAGGAGAGTGCTAACACCCATCAGGCGAGTTCCAAAAGCTCGCGCAGTCATTTGATCGAGGGATTAGGCAATGACAAGCACCAATTTCCGCCCGCTTCATGATCGCGTCGTCGTTCGTCGCGTTGAATCCGAAGCAAAGACCAAGGGCGGCATCATCATTCCCGATACCGCCAAGGAAAAGCCGCAGGAAGGCGAAATCGTCGCCGTCGGCTCCGGCGCTCGCGATGAGGCCGGCAAGGTCGTCGCTCTCGACGTCAAGGTTGGCGATCGCGTCCTGTTCGGCAAGTGGTCGGGCACCGAAGTCAAGCTCAACGGCGAAGACCTTCTGATCATGAAGGAAGCCGACATCATGGGTATCATCGGCTGATTTCGCCGAACCCATTGTTTCCTTAAATTTCAAGCCGGATCCATTCCGGCCGTTCGAAACCAGGAGTTTTGAAAATGGCAGCCAAAGAAGTCAAATTCGGCCGCTCAGCGCGCGAAAAGATGCTCAAGGGCGTCGACATTCTTGCTGATGCAGTGAAGGTAACCCTCGGCCCGAAGGGTCGTAACGTCGTTATCGACAAGTCCTTCGGCGCTCCGCGCATCACCAAGGACGGCGTTTCGGTCGCTAAGGAAATCGAACTGGAAGACAAGTTCGAGAACATGGGCGCACAGCTCGTTCGCGAAGTTGCCTCCAAGACCAACGACATCGCCGGTGACGGCACCACGACGGCAACGGTTCTGGCCCAGGCCATCGTTCGCGAAGGTGCAAAGGCAGTTGCTGCCGGCATGAACCCGATGGACCTCAAGCGCGGCATCGATCTTGCTGTTGCAGAAGTCGTCAAGGACCTTCAGGCCAAGGCCAAGAAGATCAACACTTCGGAAGAAGTTGCACAGGTCGGCACGATCTCCGCAAACGGCGAGCGTCAGATCGGTCTCGACATCGCTGAAGCAATGCAGCGCGTCGGCAACGAAGGCGTCATCACCGTTGAAGAAGCCAAGACCGCTGAAACCGAACTCGAAGTCGTCGAAGGCATGCAGTTCGACCGCGGCTACCTGTCGCCTTACTTCGTGACCAACCCGGAAAAGATGGTTGCGGACCTCGAAGACGCTTACATCCTTCTGCACGAAAAGAAGCTTTCGAACCTCCAGGCCATGCTGCCTGTTCTCGAAGCTGTCGTTCAGACCGGCAAGCCGCTCGTCATCATCGCTGAAGACGTAGAAGGCGAAGCTCTTGCAACGCTCGTCGTCAACAAGCTGCGTGGCGGCCTCAAGATCGCTGCCGTCAAGGCTCCTGGCTTCGGCGACCGCCGCAAGGCCATGCTGGAAGACATCGCCATCCTGACCGGTGGTACCGTCATTTCCGAAGACCTCGGCATCAAGCTCGAAAGCGTTACCCTCGACATGCTCGGCAAGTCGAAGAAGGTTTCGATCTCCAAGGAAAACACCACGATCGTTGACGGTGCCGGCCAGAAGTCCGACATCGAAGGCCGCGTTGCCCAGATCAAGGCGCAGATCGAAGAAACCACTTCCGATTACGACCGCGAAAAGCTGCAGGAACGTCTTGCCAAGCTCGCTGGCGGCGTTGCCGTGATCCGCGTTGGCGGTTCGACGGAAGTTGAAGTGAAGGAAAAGAAGGACCGCATCGACGACGCTCTCAACGCAACGCGCGCTGCTGTTCAGGAAGGCATCGTACCGGGCGGCGGCGTTGCCCTGCTGCGTTCTTCCACGAAGATCACCGCCAAGGGTGCAAACGACGACCAGGAAGCCGGCATCAACATCGTGCGCAAGGCTCTGCAGGCTCTGGTTCGCCAGATCGCAGAAAACGCAGGTGACGAAGCTTCGATCGTTGTCGGCAAGATCCTCGACAAGAACGAAGACAACTACGGCTACAACGCCCAGACCGGCGAATATGGCGACCTGATCCAGCTCGGCATCGTCGACCCGGTCAAGGTTGTACGTACGGCTCTGCAGAACGCAGCTTCGGTTGCTTCGCTGCTGATCACCACCGAAGCCATGATCGCCGAGCTTCCGAAGAAGGAATCGGCAATGCCGCAGATGCCCGGCGGCGGCATGGGCGGCATGGACTTCTAATCAGTCCTGTCACTGGAATAAGAAAGGGCGGTCTTCGGATCGCCCTTTTTCTTTGCCGTCCCTGCACGTTTGACGAAAGGGGCGTCATCTTTGGGCCTGTCCCGAGCATCTGCAACCGATTGATTTCCCGCGACGTGATTAGATCCTCGGCACGAGGCCGAGGAGGACGTCGTCTCTCTTGCGAGAGATGCCTCATAAAATCAACCGGTTGCATAATTCTGAAGGCCGAAAGCGGAAGCGCTCAAATATTGTCCCGTTTTGGAACAGCCATGATTTTATCCGGCTATTTTTTGCCATCCCATGCAATAATGCGGCAGCGCCATGAGCGAATCACCACCCCAAAGGTGCTCGGTTTTCACTCGGACCGGCTTATAAGTGCGCTATTTAGTTGTGCTTTTTCGCAAATCTCGCGATTTTGAAGAAGAAATACATAATATTTTTGATTTTCTCACTGACTGGTTGTTGTAGGTAGGGGAAAATAAACTATAAGTCAGCCCCCGTAAGGGTTCCGCGACTGGGCGGCGAGCATTGAAGGGGTTTCGATGCTTGGCAAACACGTTCGACTGCGGGTGGCGGTAAAGGTTCAACCTGGCAGAGGCGCTAGAAATGGCGGCGCTGGCACGTGTTCATGCGGGGGCGCGATTTGTTTGAAATATCAAGACGCAACGATGCTCTGCCAACGGCGGTGACGACCACGCCCGATCCCCGGACCATGTCGCATTTCTTCATTTCGGAGGAGTGGAGCAGCGATCTTTCGAGCGGCGTCATCCGGCTCGGCGAACACGCATCATTCATGCACGGCCTGCCGCCGGGCGAGTGCGGGTTGCTGAGCCTTGTCCGCTGTTACGACCGCGCTGACCACGCCCGCGTGCTGGAACTTTTCGAGCAGGTTTCCACGGCGCCCTCACGTTTCTGTTTTTCAACCGGCCTTTCCATCTTGCCGGCAATGCGGCAGCCGGTCATCTGCATGGGTGAATCTTCCGGCTTCGAAGACGGCCAGCAAGGGCGCATATCAGGGCTTTTCCTGTTTCCGCGTCTTGAGGATATTCGCTTCGCCGCCTAAGGCTTTTTGCAGCGATGCCATCCACCGTTCACAAAATGAAGACAATTTGTCTTCTGTTGTTCATCTTTATGGATGAGTGATTTTCCGACATTGATGTCTCCAGACATTGCCCTGCAGATCAACCGGCAACACGCCGATCAATTACCGGAGATATCCATGTCCAGCAGCCAGAACGTTCTCGTTCTCATCGCCCGCATTCTGCTTTCCTTCATCTTCATTACTTCGGGCTTCAGCAAGCTCGTCGATCCGGCCGGCACGGCCGGCATGATCACCGGCGCCGGCCTGCCCGCCGCAACCGCGCTTGCCTATGTCGCAGGCCTGTTCGAACTCGTTGCCGGTCTTGCCATTCTCGCTGGTTTCCAGACCAAAATCGCCGCCTGGGCGCTTGCCGTCTTCTGCGTCTTCACCGGTCTGGTTTTCCACAGCGGCACGGTTGCCGTTCCCGGCTGGCCTGAACCGGCTCTTGGCTGGATCAACACGCTGAACGGCATCATGATGGTGAAGAACATCACGCTTGCCGGCGCTTACATCCTGCTTGCCGCCTTCGGCGCTGGCGCCTACTCCGTCGACGCAAAGCGCGGCGCGGCTGTGGCCCACGCCTGAGCCAGATAGATCGACCAACAAAAAAGCCGCCGGATCGCTCCGGCGGCTTTTTTTGTCTGGCGTCAGACCGCCGCCCTTATGCGCGACGCGATCTCCTCAACCCTCGCATCGCCATCGTGCTCCGGCTTGCGGGCGCGGACAAAGCAGGCCTCCGAACGGACGATGATGCCGTCGGAGAGGATTTTCAGATGATTGGCTTTCAGCGTCGAACCGGTTGAGGTGATATCGACGATGATATCCGCCTGCCCCGCCGCCGGCGCACCCTCGGTCGCGCCAAGGCTTTCGACGATACGGTAAAGCTGGATGCCGTGCTGGCGCGAAAAGAACTGCTGCGTCAGCCGCCAGTATTTGGTGGCGATCGCCAGCCTGCGGCCATGACGGGCGCGGAATTCCGAAGCGACGTCGCCGAGATCGGCCATGCTGTCCACATCCAGCCAGATTTCCGGCACGGCGACCACAACGTCGGCATGGCCGAAACCGAGGCGGGCGCAGAATTCCACCTGCGCATCGGCATTGGTCAGTCCCTCGCGCACAAGGTCCTCACCCGTCACGCCGAAATCCACCGTGCCCGCGCCGATCTCGCGGGCGATCTCGGAGGCCGACAGATAGGCGATCTCGATATCGTCCCGTCCTTCGATACGGCCGCGATAGGAGCGGTCATTGCCGACGGCCGCGACCTTCAATCCGGCGCGTTCCAGAACGGCCGAAGCGTCTTCCTTCATCCGGCCCTTGGAGGGCAATGCGATGGTGATCATGGCTTGTCGCTCCCCCGCACCGCTTCGATGCGATCCAGCCAGAGCGAAAAACCCACAGCCGGTATTTTTTCCTGTGCGCCGAGCAGCGTCAGCAGCCGGTCGAAACGGCCGCCACCGGCCAGAACGCTGTCTCCACCCGCTTCCACCACCTCGAAAACAAGGCCGGTATAATAATCGAGCGGACGGCCGAAGGCCGCGCCATAGGTGACGGTCTCAAGATCGACACCGGCATTGGCAAGGGCTGCGACACGTTTGTCGAAAGCGGAAAGCGCGCCATCCAGCTTCAGCTTCGCCTTTGCGGCAAAATCAGCCAGAACCTGCGAGGCCTGCAGCAGCGGCGCCTTCAGGGCCAGAAACTGCTTGAGCAACGCGAAGCTATCATCCGGCAGGCGGGTGGCCGCAAGCGCCAGTTTCTCCCGCAGACGGCGGGCGATTTCCTGCGGCGAACGGCTGGCATTGGTGGAATAGCCGGTCTCCTGCATCACCGTATCGAGATAATCGACCAGCACCGCCTCGTCGCCAGTCGCCAGCAGGCCCGCGACCCGGGCATCAAGACCGGTCATCGGCTTGGGATGCACGAGGCTTTCCAGCAGCGCGTCGAGCTGCGCCATATCGCCAAAGGCCTGCACCAGCCGCTTCTGCCAACCGAGCGGCAGGCCAAGGGCGGCAACCACCGCCTCGAACACCTGCTGGTCGCCCAGCGTAACGGCAAGCACCCGGCCCGGCAGCAGGCGCTGCAGAATGCCGGTGGCATCGATGACGGCACGGGCATCGGCGGCGGCAATATCGGTATCGCCAAGGTCTTCGATGCCGGCCTGATAAAACTCGTTCGCACCTTCACGACGCTGGCGGAAGACCTCGCCCAGATAGGAATAACGCTTCGGCGTGCCGGTCGCCGTCTCGATATGGCGCAGGCAGACGGGGATGGTGAATTCGGGACGCAGGCAAAGGCTCGTCCCCGTTTCGCTCTCCGTCATGAAGATACGGCGGCGCAAATCCTCGCCGGCCATATCCAGAAACGGTTCGGCGGGCTGGATGACGGGCGTGTTCACACGGCTCGTGCGCCGCGCGGCGAATTCTTCCAGTAGCTCTCCGGAAAATTCCGGCATGTCGATCAGGGGCATGAAACGGTACTTTTCGTCACGGTTCGAGCGGTTGCATCAATTCGATGCGGTTTCCGAAGGGATCATGGACATAAAACCGGTGATATCCTTCAAACGGCTCATCCTCAATCACATGGTAGCCCGCAGTTTCAAGTGTTTTTCGCAAGATCGCCAGATCATCGACCAGAAAGGCCGGATGGGCTTTCCGCGCCGGCCGGAAATCTTGCTCAACGCCGAGATGCAGTTTTATCGGGCCGCAGGTAAACCAGCATCCGCCACGCGCGGCCAGATTAGCGGGTTTGACCTGCTCCGCAAAGCCAAGCAGGCCGCCATAAAAGGCACGCGCCTCATCTTCGCGGCCCGCCGGCATCGCCAGCTGAACATGGTCGAGCGCAAGGATCGCCATGGCTTCAGCGCCCTTCGGCGGCGCGGCGAACGTCCTCTGCCTGATGCTCAAGAATCTCGCGGACCTTCGCCACCAGTTCGGCCTCCGGCACGCTGACCTGCGCCACGCGCGCCTCGCGCCAGCTGGCATTGTCCTCGATCTCGCCGGAGAGGCGCTTGCCTTCGATCAGATCCTTGATCTGGACCACGCCTTCGGCACGCTCGTCGCCACCCTGGATGACGGCGATGGGGGAGCCGAGACGGTCGGCATATTTCAGCTGGTTGCCGAATTTCTTCCAGTTGCCCTGGTACATTTCAGCACGGATGCCCTCGGTGCGCAGCGCCTGCGTGAAGCGCTGGTAATGGCCCATGCTTTCCACATCGCCATCCATGACGGTGATCAGAACAGGGGCGAGCGGCTTGACCTGGCCGAGCTTGCCGAGGTTCTTCAACGCCGTCATCAGGCGCGAAACGCCGATGGAGAAGCCCGTGGCCGGAACCGGCTGACCCATGAAGCGCGAGACGAGACCGTCATAACGCCCGCCGCCGCCGACAGAGCCGAACACGACCTTTTCGCCCTTTTCATTGGTGACATCGAAGGACAGCTCGGCCTCATAGACCGGGCCGGTATAATATTCGAGGCCGCGAACGACGGAGGGGTCGATCTTGATGCGCGTCGCATCGTAACCGGCACTGGTGACCAGAGCGCCAATGATGTTCAGCTCCTCAACGCCTTCCGCGCCTTTCGAGGTGCCCGCAACCAGTCTCGCCAGATCATCGGCGCTTGCCGCATAGTCCTTGATGCCGACGAAAAACAGGACCTTTTCGATCTGCTCATCGCCAAGGCCCGCGCCCTTGGTGAAATCACCGGACTCGTCCTTGCGACCGGGACCGAGCAGCAACCTCACCCCTTCAGGACCGAACTTGTCGAGCTTGTCGATGGCGCGCAGCACGTTCAGACGACGGCCGGCATTTTCCTCGCCGCCGAGGCCGATGGCTTCCATGACGCCATCAAGCACCTTGCGGTTGTTGACGCGAATGACGTAATCGCCGCGCTTGATTCCGAGCGCTTCCAGCGTATCGGCCATCATCATGCACATTTCGGCATCGGCCTGCACGCCGGCGGCGCCCACCGTATCGGCATCGAACTGCATGAACTGCCGGAAGCGGCCGGGGCCGGGCTTTTCATTGCGGAACACGTAGCCAGCGCGATAGGTGCGGTATGGCAGCTGGATTTCGTTGAAGTTTTCCGCGACATGACGGGCGAGCGGCGCGGTCAGATCGTAGCGCAGGCTCATCCACTGATCGTCGTCATCCTGCAGCGAAAACACGCCTTCGTTCGGACGGTCGCTATCGGGCAGGAATTTGCCGAGCGCATCGGTATATTCGAACAGCGGGGTTTCGATCGGGTCGAAGCCGTAGAGCTCATAGACCTTGCGGATCTTCTCGATCATCTCGTTCACGGCATGAATATCGGCAGCCGTTCGATCCACGAAGCCGCGCGGCAGGCGGGCTTTCAGTTTCTGAGGCTTTTTTGCTTTTTCGCTCATGATGCCGATCCGATATTTTCCTGAAATTATGCCGGTGTATTAGAGGATGAAGCCCTGTGCGGCAAGCCGCAAAGGCTCCGGTTTTGCTGGCTCACGCAGCCAGGCGGCGCTATATGGGATACGTGTATCCCATTTCGGATCGGGAGGGACACGACCCATGAGCAAACAGACGGCCATCCGCCTGCCTGATGAGACCTATGAGCAGCTGAAGGCGCTTTCCGAGCGCACCGGCCGCACATCCGCCTATTACCTCCGCGAGGCAATCGAGAAACATATCGAAGATATGGAAGACCTGTATCTCGCAGAGGAAGCGACGCGGCAGCGCATCGCTAATAAAGAACGCACCTACACTCTGGAAGAAGTGATGCGTGATCTTGATCTGGAAAATTGAGTTTCAGCGCGCTGCCATCAAGAAACTGGGCAATTTGACGAAAAGCGATTCCAATCGCATCGTTTCTTTTCTAGCGGACCGCATTGCCAGAGATGGCAACCCTCGAAGGACCGGCTCCGCCCTTCAAGGCTCCGAACTCGGAAATTTGGCGCTACCGGGTGGGCGATTACCGCATCATCTGCGATATACAGGATCACAACCTCGTCGTGCTGGTGGTCGAAATCGGCCATCGCCGTGATATTTACCGTTAGGCATTCATGATCCTCGAAGCCCTGCAATATGCCGCCACACGCGCGGTTACGCCGAAAGAATTCCGGCCGCATATCCGCTATTCCGTCAATCTCTGGGCGCGCGCCAACCGCTGCGCCAAAGCGTGGGCGGAGCATGAAAACAACAGCCGGCAATTCGTGCTGCAATCGGCCGGAAAGCTGAAACAGCGGCGAACGGCAGTCGTGCTTGGGTCGGGCCTGTTGCGCGATGTGCCCTATGATGCGCTGGTGGCGATGTTCGATACCGTCGTTCTGGTCGATCTGGTGCATCTCGCCAGCCTGCAGGCAAAACTGCGCCTCAATGCCAAAAAGAACGTCCGTATTGCCAATCGCGATCTTTCCGGCTTTGACGATATTCTTGCCGGCAAAGCAGCCGAGCCGCTCGATTTCCTGCGGCGCGTGCCCTATCTCGATCTCGTGGTATCGGCCAATCTCCTGTCACAGATCGGCACCGGTGCGCGCCACCGGCTGGAGCGGGAAAAGATTGCGGCTGCGCCGGACGATCTTTTGCCGAAGCTCATTCACACCCATCTGGAAGCGCTGGCTGGCCTGCCCTGCAAGGCCTGCCTGATAACCGACACATCCTTCGACATCATCGGCAGGGATGGCAATCTGCACCAGCACGAAGACCTGCTGCATGACGTCGAGCTTCCTGCACCCGCGGCCGCATGGGAGTGGCCGCTCGCCCCGTTTGGCGAGGAAAGCAGGGATTATCGTATCGTGCATCACGTCATTGCGTGTGAACTCACCTGATCGTCATGCTTATTCCATAATTTCCACGGTAGATTCACGCCATGTCTCAGGTGGTACGCACATTGATGTTCCTTGCCTGCCTGCTTTACGGTGCAATGCCGGCGCAGATGGCGATGAGCATGCCGATGGGCATGGCGGTTTCCTCACAATCGCCGATGAAACACGGCGATGCCCATTCGCATCATGCTGCTGATCGGGACGATGCTTTTCAGGCGCATGCAGAGAATAAGGCTCATAAAGCGGGCACGGTCGGCTGCTGCCCGCATGGTGACCATGCCGCACATCCCGGTTCCTGTGCCGCCTGCCTGATCGTGGTTCCGCGCACGACCTTCGCCGATGGCGGTCGGATGACGTTTGCCTATCCGAAACCGCAGCGCGGCATTGTCTTTGACGGCAAGGCTTTCGCCCCGCCGCTGCCGCCTCCCCGCGCCTGACTGCAGATTTTTCAGACCACCATCGAAAAATCCGTCAGACACAGGAAGGATAATCCATGTCTATCAAAACCATCACGCTGGCCGCCGCTTTCGCAGCCTCCCTCACCATGCCCGTTTTCGCACAGGAGGCGAGCGGCCATGCCGGGCACAGCATGTCAAAAGGCACCGCGAGCGACAGCGCTTCCACCAAGGCCTTCATGGAAGCCAGCAAGAAAATGCATGGCGATATGGCCATCGATTATAGCGGCGATGCCGATGTCGATTTCGTTCGCGGCATGATCCCACATCATCAGGGCGCGATCGATATGGCCAAGGTCCAGCTGGAATACGGCAAGGATCCGGAAATCCGCAAGCTGGCCGAAGAGGTGATCAAGGCCCAGGAAGGCGAGATCGCCATGATGAAGGCCTGGTTGAAGTCCAGGGGTAAGTGATTGACACTGTTAAACGAGGAGCGCCGGTTATGGCGCTTCTCCGAGGTTGCGACTTTCTTCTTCTCCCCGCCGGGGAGAGAAGCAAGCGGCACCCCTTCGCTTCATCGGCGACGGCGTTACGCAAGGGTGAGACGATGCCGGATTTAGGGAATGTTTGGCACACTCACAGCCTAAAGACCCGCGAGGCCGGCCTTGTAATCCTCCGACGCCGCCCGGCTGAGGCGCTCCAGTTCCATCGCCGCCCGGCTGGTATGGCGTTCCTTGTGGCGCAGCAGGGCGAAGTTGCGGGCAGGCAGATCGATGCCGGCGCGGACAAGCAATCCCTGCCGCAGAAACAGGGATGCCACTGAGGCGGACACCGCCGTGGCGGCGCCGCCGGAACGCGCCGCCATCACCACCGCCTCATTGGACGGCAGTTCCAGCATGACGGACAGTTCCGCGGGGTCCACCCCCATCTGCCGCACGGCCGCCTCGAAGGCGGAGCGGGTGCCGGAGCCCTGTTCGCGCAGCACCCAGGAGGTGCCATAGAGCATATCGAGCGCGGTGAGGTAACGACCATCGGCAAAGGGGTGGGCCGAACCGGTGACGACCAGCAGCTTGTCGGAGACGACGGGCTGCACCATCAAAGCCGGTTCATCAATCCTGCCTTCGATGAAACCGACCTCCGCCAGACCGTCAAGCACCGCCTGCGTCACCGTCTTGGTATTGCCGATATCCAGCCGCACGGTCACGCCGGGATAGAGTTTCTTGAACTGCATCAGGATCGGCGGCAGCCAGTAGCTTGCAATGGTCTGGCTGGCGCAGACGGTGATTTCACCACGCGTCAGCCCGCCCATTTCGGAGAGAATCAATTCCGCATTGCGCACACGCGCCAGCGTCGCCTTGGCTTCACCCAGAAAAACCCGACCACTTTCGGTCAATTCAATGTTGCGGCCGACGCGATGGAACAGCTCGACATTATAAAAAGCTTCGAGATTCTTGATGGCGGAGCTGACAGCGGAGGCCGTCAAACCGATAGCTTCTGCGGCCCTTGTGAGGTGTTCGCGTTCGGCAACGGCGATGAAGATGCGGAGCTGTTCAAAGGTCATGATCATTCATTCGATTTTATCGAATGATATATGCCATATTATTTGATAGAATAAAACAGGCGGCTGCGGCATTGTCTGGCCATGGCACAACATCGCACCCTCGCTCACCCCTTTCAGTTTTCGCTTCGCTGGCTTACCCCGCTTCTGCCGGGAATTCTCATCTGCGCGGCGGTCAGCTGCGCCGCCATTCTGGCGGAACGCTTTCAGGTGCGGCTTGCGGGCCACGCATGGCTTGGCGATCTTGTGCTCGCCATTCTGATCGGCACGCTGCTGCGTTCGCTGGTGTCTCTGCCTGCCGTCGCTTCGGCCGGCATAAAGTTCAGCGCCAAGACGCTGCTCGAAATCGCGGTGGCGCTTCTTGGCGCATCCCTGAGCCTTTCCATCCTCAAAGGCGCAGGCGGCTTGCTGATCGGCGGCATTGCGCTGATCGTCGCGCTGTCGCTGGTCGTGAGCTACGCGGCCGGACGAATGCTGGGCCTGCCACCCAAGCTCGCGACGCTGATTGCCTGCGGCAACTCCATCTGCGGCAATTCCGCCATTGCCGCCGCAGCGCCCGCCATTGGCGCCAAGCCGGAAGATGTTGCCGCCTCGATTGCCTTTACCGCGGTTCTCGGCGTCGCCGCCGTTCTTTTGATGCCGTTCCTGCCGCAGCTTTTGGGTCTCGATGCCACCCAATACGGAATTTTCGCCGGCCTGACGGTCTATGCCGTGCCGCAGGTTCTGGCGGCCACCGCCCCGCTCGGCGCGATCGCCGTGCAGACCGGCACCATCGTCAAGCTCATCCGCGTTTTGATGCTGGGGCCCGTGATCGCTGCCCTCTCCGTTATCCACGGCCGGTCCGACAAGGGACGCCTGAAGCTGCAGCAGATGGTTCCGTGGTTCATCATCGGCTTCGTGCTGATGATCATGGCCCGGTCCTTCGGCCTTATTCCCGAGGCTCTGATCGGCCCCGTCGCCTCGCTCTCCAACATCCTCACCATCATGTCGATGGCGGCTTTGGGCCTTTCGGTCGATATCCGCAGCCTGCGCCATGCCGGCGGCAAGGTCATCATCGCCGCCAGCCTGTCGCTCGTGCTGCTTTGTGTTCTGAGTTTCGGACTGATTGTGCTGACCCAGGCGGCCTGAGCAAAAGGCGGGCCGTTATTTTCCGGTGCTGACCGTCAACGTGTAGTGCGCGCCCAGCCCACGGCGCGGTGATCCCAGAATAAGCGTCGGGCGGATCAGCCATTCCGTATCCGCCTTCGGCGTCAGCGTCGCGACCTTGCCTTCGGAATCGCTGAAGAAGATCGCATCCTCATCCGGCGTCGAAAAATCGAAGACCGCCATCAGGACGAATTCGCTGGAGGCGGCAAGCTCGATCTTCACCGTCTGCCCGGCCTTCACCTTCAGGCGATAGACATCGCCGCGCCCGCGCCGCGTCCAGCCGTCAAGCTTCAGCGGGCCGGCCGGTGGCAGCGCCACTTCCTTCAGCCTTTCGCCGTCATCCAGCCAGATGCCGTCGACATTGCGGCCTTCTTCGGCGAAGGAGGAATGCGGCACGGCGGCCACGGCCATGGTGAGAGCCAGGAGAAGGGAGGTTACCTTCATGGACGTACAAACTCCCGCCGCATGACCTCTATCGGCTGGCGGCAATGACAGCCTTCGATATGATCGTTGACCATACCCATGGCCTGCATGAATGCATAGACGGTCGTCGGGCCGACGAAAGTCCAGCCCCGCTTCTTCAGATCCCTGGAAAGACGAGTGGAGGCGACACTGGTGGGGTTGGCCCTTAACGTCGCATAGTCGAGCCTTTGCGGCCTTTCTGCGGCGGCGGGTTCGAAACCCCAGAAATAACGCGCGAGCGAACCGAATTCGTCGCGCAGCGCCACGGCGCGGCGGGCATTGTTGATGGTCGAAACGATCTTGCCGCGATGGCGGATGATGCCCTTGTCGGCAAGGCAGCGCTCAATATCGGCCTCGCCGAACTCAGCCACCTTTTCGAATTCGAAATTGGCGAAGGCAAGACGGAAAGCCTCGCGCTTGCGCAGAACCGTCAGCCAGGAAAGGCCGGACTGAAAACCTTCCAGACAGATCTTCTCGAACAGGCGGCGATCATCGGTGACGGGATAACCCCATTCCTCGTCGTGATAACGGCTGTAATCCTCCAGCCCCTGCTGCCAGAAACACCGCACAAGGCCATCCGCGCCCGTTTCAAGTCCCGCTTCGCTCATTGTGCCGACAATCCCTTTCGCTACCGCTCGCAAGCGGTGTGAACCTGCGCGCTTACCACTCATTCACCACGTTTCAAAACCGGGCGCTAACCTTAAATCCAGCTTTCCCTAATCAAGCGCTTTTTAATGAACAGCCATTTACGATTCGCTGGCGTCGAGGTGCGAACGTGTCCGGCAAAGCGGACGAACAGTCCCGCAAATTCATAGTTGCGACATCCCGCAGAGAGAGTCCACCCGATGCCGATGAAGTCCGTTTTTCTGGCGCTGAGCCTCGTTTCCACCCTCGCCGTCCCGGCCGCCATGGCCAATGAGCGTTATCGCGAGCGTCCGCCCGTCGTCGTCAGCCCGGACCTTTCTGCCCCTTGGGTAACCCAGCTCGGTGGCCGCGGCAATGTCCGACCCGTGGTCTATCCGCGCGCACCTGCCGCACGCCAGCCGCTGTTCCAGCAGCGCCAGGCGGCCGCCATGCCGCAGCGACCCAGCTCCGGCGTCACATCGCAGCGCCCGGCACGGGTGCAGAATGCCGCCGTACGCCCCAACGCGCCGGTGCGCACCCAGATCGCGCCGCAATTCCTGCCGCAGATCGTGAACTATGACACCGCTGAGAAGCCCGGCACCATCGTCATCGATACGCCGAACCGCTTCCTCTATCTCGTGCTCGCCGATGGCAAGGCCCGGCGTTACGGGGTCGGCGTCGGCAAGCCCGGTTTCGAATGGGCCGGAACCCACAAGGTGACCCGCAAGGCGGAGTGGCCGAGCTGGACCCCGCCGAAGGAAATGATCACCCGCGAGGCGGCCAAGGGACATTACCTGCCGGCCTTCATGGAAGGCGGCCCGGCCAACCCGATGGGCGCGCGCGCCATGTATCTCGGCTCGACTCTTTACCGCATTCACGGCACCAACCAGCCCTGGACGATCGGCAGCAACAATTCCTCCGGCTGCATCCGCATGCGCAACGAGGATGTCACCGATCTTTACGAGCGCGTGAATGTGGGAACCAGGGTCATAGTGATATGATGGCAACGGTTCAGTCATTCCGGCCGCTGCAGGGCCGGAATGGCGGCGTATCCGCTTGAATTGCCGCCTTGCAGCGGTACAATCCGGCTCACTTCAATGAAATTGAGACTTGGCGGGGGACGCCAGGCGCCGGACCTCTCTCAGGGGATGACGGAACGGCCTTAAAACGGGTGGTCAATAGACCGCCCGTTTTTCGTTTCTGTCATTCAAATGTTATCAAAAAACGCTTTGGTGAATTACTGATATCAATCTGGATTCACTTCATGTCGCGCCATACTTTATTTGTTTGCGCCCTGCTCTGCAGCGGCGTTTCCTTCTCTGCCGCAATAGCGGGCGAATTTGAAATTTCCGGTTACGGCGGCTGGCAAAGCGCGCCGCACAGCGATGTGAAGGTTTCCGACGGGCCGGATTTCCGGGCCGGATGGGAAGGAAAGTCCTTTTCCAACCCGCCCTATTGGGGCGTGCGCGGCACCTACTGGTTCGATGAGGGCCAGCTCCGGAATTTCGGTATCTCGCTCGATTTCACCCATGACAAGGTCTATGCCGACGATCAGACGCTAGCCCGCTCCGGCTGGTCGCATTTCGAATTCACCGACGGCCTGAACCTTTTGACGCTGAACGCGCTCTACCGCTTTCCGCTGGAATCCCTGCCGATCACCCCTTACGTCGGCGCCGGCGTCGGCATCAACGTGCCGCATGTGGAAGTATATCGTCCCTCGGGCAAGACCTTCGAATACCAGTTCGGCGGCGCAACCCTGCAGGCGCAGGCCGGCCTCAGCTACCGCATCACCGACAATTGGTCGACCTTCGTGGAATATAAGGGCACCTATTCCTTCGTCGACGTCGATATCGACAATGGCGGCTCGTTGAAGACCGACATCATCACCAATGCGGTGAATTTCGGCGTGGCGTATAAGTTCTAGTATCGGAGTAACCACCCTCTTCCCTCATTCCTGTGCTCGTCACAGGAATCCAGCCGTCGCGCGCGTCTGCGCGGCGGGGAGAGTCCTTTCAGCCCAAGTCCTTGGGCTGGCTGGATCCCTGTGACAAGCACAGGATGAGGAGAAGCCTCCGAAAGGCGCACCGGCCCCAACCTATCGTCACGCGCCGTCATTCCGGATCGCTGCCTTATCGGCAAACGGCGCTCTAAACCGAAAGCCTCGCCGGTTTCGGCCCGCCATAAGCCCAGTCCAGCAGTTCCACCGTATGCAGGATCGGCATATCAGTGCCGGTTCCGATCTGCATGATGCAGCCGATATTGCCGGTGGCGATGACATCCGCCCGTGTGGCCTCGATGTTCTTCACCTTGCGGGCCTTCAGCTTGCCGGAAATCTCCGGCTGCAGGATGTTGTAGGTCCCTGCCGAGCCGCAGCAGAGATGCCCCTCCGCCGGATCACGCACTATGAAACCCGCCGCCTTCAGCAGCTGTTTCGGTGCGAGCGTTATCTTCTGGCCGTGCTGCATGGAGCAGGCGGAATGATAGGCAACCGTCAGGCCCTGGCTCTGCCTTTGCGGCAGATCGAGACCGGCGAGATATTCGGTGATGTCCTTCGCCAGCGCCGAAACCCGCGCGGCTTTTTCCGCATAGGCGGGATCAAGCCGCAGCATGTGGCCGTAATCCTTGATGGTGGTGCCGCAACCCGACGCGGTGATGATGATAGCGTCAAGGCCGCCATTTTCCATCTCCCGGGTCCAGACATCGACATTACGCCTTGCTTGAGCGAGCGCCTCTTCCTCCCGGCCCATATGATGCACCAGCGAGCCGCAGCAGCCCTCGCCCTTCGGCACCACAACCTCAATGCCGAGCCGCGCGAGAAGCCGCAGCGTTGCCTCATTGATACCGGGGTCGAGCACCGGCTGGGCGCAACCGGTAAGGATGGCGACGCGCCCGCGCTTTTCGCCCTCCGCCGGTCTTTCACCCGGACGGGTGGAGGCGGAGGCAGGAGGCACGGCAGCGGGGGCGAGAGCGAGCATGGATTGCAGCGGTTTTAGCGCCGGGGCCTTGGCAAGCAGGCCCGCGAAAGGCCGCGCCAGCCTTGCCAGCTGCAAGGCCAGCCGGAAACGGGTGGGATGGGGCAGAACCGCGACCAGAAGATTGCGGATCAGCCGATCCATGAACGGGCGCTTGTACGTCTGTTCGATGTGGGCGCGGGCATGATCGACAAGATGCATGTAATCCACGCCGGAGGGACAGGTGGTGGTGCAGGCAAGACAGGAAAGACAGCGGTCGATATGGGTGACGACCTCACGGTCGGCCGGGCGGCTGTTTTCCAGCATGTCCTTGATGAGGTAAATACGGCCGCGCGGGCTGTCCAGCTCGTTGCCGAGTGTCACATAGGTGGGACAGGTGGCAGTGCAGAAACCGCAATGCACGCATTTGCGCAGGATTTTTTCGGATTCCGCCACATGCGGATCGGCCAGTTGCTGCGGCGTGAAGGATGTTTGCATGGTTCAGACCGCCCTTTGCATCGTTACGGCCATCTTGCCGGGATTAAAGATGCCCGCCGGATCGAGTTTTTCCCTGATACGTGCAGACAGGATGGCCTCCGCCGCCGGGCGCGGTTCGAAGGCCGCCACAGTGGCGCGCACGGCACCGCTTGCCCTCACCAGCGTGGCATGGCCGCCGCCCAGCGCCTTGATAGCGCCGCGCAGCAAAGCGGCCTCCGGGTCCGCCTCCATCTGCATCCAGACAAGACCACCCTGCCAGTCATAAAAGGCGTCGATGCCCGCTTCCATGCGTAGCGCTGCGACGAGCCGGTGGCCGGCGGCAGGTGCAACGGAGACTTTCCACAGCGGCTTGGTATTCTGACCGGCATAGGGCGCGACATCACGCACCTGCCGCCATAAAAGCCTGCTTTCCTCGCCCTCCAGCAGCGCCCATGGACCGACCCGGTCCATGACGGAGAGGAGCTTGCGGGCGCGCGCTTCCACCGAGGCGGAGAGCCCTTCCAGCCGCAGAATTGTCGCCGGACCTTCCGGCAGGTTGCCATCGATGAAGCGGGAACGCACGCTTTCGGGCAGATGCGCCGCTCCGGAGACCTCGACGCTCAGCGCCATCGCCGCGGCCATGATGCGTGTCGCCGCCTCATCGTCGAGACCGGAAACGACCACGGTTTTTTCTGCAGGCGGTTTCGGCAATACGCGGAAAGTCACCTCCGTGAGAAAACCGAGCGTGCCGAAAGATCCGGCAAGGAACTTCGACAGGTCGAGCCCGGTGACATTCTTCATCACCCGGCCGCCGGCCTTGATGATCTCGCCGCTGCCATTGACGAAACGGATGCCGAGCAGGCTGTCGCGGGCGGCACCCGCCACATAACGGCGCGGGCCGGAGACATTGGCGGCAAAGACGCCGCCGATGGTCGGCTCACCTTCTGTGCCCATGATCGGGCGGTGGTCCATCGGCTCGAAGGCCATCATCTGCCGGTTTTGTGCAAGGGCGGCTTCGATGGTGGCGAGCGGGGTGCCTGCCCTGACGGTCATGACCATTTCGGCGGGGACGTAGGAAACGATGCCAGCCATTGCGCGGGAGCTCAGCCCGGTTTCCGCCGCCACGGCATTGCCGAAACCGGAGCGGGTATTGCCGCCGAAGATTTTCAACGGGATTCTTCGGGTCGCGTGGTCGCGGATGATATCGGCGACCTGGGTTTCTGCGTACGGCGTCAGCATGGGGTTGCGGGCTCCGGGCATGGGACAGCGAAGTTTGCGCAAGGGATACCCCCCTCTGCCCTGCCGGGCATCTCCCCCTCAAGGGGGGAGATCGAATCGAGGCGATCTCTCACTCCACTCTCGAACGCTGCGAATGAAGCGATGCGCGGGCGTCTTACCGATCTCCCCCCTTGAGGGGGAGATGCCCGGCAGGGCAGAGGGGGGTGAGCCGTACCCACAGAGACCATAAAACTCAAACCCATCATCCCCTCCCCTCCAGCGGAAACACCTTGGAAGGGTTCATCAGCCAGCCCTCGTCAAAAGCCGCCCGCACCGCCATCTGCTGGGCAAGATCGGCCTCACCATATTGGTGGCGCATCAGATCGCGTTTTTCGATGCCGACACCATGCTCGCCGGTCAAACAGCCACCCGCATCCACACAGAGCTTCAATATTTCATTGCCTGCCTCTTCCGCGCGGGCCGCGTCTTCAGGATCATTGGCATTGAACAGGATGAGCGGATGCATGTTGCCATCACCGGCATGGAAGACGTTTGCGACGCGCAGGCCGAGACGGTCGGTGATCTCGCTCGTCTTTTTCAGCACATAAGAAAGCTGGGAAAGCGGCACCGTGCCATCCATGCAGATATAATCCGCGATGCGGCCCGTTGCGCCGAAGGCGGATTTGCGGCCTTTCCAGATCGCCGCAGCCTCCATGGCCGACTGGCATTCCTTCACGGTCTTCACGCCATGTTTTCGGGCAATGGTGACGATATCGGCAAGCATGGCGTCCATTTCCGCCTCGGAGCCTTCGACCTCCACGATCAGAAGCGCGCCGACATCCAGCGGATATCCCGCTTTGGCGAAGGCCTCGCAGATCTCGATGGCCGGCTTGTCCATGAACTCAATGGCAACAGGGATGATGCCCGCACCGATGATATCGGCCACGCAGGAGCCCGCTTCTTCCGAGGTTTCGAAGCCGAACAGTACCGGGCGCGCGCCTTCCGGCTTGGCGATCAGCCGTACCGTCGCCTCGG
This sequence comes from Agrobacterium sp. LAD9, assembly GCF_003031125.1. Classification (NCBI taxonomy): domain Bacteria; kingdom Pseudomonadati; phylum Pseudomonadota; class Alphaproteobacteria; order Hyphomicrobiales; family Rhizobiaceae; genus Agrobacterium; species Agrobacterium sp. LAD9. The sequence continues at coordinate 12,375 of NZ_PHGS01000003.1, read as the reverse complement.
TGACGATGCCGAGCTGGCCTTCCGAGCCGCAGACGAGGGCGAGCAGGTCGTAACCGCCGGCATCGAGATATTTACCGCCCAGTTCGAGAACAGTGCCATCCACCAGCACCATTTTCACGCCGAGCAGATTATTGGTGGTGACGCCATATTTCAGGCAATGCGCGCCGCCGGAATTCATGCCGATATTGCCGCCGATGGTGCAGGCCAGCTGCGAACTGGGATCAGGCGCATAAAAGAAGCCTTCAGCGCCGGCCGCATCGGAAATGGAGAGATTGGTGACTCCCGCCTGCACCCGCGCCGTGCGATTGTAAAAATCAAGCTCAAGGATCGCGCTCATCTTCGAAAGGCCGATCACCACCGCATCCTCCTGCGGGATCGCCCCGCCGGAGAGCGAGGTGCCGGCGCCGCGCGGCACGACCGGAATGCCGTAGCGATGACAATATTTCATCACCGCCGCCACGTCCTCGGTCGTCTTCGGCAGCGCCACGGCAAGCGGCAGGCGGCGATAAGAGACAAAGGCATCGGTTTCGAAAGGCACGAGTTCGCGCGGCTCGTGCACAAGACAGTCCGCCGGCAGAATATCCTTGAGATCAGCTATGATGCGGTCGCGATCTGCGACCACCTTCGCGCGCGGCGCCAGAAACTTTATCGGCTGTGTCACCGCCCCTCCTCCATGCCATTCCACTAACTGGTATTGTTTCTTTACCACTTTGAAACGGCGCAATCAAATGATATGGATTTTTTCCATTCTGGAAATAATCAAGGGCAACTATGACAAATCTGGGCGATCTGGAAGTCTTCGCAAGCGTTGCCGCCTCCGGCAGCATGTCGCTCGCCGCCAAGGAGCTTGGCTATTCGCCCGCCGTGATTTCCAAGCGCATCAAGCGGCTGGAAGAAAAGCTCGGCGCACGACTTTTCCAGCGCACCACGCGGCAGATTTCTTTGACCGAAGCGGGACAGGGATTTTACGAGCGGGTGCTGGCCGTATTGGAAGGTCTGGAGGAAGCGGAGGATTTCGTCTCCGGCCGCGCCAACACCGTCAACGGCACACTGAAGGTTTCCGCACCCACCTCCTTCGGGCGCATGCATATCGCGCCGCATCTGAAGACATTCATGGAGCGGCATCCGGACCTCTCGGTCCATCTGGTGCTCAGCGACGAGTTCATCGATATCATCGAGGGCGGTTACGATCTGGCTATCCGTATTGCCGACCTCAACTCCTCCAGCCTCGTCGCCCGCCGTCTGGCGCCGGTGCGCCGTGTGCTCTGCGCCTCGGCGGACTATGTGGCGGCCCACGGCATGCCGGCGACAATCGAGGATCTGAAGAAACACCGCTGCCTGCCGGCGCACAATAACGACGTGTGGCGACTGGAGGGGCCGGGCGGTGCGCTCAGCATCCGGCCGGAGGGAATGCTGGTCACCAATTCGAGCGAAGTGATCCGCGAGGCGGTGATATCAGGACTTGGCATTGCGCTGCGCTCCACCTGGGATATCGGCCATGAATTGCGCAGCGGGAAGCTGGTACAAGTGCTGCCCGGTTATGAGGGATCGCGCAATGTCACGCTGTCGGCGGTTTATCCGAGCCGGCAGTTCCTACCCGCGAAGGTGCGGCTGTTCATCGATTATCTGGCCGGGCTTTATGGGCCTTCACCCTATTGGGAACAAGGCTAAGGCGGCGAGGCCGTATCAGCACCACCTCTCCTCCCTCATCCCTGTGCTCGTCACAGGGTCCAGCCAGCCCAAGTCCTTGGGCTGAAAGGATTCCCTCCGCCGCGCAGACGCGCGTTGGCTGGATTCCTGTGACGAGCACAGTAATGAGGGAGACTGGGTTGCCCCTTAATGCCCGCCCTCTGCATGGGACCGGCGGATGCGGCGCACGACCCACCACACGCCAAGCACAGCGAAGGGAACGGAGATACCGGTGACGATGGCCGGATCAACCGGCAGAACATCATGGCTGATCGCCTTGGTGAGATAACCGATGAGGCCGACGACATAATAGGAGATGGCGGCGACCGAGAGGCCTTCGACCGTCTGCTGCAGGCGAAGCTGCATGGCGGCGCGTTTGTTCATGGTGTTGAGCAACACCGTGTTCTGCCGCTCCAGTTCCACATCGATCCAGCTTCGAACCAGAGCCGTGGCGCGATAGAGCTTGCGCGACAGGTTGGCCTGCCGCTCCTCCACCGACTGGCAGGTGCGCATGGCGGGCGCCATGCGCCGTTCCAGAAAGCTGCCCATGGTCTCATGGCCCTGCACCGGCGTTTCCGCCAGCGCCCGGATGCGTTCGCGCACGATGCCGTCATAGGCGCGGCTGGCGCCGAAACGATAGAGGCTGAGCGCGGCATTGGCTTCGAGTTCCGCCGCAAGCCGGGTCATCTCCGCCAGCAGCGCATCGGCCTCGTCGCGCGCACCGTTTTTCATGCGCTGGGTGATGCCGGTCAGACCATCCTCGATGCGGCGGATTTCCGGCGACAGCGTCTGCGCCATCGGCAGGCCGAGCATGGCGAGCGTGCGGTAGGTCTCGATGTCGAGCAGCCGCTGCACCAGCGCGCCGCGGCTGTAATCGGTGAGGCCCCGGTCGATCACCAATATCTGCGTCAGCCCGTCGCGATCCTGGCGGAAATCGGTGAGGATAGCGGCCTGCCCGTCGCGCACATCGCTGTGACAGAGGCTGGTCGGTTCGAACATCGCTTCCGCCTGGGAGGTGACACCGTTCTCAGGACGGATTTCCAGCCGCACGCCCGAGATTAGCGAGCCGGGTGGCGAAAAGCCGTCGCCGAAGGGATCGCCCGCGATTTCGCCGCCAAATTTTTCCGGTGCGGGGCCATCCCAGAACCAGGTCGAGAACTCGGTATGCCGCTCCCAGCGAAGCGTCCCCTGCCCCCAGGGCATCGCATGGTGGCGGGCATCACGTTCCGGTGGTGCGACACCACGGCTGCGCGACATTTCCGCGATGACCGAGTGATGCACGGCCGAGCCGCCATCCATCATGAAGGCGAGCTGGATGATGATGCGCGATGGGGCAAGCAGCACGGTCGGCCGCGCATGCACCTCACCCAGAGCCAGCGACCTTTCCGGCGCGCTTGCGAATGCAAATCTACCCTTGGCCATTGCGATATCGTCCCCGCTTCTTGTCCCGGATTTCTAAGCCATCGATCACAATGAAAACACCGCAATCGAAGCCGATGTAATTGTTTTGATCCATCTGGCGGAAAAATCCGCCATCATCACCCTGTCCAGCTGCTGCTTTAACAAAAGCCAGTTTCAAAAGGCAGATGCCGTGTTGCCGCAGGCATGACACGGCCAGGCGGAGAACTGGATAGAATATTTGACCAGTGCGACGCTTCGCTGGTACTTTGCCCGGCATCAAATACGGGGCGGCATCTCGCCGGAGACTTCTGCGATGGACGAAACGCTTTTTGCGCGCATCGAGCACAGCCGCACATCGCAGGAGGTCGTGCTGCGGTTCGAGGAACTGATCCTCGACGGCATCTTGCGGGATGGCGACCGGCTGCCGGGCGAACGGGAACTGGCGCAGAAGCTCGATGTCTCGCGCCCGATCCTGCGGGAAGCACTGAAAGAGCTTGAGACCCGCGGCCTTCTCGTGAGCAGGCATGGCGGCGGCACCTATGTCGCCGATATCGTCGGCGCGGTCTTTTCAGACCCGTTGAGCGCACTGATCACCCGTCACAGCCGGGCGACGCGGGATTTCCTCGAATATCGCCGTTATATCGAAGGCATGACCGCCGAACTTGCCGCACAGCGGGCGACGGAGCCGGACAGGCGCAACCTTGCCGCCATCGTCGACAGAATGCGTGAGGCGCATGAGGCGGGCCACTTCGAAGAGGAACTGTCAGGCGATGTGGAATTTCACAATGCCATCGGCGAGGCGGCGCATAATATCGTGCTGATGCATACGCTGCGCTCCTGCTACAAGCTTCTGAGCGACGACATCTTCTATAATCGCCATCTCATCTTCACCGTCGCGGGCGCCCATGACGAGGTGCTGAGGCAACATATCGCCATCCACGACGCCATCGCCGCCGGCAATCCGGCAGCAGCGAGGGCGGCGGCGGAAGCCCATATCGATTTCATTGTGGAGACGACCTCCAAGGCGCATCAGGCGCGGGAATGGGACCGGATTTCCCGTTTGCGACAGCAGCAGCGCAGCGGCTGAAAACACCGATTGGTGAAATGCGCCATCCATTTTATTCGGTTTTTGATGGAACCTTTTGTGCTCTTCGGTCTTTTTATCGGGTTAATTGGAAAAATTTACCAAGATGGGACCCATGACAACCACGAGCGAAACTGAACGCTATCCGCGGATAGCTCTCATATCGACGCATGGCTATGTCGCCGCGCATCCGCCACTGGGCGCGGCCGATACCGGGGGGCAGGTGGTTTATGTGCTTGAGCTTGCACGCAAACTCGGCCAGCTCGGTTACACCGTCGATCTTTATACCCGCCGCTTCGAAGACCAGCCGGAATTCGACGAGGTTGACGAGCGCGTCCGTGTGGTGCGCATTCCCTGCGGCGGACGCGATTTCATTCCCAAGGAATATCTGCACCGACACCTGATGGAATGGTGCGAAAACGCGCTGCGTTTCATCAAGAAGAACGACCTGAATTATTCTTTCATCAACAGCCATTACTGGGACGCCGGCGTGGCCGGGCAGCGACTCTCCGAAGCGCTGAAAGTGCCGCATCTGCACACGCCGCATTCGCTCGGCATCTGGAAAAAGCGCCAGATGGAGACGGACTATCCGGAAAAGGCCGATACGTTCGAACTGGAATTCAACTTCAGGGAACGCATTCAGCACGAGCTTATCATCTATCGCAGCTGCGACATAGTGATCGCCACGACGCCGGTGCAGCTCGACGTGCTGATTGAGGATTACGGGCAAAAACGCAAGCACATCCACATGATCCCGCCGGGTTATGACGACAACCGTTTCTTCCCGGTTTCGGATGCGACGCGGCAGATGATCCGGCAGCGTTTCGGCTTCGAGGGAAAGACGGTTCTGGCCCTTGGGCGGCTTGCCACCAACAAGGGTTATGATCTGCTGATCGACGGCTTCTCCGTTCTTGCGGAGCGCGAACCGGAAGCCCGTCTGCATCTCGCCGTTGGCGGTGAGAATATGGACGAACAGGAAACCACGATCCTCAACCAGCTGAAGGAGCGGGTGAAAGCGCTCGGTCTGGAAGACAAGGTGGCCTTTTCCGGTTATGTCGCGGATGAAGACCTGCCGGATATCTATCGCGCTGCCGATCTTTTCGTGCTTTCCAGTCGCTATGAGCCGTTCGGCATGACCGCGATCGAGGCGATGGCGAGCGGCACGCCAACTGTCGTCACCATCCATGGAGGGTTGTTCCGGGCCGTGAGCTATGGCCGTCATGCGCTGTTTGCCGATCCTTTCGACAAGGAAGACCTCGGCATCACCATGATGAAGCCGTTCAAGCACGAGCGGCTTTACGGGCGGCTTTCCCGCATGGGGGCACACAAGGCGCGCAGCCTGTTCACCTGGACCGGCATTGCCCAGCAGCTGCTCGCCCTTGTGGAAGGCAGGACCATGATGCCGGTTCTGGAAGAAGCCGACTGGGCCGAACCATGGAATGACGGCGATTGAAACCGCTTCGTCTTTTTTCCACCGATCTCGACGGAACCGTTGTCGGCGACAATGACGCCACGCGGCGGTTTCGCGATTTCTGGCACTCATTGCCGGAGGCGCAACGTCCCCTCCTCGTTTTCAACAGCGGCAGGCTGATCGACGACCAGCTTGCCCTCCTGGAAGAGGTGCCGCTGCCGCAGCCGGACTACATCATCGGCGGCGTCGGCACGATGCTGCACGCCAAAAAGCGAAGCGAACTGGAAAGCGCCTACACACAGTCCCTCGGCACCGGTTTCGACCCGCGGAGGATTACCGAGGTCATGGCCGGAATTCCCGGTGTGACGATGCAGGAGGAGCGTTACCAGCACGGCTTGAAATCGAGCTGGTTCCTGCATGGCGCCGATGACGCCGCGCTCGGAGAGATCGAAGCAGCGCTTGTAGCGGCTGATATCGACGCCCGTCTCGTCTACTCCAGCGATCGCGACCTCGACATCTTGCCGAAAGCCGCGGACAAGGGCGCAGCGCTCACATGGTTATGTGGACAATTACGCATCGGCCTCGACGAATCAGTGGTTGCGGGCGATACTGGCAATGATCGGGCGATGTTCGAGTTGAAGAATATTCGCGGCGTGATCGTCGGCAATGCCCTGCCGGAGCTTGTCTCGCTGGCACATCAGGATACGCGCTTTTTTCACGCGGCTGCGAGAGAAGCGGACGGTGTGGTCGAGGGCCTCCGGCACTGGGGGATAACCCCTGATTAAAGCAGCCCCGGCCACAATTCATAGCGGCTTTGCATTCTGAATGGCTTGAAGGCAGGCAGAGAGAGTATTACCGCATCGGCTGTCCGGCCGCGGGGAACCGCCCGGTCAGAACTTTGTTCGCAAATCTACCACATCCCCTGCGCCCAAAGGCTTCATCAGCATGAAGACAGTAGTGGGTTATGGGTAAAGGGGGATTGGCGGAATCTGCGGCATCTCTATATTAGCAATTATCACTACCCGGCAAAGAGGATTTATTCGGATTGAAGATTTTGAATCGATTGGCGACAGATGTTGGCTTGATGTTGCGCAGACCGCCGCGACAGCAATATGCGGCGCTGTGCTATCGATTGTCGAAAAAAAATCCGGGGCCGGAAGTCTTACTGCTGACCAGCAGGGATACGGGCCGATGGGTCATTCCCAAGGGCTGGCCGATGGCCAACAAGAAGGCCCATGCGGTGGCCGAGCAGGAAGCCTATGAGGAAGCCGGTGTCAAAGGCACGGTGGAAAAGGCGCCCTTCGGTTATTACGACTACGAGAAAAAGCTGAACAGCGGCGTCAACGTGCCATGCAGGGTGCAGGTGCATCTGCTCGAAGTTTCGGAAATGCAGGAAAGCTTTCCCGAGAAGGAATCGAGACGTTTGGAATGGGTCAGTCCGCAAGAAGCCGGCAAGCGCGTCAACGAGCCGGAACTGAAGGCGCTTATGCTCGCTTTCGACAAGCGGATGGCGCATTCGAAATAGCGCGCCCGCCCCTGATGTGGCAATGTGCAGTTTGTTTTTCCAACATGGCTTTTATCGTCTTTCCTTTTGGAAAGATGTGCGAGATGTAACAGTCTTTCTGTAAATTGCCTTCAACCTGCGACGCTGCCGGACGAAAGGGAATGCTGGCAAACGAGGTGTGAATGGCAACGAAGCCGCCATCAAACATGAAGCCGACGCTCGACAAGGATCTCGACAAGTTCACCCGTGTCGAGGAGGCGACGCTGCACGTCACGCAGCAGCTTGCCGGCCTTGGCGCGGGGTTCATGTTCGTTGTTCTCGCGGCTGTCTTCGCAGGCGCTTTCGTCACGGGCACCGCGGGTGCCGTCATCATCATCGCCGCCGTCGCCATCGGCGCCTATATGGCCATCAATATCGGCGCGAACGACGTGACGAACAATGTCGGCCCGGCGGTCGGCGCCAAGGCCATGCCGCTTGCCGTTGCGCTCATCGTCGCCGCCATCTGCGAGATTGCCGGGGCATTGATCACCGGCGGCAATGTCGTGGAGACCATTTCCAGCGGCATCATCAACGTCGAGACCATCCCCGACAGGACCGCCTTTTCCTGGGCGATGCTGTCGGCGCTTCTCGCCGCCGGCCTTCTCGTCAATATCTCGACCTGGACAAGAGCGCCGATCTCCACCACCCATACGGTGGTCGGCGGGGTTGCGGGCGCCGGAATGGCCGCCTATGGGGCGAAAGCGGTCGACTGGCTTTCGCTCGGCAGCATCGCCTTCGCATGGGTACTCGCACCCTTCATCAGCGCCTTCATCGCCGTCGCCATCCTTGCTTTCATCAAGGAATTCATCATTTACCGCGAGGACAAGATCGGCTCGGCCCGGCTGTGGGTTCCGGTTCTCATCGGCCTGATGGCGGGCGTCTTCATGGCCTATCTCATCTGGGTCGGATTGCGGCAGCTCATGCATGTGTCGCTTGGCCATGCCAGCCTCATAGGGCTGGTGACCGGGCTTGTGGCGTGGCGGCTTTGTGTGCCGATCATCCACAAACAATCGGAAGGGCTGGAGAACCGCAACCAGTCGCTTCGAATCCTGTTCCAATGGCCGCTCGTTCTCGCCGCCGCCTTGATGTCCTTCGCGCATGGGGCAAATGACGTTTCGAACGCCATCGGCCCTGTCGTGGCCATCGTGCGCGCCCTGCATGATGAGGCGGTGAGCACCTCCGCCCGCGCACCGCTGTGGGTGATGCTGGTCGGCGCCTTCGGGCTTTCCTGCGGTATTCTTCTTTATGGCCCGCGCCTCATCCGCCTCGTCGGTGAACAGATCACCAAGCTCAATCCGATGCGCGCGTTTTGCGTTTCCGTGGCCACGGCGCTCACTGTCCTCGTTGCATCGCGCTTCGGCCTGCCGGTCAGCACCACCCACACCGCCATCGGCGCGGTGTTCGGCGTTGGCTTCTTCCGTGAATGGTATACGCAATCGTCACGGCGGCGGCAGGAGCTCGTTCAGGCGGGAGCCGGCCAGACAATCCGCCGCGCCCAAAAATATGCCGACAATCCCTCCGAGGTGCGCCGCCGTTATCTTGTCCGGCGCTCCCACTTCATGACGATCATCGCCGCCTGGCTGGTCACCGTTCCCTTAAGTGCAACGCTTGCGGCGCTGCTCTATTGGCTCATGTCCTTCCTCTTTCTCTGAAACCGAAAAATCCCATGCGCGCTAATTTCCGGATGCAACGCCTGTACATCGAAGCCAATCTTGCCGAAGGCGTCGCGCAGGAGGCAACAACCGAACAGTTCAACTATCTCGCCAATGTGCTGCGCATGACCGACGGCGCGGAAATCCTGCTGTTCAACGGGCGTGACGGCGAATGGAAAACGAGACTTTCCTTTCCGAGCCGCAAGAAGATCATTCTCGTGCCCCTCGAGCAGACACGTCCGCAGCCGGATGCACCTGACCTGCATTATCTTTTCGCACCGCTGAAAGTCGGGCGCATGGATTATGTGGTGCAGAAGGCGGTGGAAATGGGCGCCGGCCTGTTGCAGCCGGTGATGACGCAGCATGTGCAGGGCAAGATTCACAACACCGAAAAACTGCGCGCCAACGCCATCGAGGCCGCCGAGCAGTGCGGCATACTGTCCCTGCCCGACGTGGCCGAGCCGGTGAAACTGAAGGACATGCTCGAGTCCTGGCCTCACGACCGGCGCATCATCTATTGTGACGAAGGCGATGCGGGGCAAAATCCGTTGCCAATCCTGCAATCCGTCACGGAACGCAAAATTGCCCTGCTGGTCGGCCCGGAAGGCGGATTTTCCGAAGAGGAGCGGGAGCTTCTGCGCGGCCTTTCCTTCGTCACCCCCATTCCGCTCGGGCCGCGAATCCTGAGGGCCGACACGGCCGCCGTCGCCGCACTTGCAGTCATTCAGGCTGTTATCGGCGACTGGAACTGAGAGGCACCATTGCGCTTCATGCATCTTTAAAAGAAATTCATTTGCCTCCGGATACGATCCGGCCCTATCTGCCAATCATATGCCTCGCCGCAACAGAGACGTCATAACAAGGTAAGCCATGGCACGCGACACGACCGACCAGACACCCCTCTCCTCCGTCACGGAGCTTACAGATTATCTGGCAGGCGGTTGCAAAGCTGAAGCCGATTTCCGCATCGGCACCGAACACGAAAAATTCGCCTTTTTCCGCAAGGATAACAGTCCCGTTCCCTATTTCGGCGAAGCCAGCATTTCGGCCCTTTTGAAGGGCATGCAGGAAAAGCTCGGCTGGGAGCCGATCATGGACGGTGAGAACATCATCGGCCTTGGCGAACAGCACGGCATGGGGGCCATCTCCATCGAGCCGGGCGGCCAGTTCGAACTGTCAGGCGCGCCGCTCGAAAACCTGCATCAGACCTGCAAGGAATCCAATCAGCATCTGGCGACCGTGCGCGAAGTGGCCGAGCCGATGGGCATTCGTTTCCTCGGCATCGGCGGCAGCCCGTTGTGGAGCTATGACGAAACGCCGCATATGCCGAAATCGCGTTACGCGATCATGACGCGCTATATGCCGAAGGTCGGGACCAAGGGTCTCGACATGATGTACCGCACCTGCACCATTCAGGTTAATCTCGATTTCTCCTCCGAAGCGGACATGCGCCAGAAGATGCGCGTTTCCATGAAGCTGCAGTCGCTGGCAACCGCGCTCTTCGCCTCTTCGCCCTTCACCGAAGGCAAGCCGAACGGTCTGCTCTCCTGGCGCGGCGATATCTGGCGCGACACCGATAATCGTCGCTCGGGCGTGCTGCCCTTCACCTTCAACCAGGATTTCGGCTTCAAGGATTATGTGGAATGGGCGCTTGATGTGCCGATGTATTTCATCGTGCGCGACGGCAAATATCACGATTGCACCCACGTCACCTTCCGTCAGTTCATGAACGGCGCGCTGAAGGGCGAAATCGCCGAGTGGCAGCCGACAATGGGCGACTGGACGAACCATCTTTCCACCCTGTTCCCGGATGTGCGCCTGAAGCGCTTCCTCGAAATGCGCGGTGCGGATGGCGGCCCGTGGAGGCGCATCTGCGCCCTGCCGGCGTTCTGGGTCGGACTTCTCTATGATCAGGAAGCGCTGGATGCTGCCGATGCACTGACGGCCGGCTGGAGTTTCGACGAGGTCATCGCCCTTCGCGACGCCGTACCGGCCAAGGGTCTGGCCGCAGAGATCGCCGGCAAGCCGCTCCTCGGCATCGCCCGTGAGGTGCTCGACATTTCCCGCACCGGCCTGAAAAACCGCAAACGCCTGAATGGCGAAGGCCAGGATGAGACCGTGTTCCTGTCCTCGCTGGATGAGGTTCTGGCCAAGAAGACCACCCTCGCCGAAGACCTGCTTGCGCTTTATAATGGCCGCTGGGGCGGTTCGGTGCTGCCGGTCTTCGAGGAATATCAATATTGAGGCATTGGCACTAAAGCTGCACCGCCATTAAAAAAGCCCGGCGCGGCCGAGGGGCCTGACACCGGGCAAAGGCAGGGCTATTGGCAAATCACCCTGCGGGGAAAACTTTTCAGCTCGGAGCAGTTCCGGCAGCTGGAGGTCTGCCGGAGTTGCGCGAACAAAACTTAGAGCGCCTCAAACCGCGTGACCGAGCGTAGCTGTGCGGCCCGGGTCAGATGGGCGGTCGGGTCATCGAAAAGGCCGGTATTGAGCGCATTCGTCACATCCGATCGCACCAGACCGACATCCGCAAGCAGGCGGTCGTCGAGTTCCGTCAGCTCATTGGCGCAGATACGGTTATAGATGCGCTGCAGAAAGGTTTTCACGGTCGAAGCAACACCGACAACGAGGCGACGAAGCGCATCGCTTTCCCTGCCGGTTGCGAGTTCCAGTTCCATTCTCCGTTCTGCCGTGCGCATGACACTTATCCTTCCGTAACGGCACGATGCGGCACCGCTCCCGGCGCACCACGCGCGAGAAGCTGCCTCGGGTTGAGGGCTCGACATCTCGTCGGCCCGGGGTTGATATTGATTTGCTTGGTGTCAAAATGTCGCAAGACTATTGATCAGTCCAACGAATGTTTCTAATGTGAGGCATCAATCATTCTGATGGATGACCATCCATGTCCGCACCTCTCGACATAGACCAGCTGCACACCTTCATCGCCATCGTTGATACGGGCAGCTTCACCAAGGCCGCAGACCGCGTCTTCAAGACGCAATCCGCCGTCTCCATGCAGATGCGACGGCTTGAGGAACGCATTGGCAAACAGCTCTTTGCAAAAGACGGGCGCGGCAACCGCCTGACGGCGGAGGGCGAAAAACTGATGAATTATGCCCGCCGCATCATCCGCCTCAATAATGAGGCGATTGCCGCCTTCGACGACAACCGGCTGGAGGGCACGCTGCGCATCGGCACGCCCGATGACTATGCCGACCGCTACATGCCAGAGATCATCGGGCGTTTTGCCAAGACCCATCCCAATGTCGAGCTCTACATCGTCTGCGAACCATCCGTGAGCCTTGCCGAAAAAATGGCGCGCGGCGAACTGGATATCGCGCTCGTCACCCATAATCCGCGCGCGCGCTCCTCGGATGTGGTGCGCACCGAACCGCTCTGCTGGGTCGCTTCCGCCAACCATCCGCTGAAGGATGACGCGCCGGTGCCGCTTGCCGTCGGCCGGCGCGACTGCCACTGGCGTCAGCTCGCCTGTTCGGCGCTCGATGCCGATGGGCGGGAGTATCAGGTTCTGTTTACGAGCTGGTCTTCCACCGTGGTCGCCGCCGCCGTGCTGGCGGGAATGGCCGTCTCG